>JABXJS010000206.1 GCA_013538855.1 Herpetosiphonaceae bacterium
AGAAAGCAGGCCAGTGGCTGCTGGGCGGTCGGTGCGGCGCTGGTGTCTGCGCCGTGGTTTGGTCACGCCCGTGCCGCCCGCCTGTGTGCGCACCAGGCGTGATGGCCAGCGCGGCGCTGTGCTGCGCGCTGCGGATGTTCACGATTTGAACACGCTGCTGCTCTATGCTCCCAGCAGCAACCGCTCAATGAACAAGGAGTCCAGTATATGCGCACACGAATCCCGCCACTCGTTATCGGCCTACTTGTGCTTGGCAGCCTGAGTAGCCTGCTGCGCCAGACCGCAGTGCACGCGCTGCCGCAGGCTACGATCAGCTTTGCTGCGCCAGTGACCTACCCCGGCACAGGCAATGGCGCGTTTCTCGCCACCGGCGACTTCAACCGCGACGGCATTGTCGATGTGGTCAACACCTCGCGCAGCACCGATGAGCTGAATGTGTTTCTTGGCGTCGGCGACGGCACCTTTGCTACGGCGGCCAACTATCCGTCTGCCGGCTTTCCGGTGTATGTGCAGGTGGCCGATCTGAACCACGACGCGATTGACGATCTAGTCAGCGTCAATTTTGCTGGCTCGAGCATGTCGATTGTGCTTGGCATTGGCGACGGCACCTTTGCCCCGACAACCACTGTGCCCGCCATTGGGGCCAATGAGCAGGTCTCGATTGCCGACATCAACCACGACGGCAACCAAGATTTGATCGTCACTGGCCTGCTCGCGACCAACAACGTTGGCGTGCTGTTTGGCGATGGCAGCGGCGGCTTTGCTGCGCCTGTGCTTAACACCGTCGGCGCAGGCGGCTACGGCTCAGCGCTCGCCGACTTCAACGGCGACGGCCAGCTCGACATCGCCATGACCAACTACTCTGGCACCGCTGTGGTTATCGCTCAGGGCCAGTCCAGCGGCACATTCACTGGCGCTACATCCTACAGCCTGCCTGGGCAGCCCTACGGCCCAATCAGCGGCGACTGGAACCGCGATGGCGCGACTGATCTGGCGATTGCGATTAAAAATACCGGCCAGGTTGCGGTGCTGCTCAACAACGGCAGCGGCGGCTTTGCGGCTCCGGTGCTGTATACCGTTGGCGCAACTCCCGAGTGGCTGGCAACAGCTGACCTTGACCGCGATGGCGCGCTTGACCTCGTCATCGCCAACCTCAACGGTGTTGTGGTGCTCCAGGGCGCTGGCGACGGCGTGTTCAGCAGCAGCGGATCGTTTCCCGCTGGCTTTGTCCCGCGTGCTCCAACCCTCGCCGACTTCAACCGCGACGGGCTGCTCGATATTGCGACCTCCAATGAGGGCAATGTTATCGCCGTGCTGCTCAACACAACGGTGCGCGACTGCGCGGCCTATGCCTTCACTAGTGTGCCGACAACCTTCAGCGCCAATATGTACGCTGCCGCTGTCGCAGACCTGAACCGCGATGGCCAGCTCGATCTTGCCGTGCCGAGCCAGACCAACAATAATGTGCAGTTCAAGTATGGCGATGGCAGCGGCGGCTTTGCTGGCGGCGGCACAGTTGCTGTTGGCGTACAGCCGAGCGATCTGGCCGCTGGCGACTTCAACCACGATGGCAATGTTGATCTGTTGGCGCTGGCCTACAACTCCAACAGCGCCACCGTGCTGCTTAACAACGGCGCAGGCGGCTTTACGCCAACCAGCTACGCCACTGGCGTTGGCCCGAACAAGCTGGTGGTGGCCGACTTCAACGACGATGGCGCGCTCGACTGGGCTAGCGCCAACTTCAACGCTAACTCGATCACCGTGCGCTTGGGCGCAGGCGATGGCACCTTTGGCGCTGCGGCGACGTATGCGACCGGCAGCAGCCCGTTTGGCATCGTCAGCCTTGATCTTAACCGCGATAGTGCGCCCGAGCTTGTGGTGTCCAACAGCGTGGCTGGCACGCTCAGCGTATTCCCCAACAGCGGCAGTGGCAGCTTTGGCGCGCCGACAACGGTTGCGGTTGGCGCTGGCCCGGCGCTGCTGGGCGTTGGCGACTTCAACCGCGATGGCCGCGGCGATGTGGCGGTGGCCAACCGCTCTGCCGCCACAGTGTCGGTACTGCTCGGCGATGGTGTTGGGGGCCTAAGCAGCGGGGGCACGCTCGCAGCTGTGGCCAGTGTGATCGGGGTTCTCGTGAGCGATCTGGACAACAATGGGACGCTCGATCTGCTGGTCAATACGAGCAGTAGCTCACAGCTCGGCATCTTCAGCGGGCAGGGCGATGGCACCTTCGGCGCTGTGCAGGTATCCGGCAGCGGTCAGCCTAGCCGCAGCCTTGGTGTCGGCGACTTCAACGCGGATGGGCGTGCTGATATCGTCTTGCCTGGCTTGATCAGCAGCAGCGTGAGCTTGTTGCTCAACACCTGCACCGCTGCACCAACGCCAACCACAACCGCCACGCCAACGGCGACCGCCACGAGCACGCCGCAGCCGACGGCGACCGCCACGAGCACGCCGCAGCCGACGGCGACGCCAACGAGTGGCCCTGCATTGACGGCGGTGCTGTTTTTACCGGTGATCACATCCAAGCTGATCAATCCGCTGGCCACGCCCATTCCGCCGACGGCGACACCAACGCCCCAGCCGCTCACGGCGACGGCAACGGCGACTGTCACCGCAACCGCTACCGCCACCAGTGCGACGCCGACGGCCACGGCGACACCGTCGCTGAGCAAGCAGTGATGTGCGCCTGCTCACTGTGGAGCGCCCTGGCAGCGTCCAGGTCAAGCTGGCTGGGCGACCTGCTGGCACCGCCGATGGCCAGCGCTGATGCTCGACCCTAAATTGCAATAGCCCCGCTCGCGCACGTGACGCTGGCGGGGCTATCTGCTGAGGGTGGATGGTATGCGCGGTGGTTTAGAAAACCTTCTTCATCAGGCCAAGCACGCCCTGCTTCCACGGCACGCGGTGCGAGATGCCCGAGGCGTTCTCAAACGAGTTGCGGTTCTCGATATACCACTTGAAGTTGCGGATAAGCGCATCTTGGTTGGAGTACTTGGGCTGCCAGCCCAGCACCTTCTCGGCCTTCTCGATCGACACAAACGAATCTTTCGAGGCAGTCTCATAGACCCACTTATAGAGCGGCGAGATGTGCAGCGCCTCCAGCAGGCGCAGCGTCCAGATGGCTGGCCAGGCTGGCGAGCCAACGATCTTCTTGCCATAGCCGGCGTAGTCGAGCACGGCCTGGTAGTCCTCCTTCATTGTGGCGAACTCTTTCGCGCCGACGTTGAAGGTATCGTTGGCGACCGCGGCGGGCAGCGTGAGGCAGAGATAGATCGCCTCGCACAGGTCCTCGACATCGAGCAGCTGGTAGCGATTTTTGCCGCTGCCGATCATGGGGAAGTTATGGCCGTCGAGCGCCCAATCGTAGAGCAGCGCAAACACGCCCAGGCGCTCGGGGCCGATGAACGACTTCGGGCGCAGGATGGGCACAACTTGGCCCTTGGCGCGGCGCTCGAGGGCGGCGTACTCGGCCATCACCTTGGCCTTGCCATAGGGGCCAACGCCATCGAGCATGTCTTCCTCGCGCAGCGGGTGGTGATCGGGAATGCCATACACTGCTGTCGACGAGATATAGACGACGCGCTCGACGCCGTTCTGCTGCGCGACATCGAGCACATTGCGTGTGCCGTCGATATCGGTTGAGTAGATATCGGCTGGCTTGTACAGCGGCAGCGCTGCTGCGCAGTGCACAACTTGATCGACGCCTTTGAGGGCCTTATCCAGCGCGGCCACATCACGGATATCGCCCTGCACAACCTTAATCTTGTCGCGCATATCGGGGTACGTGAATGGCTCAATATCGAAAGAGACAATGGCGTAGTCTCGCTCATAGAGGTAGCGGATCAGGTTGATGCCGAGAAAGCCGGAACCACCTGTCACAAGCACAGTTTTCTTTGTCATAGCCCACAATCCTCAGTGTGTATGTTACTAGCTTGCACATCTTATCACAATTGGTGCTACACTGGTGCAGGCCCACACGGAGGATTGTCTATGCCCAATGTGCTCAAAGAACTCAAACAACTGCCTCTGTTTGCTGGTCTATCGGGGCAGGCGCTGCAAGCGTTGGCGGCTGCTCTGGACGAGCAGCACTTTCGTCCTGGTCAGTTTGTTGTCTACGAGGGCGATGTCGCCTATGGTCTCTTCCTTATTCTTGAAGGACGGGTGCGGCTATCACGCACGGCCCCAGACGGACGCGAGCAGGTGCTTGATGTTGCTGGTGCTGGCGAGCTGTTTAATGTTGTGCCGTTTGTGGATGCTGGCCCTGCGCCGGCCACCGCGCGGGCAATGGCTCCGCTGCGCTGTCTGCACCTGCCAGCTGCTGCGCTGCCGCCGCTGCTGGCCCAGCACGCCGATGTAGCGCTGGTGCTGCTGCGCGACTTAGCCGCGCAGGTGCGTGATCTGGCGGTGCTGCTCGAGGACCTGGCCTTTCGCACGGTGCGCGAGCGGCTGGCGCGCATTCTCTTGCAGGAGGCCGCCGACGGCACCGCCGAGCTAACCCACCAGGAGCTAGCCGCCCACACCGGCACGGTGCGCGAGATCATTAGCCGCACGCTGCGTCAGATGGCGACGGAGGGCCTGGTGGAGCTGGCGCGAGGCCACGTGATTGTGCTCGATGTCGCTGGGCTGCGCCGTATTATCACCGAGGAGACAAAATAGTACTTATGGCTGTGCCCACTAGGTCGTAAAGGGGAGTATACTGACCATACCAGCCTTCTCGGATGTTTAGGAATCGTGACAATGTTTGATGTATCCACATGGCGCGCCGAGGTTCAGCGCCGCTTTCAGCGCTTTATTCGCCGTCCACGCCAAGAGGCGGCGTTGTTTGGCACCGAGCGGCTCTTTCTGCTGCTAGCGTCGCGAGTCATGGAGCCATTTTTCGAGCACTTTACCTATGATCCGCTGGAGGCAGTGCAAACCCTGGGCGAGCTGACACGCAATCAGGCCACCGCCTTTCTCATTCATAACGCTGTCTCGCTGCGCTACCAGCACCAGCTGCTTTGGCAGCGCCTGGAGCGTTCGGCAAAGCAGCGCGCTACCCTGGAGCAGATTATCCTTAAGCTTGAAGTGGTGCCCTATCTGCTGCAGGAGCTAGGCGATGTCAACGGCGAGTGGTTTCGCACCACCCTGCGCGATGAGCTTGATGAGTATCGCTTCTCTGGTGAGCTTGTCGAGCTACGCCAGCTGCTCAATGAGCCATCGTGGCAGACGCGCTATGCCGCCATCCAGAGCCTGAACCGGCGTGGCGGCAATTTCAACGAGGCCGAGCTAACCCAGCTTAGCGATGCGCTTGATGATCACTCGGCGCATGTGCGGGCCGCTGCCGCACGGCAGCTTGGCGCAAGTCGCGCACAGCTTTCTGCGCAGCGCCGTCAGCGCCTGCTGCTGGTGGCCCTGCAGGATCGTGATGTTGGCACACGCTATGCAGCGGCGCGTGCGGTGGGCATGCAGCGCGAGGCCTACACCGACAGCGCCTACCGCGAAGTTCTCGTCACCGCGCTGTTCCACGAAGACCCCTTTGTGCGCTCGGCGGCCTGCATGGTGCTGACCCAGCTTGGCACAGTGATGGCTGATGCCAGCGTGATCGATGGCCTGCTGGTCGTGCTGCAGGATGCCGATGCCTACGCCCGCGAGGCGGCCGCAACCGCCCTCGGCCACCTCGGTCCAATCGCCGCCACCGCTGCGGTTATTCAGCACCTCACCGACGCGCTGCTTGACACCGACCAGTACGTGCACGAGGCCGCCCTCGCCTCACTGCGCATCCTCCAGCCGCTACGGCCCTCCTGAGCCAATTTCCGCTTCTGGTATAATGAGAGTTCGACGGGATACGCCCCGTCAGGACTAGCGCAAATCAGGAGGATCACTGCATGGACATCACGCATAAGGCGTACAATCGGGTCGATGTAATCGACGTCAAAGGACGGTTGGCGGCGGACACCAAAGACGAGCTGAGCAGCAAAATCGAAGAGATCTTCGACGCTGGTCGGCACCGCATTGTGCTTGATCTCAAAGAGCTTGAATATATCAGTAGCCCTGGTCTGCGCGTGTTGATTGAGGCCCGTAAGCGCGCTCGTGAGTGGAAGCTCAGCGACCTCGAGCGCGGCGATGTGCGCATCGCCAACCTGCCACCACGTATTCGCGAGGTCTTCGACCTGACTGGTTTTACCCCGCTTTTCCAAGTCTATGACGATCTTGTTGAAGCTGTCGCGAGCTTCTAAAACTGTGGAGCAGGAAAACATCATGAGCACCGGCCCAGCAGAGCTAAAGCTGCCTGGCGTTTTGGAATCGTTGTCTGAGCTATGTGCCTTCGCCTATCAGACGGCGCTCGATAACGGCTTGAACGAACATACAGCTTGGGAGATTGAGCTGGCAGTCGATGAGGCTGCCACCAATATCATCCAGCACGCCTATTCCGAAGCCCAACACGGTGACGTTCGCTTGGTCTGTCAGCGGGTTGGCAATCAGTTCATTATTCAGCTCTATGATCGCGGCGTCCCCTTCGATCCCGACACCGTGCCGCCGCCTGACCTTGTCTCATCAATCGACACCCGCGAGGCCGGTGGGCTGGGACTGTATTTGATGGGGCGGATGATGGACGACGTTCGGTTTAGCTTTAATCCAGATACTGGCGAGAATGAGCTGCGTATGTCCAAACATGTAGGCACCCGCCTGCCCGAAGATGTTCGGGTTGTGCCCGTCCAAGGCCGCATCGACGCGACTGCCGCTCCCGCGCTGGCCACAATTGTTCGCGAGACCGCCGACGCCGGTGGACGGCGCATCATCCTCGATCTCAGTGGCGTGACGTTTCTCAGCAGCAGCGGCCTACGCATTTTGCTGATGCTGGCGCGCGAGCTGAAGGCGAGCAACGGCGAGCTACGCCTGTGTGCCCTGCAGCCTGCGGTGGCTGAGGTGTTCGCGCTAACTGGCTTTACTCAAATATTCACGATTCATCGGACTCGCGAAGAGGCCTTAGCGGCGCTCACGTCCACGACCGAGTAGCTGCATGATGTCGCTTGGGACACAGTCCGCTGCGTCTGGATCGCTACGACGCCTGCTAGCTCTGCTTTGGGCTGGCGGGATTTTTGCGCTGGGCGGCGGTTTGCTCATCGCCGTCGGCTTTCCCCCCACGTTCCCCGGCCTGGTTCTGCCAGTTGCCGGGGCCTTGGTGTTTCTGCTCGATGCATTCGCTGTGCGCGATCGCTCACGCCAGCCGCTGAGTCTGGCCGGTGTGGTCTTGCTGGCAGTGGCGCTGCACCATCCGCCAGCGGTGGCGCTGCTGCTGGCGCTGCTTTCTGGCCTGCTGATCAAGCCGCCGCGCGACTGGATCGGCTGGCAGGAGCTGCTGGCCCGCCGCTGCCTGGAGGCTGGCAGCCGCGCGGCGGCGCTGGGCCTTGTGTTGCCGTTTGTCAGCAACCTCGCGCTGCTACAGCGCCTGCTGTGGCTGATCGTCGGCTATGTGCTGGTGGTGCAGGGCGCACGCTGGGTGTTTGCCCATCTCTGGGATGCCAGTCTGCGCGTGGGCGAGGTGCTCACGCGCTCGCTTGTGCCGAGCTTGCTGATCGAGGTGCTGCCGCTGCCGCTGGCCGTCGTCGGTGCCGAGATCGCGCGCACCTTCGAGTGGCAGCTGGTCGCCCTGGCCGCTGGCGGGCTGGTTGGCTCGGCGGTGATGGTGCGCCGCAGTGTGCGCTCGCTTGGCCTGCAGCGGCGCACCGTCGCTGAGCTGGGCCAGATCAACGCCATCAGCCGTGCGATTATTCGCGCCGAGCTTGATGTCGATGCGCTGTGCAACTTGATCTACAGCGAGGCCTCGCGGGTGGTCGATACCCACAACTTTCGCCTCGGCTTGTTCAACGGCCAGCAGTTCGAGCTGAAGGTGCGCGTTCACGAGGGCACCCGCGAGCCGCCGCTGGTTGTCAATGTCCCCGAGGATCACGGCCTAGTCGGCTGGATGCGCCGCACTGGCCGCTCGCTGCTTGTCCACGACTTCGACAAGGAGATGAGTCAGCTGCCAGCGCGGCCAACCTATCAGGCCGACCTACCGCCACGCTCCGGCATCTATATTCCGCTCTTCACCGGCGACGAGGTGATCGGCACGATCTCCATCCAGAGTCGCCTGCCCAACGCCTTCGACACCGAGGACCTGCGGATTCTCTCGCTGATCGCCGATCAGGCGGCCACCGCGATTGAGAAGGCGCGGGTGTACGCCGCTGCCCGCCAGCGCGCCACCCAGCTCGCTATCATCAGCGAAGTGAGCCGCCAGATTACGGCCATCCTCGATCTCCAGCGCTTGCTGCCGATTATTGTGCAGCGGATTCGGGCCAGCTTTGGCTACTATCAGGTGCACCTCTTCACCGTCGATAGTCAGTCCGATGATCTGCTTTTTCGCGCCAGCACCAATCCCGATAGCCCCTTCTGGCAGCGCCAGGGCCAGCGCCTCGCCTCTGGCCTGGGCATCGTCGGCCATGTGATGCAGACCGGCGAGCCGCTGCTGGTCAACGATGTGACCCAGGAGCCGCTGTTTATCGCCGATATGGCCGGCATCGCCGCTGAGATCGCGCTGCCGCTGCGCGTTGGCACACAGCTGCTCGGCGTGCTCGATGTGCAGAGCGATCGCATCGGCGCGTTCGATGAGAACGATGTGTTTGTGCTGCAGACGCTCGCCGATCAGATCGCCATCGCCATCGACAGCGCCAATATCTTCACGGCCCAGCAGGAGGAGGCGTGGGTGCTGAACGCTCTGCTGCAGGCAGCCGAGAACATCGCCTGGACCACCGATCTCAAAGAGCTGCTCGATACAGCGGTGCGCCTGCTGGCCCTGCTGCTTGGCTGCGATCGCGTCTTCTGTTTGCTCTGGCAGCGTGACGAGCGCGCCTGGAGCCTTGCGGCTATGTGGGGGCGCACCGATCTGGAGCTGGGCTTGCTGCATAGCGACGACAGCGCCGATCCAGCGCTGGCCTTGCTGGAGAGTGTGCGCAACGCCGGTGAGCCTGAGCTGGTGGCGTTTGAGCACAAGGCCAAGCTCGAGCAGTCTACGCTGCTGCCTGCCTGCGACTATGGCGCTGTGCTGGCGCTGCCCCTGACCACGCGCGCCAACACGCTCGGCGTGCTGCTGCTCGATAAGGCCGCTGTTGACGCCGCCTGGATGCCGCGCCAGGTCACCATCGCCACAGGCATCGCTGGCCAGATCGCCGCAGCAGTCGAGGGCGCGCTGCTGTCGCACGCCGAGGCCGAGCGGCAGCATCTGGAGCAGGAGATCACGGTTGCGCGCGAGCTACAAACATCGCTGCTGCCGCCCCAGATGCCGCAGCTGAGCGGCTGGGATACGGCCGCGCTGTGGCGCTCGGCGCGCCAGGTTGGCGGCGACTTCTACGACTTTTGGCACTTCACCAGCGGCCCGGCGGCTGGTGAGCTAGGCTTTGTGATCGCCGATGTCTCCGATAAGGGCGTGCCGGCGGCACTGTTTATGGCCCTGGCCCGCTCGCTGGTGCGCGCCTCGGCGCTGGACGGCACCTCGCCTGCCCGCGCGATGGAGCGCGCGAATCGCTGGATCGTGCGCGATAGCCAGGCGTATATGTTCGTGACCCTGTTCTATGCTATCCTCGATCCGGAGAGTGGCGAGCTGCGCTACTGCTGTGCTGGCCATAATCCGCCGCTGCTCTACCGGGCGGCCAGTGGCACGGTCGAGCACTTGCGCACACCGGGCATCGCGCTTGGCGTGCTCGATGAGGTGACGCTTGGCGAGGCGGCGACCATGCTTGAGCCAGGCGATCTGCTGCTGTGCTACACCGACGGCGTGACCGAGTCGATCAACGATGTCATGGATGAGTGGGGCCTAGAGCGACTGATCGAGACGATCAAGGCCCACGCGAATCTCTCGACCCAGGAGCTGCTTGACGCGATCAGCGCTGGATTGGCCGCCCACACTGGTGAGCGACCCCCGTTCGACGATGTTACCATGCTGGCTGTGAAGCGCATCAGCAACAGCTAAACGTCCATAGTTCGACAGTGTAGGAAAGGTTACTTGAGTGCGATTTGCAAACAAACATGTGCTGATCACCGGTGGCGCGAGTCCGCTCGCCCTAGCGCTTGCCCGGCGGCTTGTGCAGCGCGGCGCATCCATCTCGCTGCTGGATCGCCAGCGCCAGCCATTGTCCGAGGCGGCCGATGAGCTACGCCCGCTGGTGCGCAAAGAAGCCCAGCAGATCGAGATTGTTACCGCCGATGTTGCTGTGCAGTCCGATGTTCAGCAGGCGATTGGTGATCTGACCCGGCGCTCTGGCCCGTGCGATGTGCTGATCACGGCCGCCGATGCGCTGCAGCCAGGCTATTTTCAAGCCCTCGATGAGCAGGCTTTCCGCCGCTTGATGGACATCAACTACTTTGGCACGCTGTATGCGATTCAGGCGGTGCTGCCAGCAATGACCGCTCGGCGCGCAGGTGCGCTCGTCGCGGTATCGTCGGTGGCGGCCATGACTGGCCTCTTCGGCTACAGCGCCTATGCGCCAACCAAGTTCGCTGTGCGTGGGCTGATGGAGAGCCTACGCATGGAGCTGAAGCCCTACAATATTGCGACTAGCCTGATCTTTATGCCAGCGCTCACCCGTGAGGTGGCCGAGGCACCCCCAGAGGCTGTGCCGCTGGAGACAGCGCGGCTTGCGGCTGCACTGCCAGCGCTGCCGGTCGATCAGATCGCACGCACAGTTGTACGCGGCGTGCAGAAGGGCCGCTTTATGATTACCGCGCCGTGGCAGAGTCGGGTGCTGCTGCGCCTTGGCGGCCTGGGCCACCCGCTGCTGCAGCGCTTCTTTGATCGCAAGGTGGCGCAGGCGCAGCGCGAGCAGCGTATTCAGGAGCTTAATAAACAGCTGTAGTGGTGGAGAAATTTCATGGGAGTTCTGTCGTGAAACAGTGGTTGCGCTACGGTGTGGTTGGGCTGTGTGGGCTGTTGCTGCTGGCATGTGGCACGCCTGACGTACCAGCGACTGCCCTGCCAACGCTCGGGCCAATTCTCGCGCAGGTGCATCAGCCGGAGTCAGGCGTGGCTGGTGCCGTGCCTCGGCCAACAGCGGCGCGGCCAAGCGCACAGCCAAGCGTACAGCCAAGCGCAGGCGCTGCTGCGCCAACTCCCTCTGGGCAGCCTGAAGCAAGCGCCGACCCGCTCGAGGACTACCGTCAGTTGATGGAGGATGCCCGTGCGACGCACCCGTACCCTGAGAGCGTGGAGACGATGTGGGCGGTGATGATGTGCGAGTCCTCAGGTATTCCGACGATCCAAGGTCCCGGTGGCCTCACCGGCCTTTTTCAGTACCAGCCAAGCACCTGGGCGGGGGCCTGGAACCCCTACCGCGACCAGCCCATCACCGACGCGCGGGCGCAAATCTACGCCACAGCTAAGGCCTGGAGCGATGGCAACCAGCACTGGTGGGGCGTATGTTTGCCGCAGTAGCCTAGCCGAGCTGGCTTTCAACAACATCGAGCAGCGTCTCTAGGGTGAACGGCTTAAACAGGAACGTGCCGAGCGACTGAATCTGATTGCGACAATCGACAGCGCTCATAAAAATAATCGGCGGTGTTTTTGCTCCAAACTCTTGCAGCAGGAGTTCGGCCATCTTGAGGCCATCGAGATACGGCATCATCACATCTGTAAGGATGAGATCAAGCGTGTGCTGGCGGGCTAGCTCGAGGCCCTGGCGTCCATCGTAGGCGGTCAGCACAGTATAGTCTTCATCCCGTAATGCCTCCGCAATCATATTGGCAATTGCGTCCTCATCGTCGACAACGAGAATGTGTGGATGCTTGCTCACAAAGCAACTCCCTTTGTTGCTGAGGCTCCAACGCGCGCTGCCGGGCCAGCAATTAAGCTGGCTCAGCGTTGGCTGTTGGTAGCTCAACAGTAAAGATGCTCCCTTGATTTAGGCCCGCCGACTCAGCGTAGATCCTGCCAGCGTGGGCGCGGACAACAGCGCGCACAGTGTAGAGACCCAGACCAGTGCCGCTGGTGATCGAGCCGCTGTTGCTGCCGCGAGCGAACTGCTCAAAGATTCGCTCTATGTCGCTTGGCTCGATGCCGATGCCCTGATCTTTGATCTGTAGGCGCAAATTCGTGTCGTGTTCTACGAGGGATACAAAGACTTTTGTCTCGACAGGGCTGTACTTCAACGCGTTATCGAGCAGGTTTTCCACGACGCGCTCCATCCAGATCTGGTCGGCGAGGATCGGGGTGCTGGTTTGGATATCCATGATGATCCGTGGTCTGGAAAAGCTGCTATTCAGCGCGGTCACTGTGCGCTCGACGAGTTCGGCCAAGTTGAGCGGATGGCGCATCAGCGGAAGTTCACCGGAGTGGAGCCGTGCAACATCAACGAGCGATCCCAGGAAGTCGCGCATGCGATCGGCCTGCTCAATAATGGTTCGGAGGCGGGTCAGCTCGCGCTCGGGGCGGCTATCGTTGCGCGCCCGGCGCAGCAGCAGCTCGGCGCTGCCACGAATAGTGGTGAGCGGATTTTTTAGATCATGCGCGATGGCGGCGATGGCGTTATCGCGATCATGTTCTTGCCGCTTCCACTCACTGATATCTTGGAAAACTACGACTGCTCCAATAATAGCACCATTTTCGGCCTTGATTGGTGATGTATTGGCCAGAACAGGCAGCATCGTGTCGTCGGGGCGCTTGATCAGCAGCTCCTGGCGCAGCACTGGTTGCCCGGTGCTGATCGCTTTGGCGATGCCGCTCTCCTCGGGCGCACGCACGCTGCCGTTGATATCAAAGATGTTGTAGCGATAGTAGTCGCTCACGCTGTCAACCTCGATGAACGGGTGGCCCCACAGCTCCTCGGCGACGCGGTTGGCCATGATCAGCTTGCCGTGCGGCGCTACGCCGACCAGCACGCCCTCGGGCAGCTCGTCGATCACGGCGCGCAGCAGCTGGCCCTGATCGATGCTGTCGGCCAGCAAGGTGCTGGCGAGATTGCGCTGAACCGCCTGGACAAGCGCGTGGAGCGTGGTTTGCCAGAGCGCGCTCAGCTCGCCAGGATCAAACGGCGGGCTGAATGTGAGCATCTGCTGGTGCTCAGCGGGCATGGCCAGGCAGTCGCCTAGCACGGGCAGCGCGCTGCGCACCAGCTGCGCCGGGGCGCTGATAGCGGCTGGGAGCTGTGCTGGGAGCCGCTGCTGTTTGTGCAGCTCTGGGTCGATGGCGCGCCACCCACCGGCGTCCTGATACCAGAATCCAGTACGCGTGTGGAGTTGCGTGTGCAGAATATCGGCCAACAACGCGAATGTGGCCGGTGGATCGGTGGTGGCTACGATGCTGAGCGCTTTGAGCGTCTCCAGTCGACCTGTTTCTACCAGATTCATGCAGGACTCCCTACTGTCGCGATCTGTCACAAAGGTGATCGATTATACCAGCTATCCAGGCTTACTCCTGTGTGTGCTCGCTGGTGACGGTGCGCAGCGGCGCTCCGATCGCGTCTTCATAGAAGGTGGCGAGGGCGGTATAGTCTAGGCGCGGGGCACGGCCTTTTTGCAGCACCCACATCTGCTCGGCGAGCGCGCCGGCGAGCACCGGCACCCCAGCAGCGCGGGCGGTGGCGGTGGCCGCCGCAAGGTCTTTAGCCAGCAGCTCGGCGGCAAAGCCTTGGCTGTAGTCGCCGGTGCCGACGGTGGTTGGCAGCCAGCGCTCCAGCAGATAGTTAGCCCCGGTTGCGCCCAGCAGCACCTCCCGCACGGTCTCGGCGGGAACACCGTTGGCCACGCCTAGCGCTAGCGCTTCGAAGTTGGCCATGGCGATGATGCTGATCGCAAGATTGTTGCAGAGCTTGACCACCTCGCCAGCGCCGCTCGGGCCGACGTGGGTGATTTTGGCCCCAAACACAGCAAAGATCGGGCGACAGCGCTCCACAACTGCCGCATCGCCACCGATCATGATGGCTAGCTCGCCGCTGGCCGCCCGTGAGGGGCCGCCGCTGATCGGTGCGTCGAGCATCGCGATCTGGCGCGCTTGCAGCGCTGCCGCAATCGTGCGCGTGGCCACCGGCGAGATCGTGCTCATGTCAATGCAGACGCTGCCTGGCTGAAGCGTGTGGGCGGCTCCATCTGCGCCGAGCAGCGCCTCTTCAACCTGCGGCGCATCGGGCACGACGGTGATGACCACATCGCTGCGTGCGCCTAGCTCGCGCGGCGATTCAACCATCTGCGCGCCTTGGCGGGCCAGGGCCTCGGCCGCAGTGCGCCGCTGATAGACATTGACGGTGAGCGGGTAGCCCGCCTCAAGGAGCCGCTGAGCCATAGGCGCGCCCATGGCCCCCAGGCCGATCAGCCCGATCCGGGGAAGTGTGCTCATTCAGATGTCCTCACTACAAAAACGGTGCTTCTGCTGTTATCCTAGCATAGAAATAGGTCAATGGAGCCAGAACAGGAGCTATGGCATGCCCGAGTGGACCCCGGAGCGGGTGCAAGATCTGCTACAGCACCCGCAGCGTTTGCTAACCGAGCACCCTTGGAGCGCGTGGCTGCACGCCCAGGGCGGCCTCGCTAAAGTGTACAATCGACTGCGCACATTTCCGCTGCCACAGGCCCAGCAGCGTGTGCTCAACGTGCTGCTTGATACGCCGGGTCAGCCGCCAAACTGGTACGCCGATACGCTGCACATTCACTTTACGACGTACTATCGCCATCTGCGCCGTCTCCAGCACCTGCTTGCCGATTTCCTTAATTCGGCTGAGGCTGCGCCGCCGTCCCGCGCGTTGCCTGCGCTGCCCGCCCCGGCAACGCCCCTGATTGGCCGCGCCGAGCTGATCGAGCGCGCAACGCAGCTGCTGCAGCAGTCAACCCGCCTGTTGACGCTCACTGGCATCGGCGGCAGTGGCAAGACGCGCCTCGCTATGGAGCTGGCGGCGGCGCTGCATGCGGCCTATGCCGATGGTGCGGTGTGGGTGCCGCTGGCTGCTGTCCAGTCGCCAGAGCTTGTGTGGTCGGCTATCGGCCAAGCGCTGGGGATTCGGGAAGGCAGTACGACCACACTGACCGACGCAGTGCTGCAGCGCCTGCGTGATCTGCAAGGCCTGTTGTTTTTGGATACATTTGAGCATCTCTTGGGTGCGGCAGGCAGTATCAGTCGCATCCTGCACTCTGCGCCAGAGCTGCGGATTGTGATTACAAGCAGGGTTGTGCTGCGCTTATCTGACGAGTATGTGCTGCCAGTTCCTCCGCTTCCAGTCCATGCAGCAAGGAGTGCGCCAGCATCTGTGCCGTCGGCTGTGGAGCTGTTTCTCCAGCGTGCGCAGATGGCGACGCCGCGCTGGCAGTCTGTCGCCGCTGATCTCGATCTAGCTGCGGCGATCTGTCAGCGCCTTGATGGGCTGCCGCTGGCGATTGAGCTGGCTGCAGCGCGGCTGCGCATTCTGTCGCCTGCCGCGCTGCTTGATCGCCTTGATGATCGGCTGGCGCTGCTCACTGGCGGTGCGCGTGATCTGCCCGCACGCCAACAGACGCTGCGTGCGACGCTCGACTGGAGCTTTCAGGCCCTGTCTGCGGCCGAGCAGACGCTGCTAGCGCGCCTGAGTGTCTTCGTCGGCGGCTGGAACTTAACCTTGGCCGCCGTGGTGGCCGAGCGTGCACCTGACGATCTGGTGCTGCTCGATCAGCTGACCAGCCTGCTCGACGCAAGCTTGATCAGCTCCGCTGGCCCCGAGCGCTGGTCGATGCTCCAGATTGTCCAAGAGTATGCTCGTGAGCGCTTGGTTGCTAGCGGGCAGCTCGCTGCCGTCGAGCAGCGCCTCGCTGTGGGCCTCTGCGCGCTGGTCGATCAGGCCCAGCAGCACGCCATCGGCCCCGAGGCTGAGCAGTGGTTTGATCAGCTGGAGGTTGAGCACGCCAACATTCAGGCTTGCCTGCGCTGGGCGGTCAGCCACGCTGCACCGCTCGCCCTGCGCATGGCCGCGAACCTGTGGCGCTTCTGGTGGGCGCACAGCCACCTTAGCACCGGCCGCCTGTGGCTTGAGCAGGCGCTTGCACGTGCGCCAGAGTCCGCCGCGCCCGAGCGGGTGCGGGCGCTCAATGGCCTCGGCGCGCTGTGCTGGAGCCAGGGCGACTACACCGAGGCCGCTCATTGGTTCGAGCGCTGTCTGCACCTTCAAGAGCAGCTCGGCGATGTCGTCGAGGCCGCCATGACCCGCAACAATCTAGGGCTGGTGGCGCTGAAGCAGGCCCAGTACGAGCGTGCAGCGCGCATCTTTCGCGATAATCTCGAGCCGTTTCGGCTGCATAACAATCAGTATGCCTACGCGGCCTCGCTCAGCAATCTGGGCATGGTTGCGGTCTATCGCCAGGACTACGCCGAGGCCCAGACGCTCTTCACGGAGAGCCTGGCGCTGCGCAAGGTCACTGGCAACACCTGGGCCATCGCCGCCTCGCTGGTGAATCTGGCGCTGGTGGCCGTGCGCACCGCCGCCTACAGCCACGCGCGCGACCTGTACCTCGAGAGCTTGGCGCTGCTGCAGGATCACGGCGAGAAAGAGAGCATGGCGGAGTGCTTAGAGGGGCTGGCGGCGGTGCTGGTGGCTTGGCGGCACCCCGAGCGCGCAGCGCAGCTCGCTGGTGCCGCCGAGGGCCTGCGCACGCAGATTGGCGCACCGCTGGCTGTCATCGATCAGCCGTTCCACGCCGCCACCTTGGCGCGTATTCGCGAACAGCTCGACGCCGAGACGCTGGCGGTGGCCTGGGCCAGCGGTCAGGCGCTCGACCTTAATCACCTGCAGGAGCTGGTGCGCTCGTGCGCTAGCCCGGATGATTAAGCATCGCGCTTGTTGATCGCGGTCGGCATGTTTAGCGTATAGCTGATGGTCACCGCATCGCCAGGCTGCGGGTCGGTGTACATCTGCTCGCGCCCGATCCGCGCCTGGCGTAGCTGATTCGGCTCCTCATCATGCTGATACACCAGGTCATAGAACTCGCTGCCGTGGATGCTCACACGCTGCACCTGGCGCAGCGTGGCGGACTTGCTTCCTCCAAGAATCATGGGCTGCCTCCAACCATGTTAAATCTATGTCGAACATTCGGTCTAGCGGTTGATGTCGGCTCCACTACCGCGCCGTATGATGGTGGGACGTGGTCAACAAGTTTCGGGAGGTATGTGTGAGCCGACAACATGAGTGGCAGATCGATCACGCTTATCGCTATAATCATGCGTCACCGCTGCGCTGGATTCTATCGCATGTTCTACGTTATCGCTGGTTCGCCCTGGTAACGGTGGCATGCTTTATCGTTGCCTGGCTGGCCTACTCGCAGGCGCGCGTGCAGATTGGCGCGGCGGCGGAGCTGCTGCTGAGCGGTGATCGCTCGGCGCTGCTGCGTGTCGCCCTGATCATTCTGGCGCTGCTGGCCACCGATGGCGTCGCCATGCTGATCGGCAGCTTTGCCGCCGAGAATATCGCGGCGCGCTTCGAGGCCGACGCGCGCGACGAGCTCTATGCCAGCCTGCTCGGTAAAAGCCAAGTCTACCACGATCGGCAGCGCGTCGGCGATCTGATGGCCCGCGCTACCGATGATACCTCGCAGCTCGCCAGCATGATCGTGCCCGGCGCTTCGATGATCTACGAGATGCTGCTGGGCATTCTGGTGCCCTTTATGTTTATCGGCCAGATCCACTGGCAGCTGCTGGCGATTCCGCTGCTCTTCTTGCTCGCCTTCGGTGTGACGGTGCGCGCCTATATGCGGCGGCTCACGCCGGTGATGACCGAGCAGCGCGAGCAGTTCGGCGCGCTCAACGCCGGCCTGGAGGAGACGATCTCCGGCATCGAGGTGGTCAAGGCCAGCGCCACCGAGAGCTTCGAGCGGCGCAAGTACTGGCAGAGCGCGCACCTGTTCCGTGATCTGTTTGTGCGCCAGGGCCAGATCGAGGCGCGCTATCTGCCGCTGCTGCTCTATGGCCTCGCCTATGGCGCGTTCCTGGGCCAGACGCTGTGGATGTATCGCGGCGGCACAATCTCGCTCGCCGATGTCATCACGGCCGTGAGCCTGATGAACCTGCTGCGCTTTCCGACGTTTATCTCGATCTTCGCCTTCTCGCTGCTGCAGTCGGGCTACGCCAGCGCCAAGCGCATCCTGACCGTGATCGCCGCCGAGACGCAGCTCGACCAGAATCGCGCCGGCCGCGTCGCCGAGGTCAAGGGCGCGCTGAGCCTACGCAATGTGAGCTTCGGCTATGGCGACACGAAGGTCCTCGACGCGATCTCGCTCGATATTCAGGCCGGCCAGACGATCGCTATCGTCGGTCAGACCGGCTCGGGCAAGACGGCGCTCACCCAGATCATCAACCGCACCTACGATGTGTGGGACGGCGCGGTGCTGATCGACGGCGTCGATGTGCGCGACTGGAACCTGGACTCGCTGCGCTCGCAGATCGCCAAGATCGAGCAGGATGTGTTCTTGTTCTCGCGCTCGATTGCGGCCAACATCGCCTTTGGCGCGCCGGAAGCCACCCAGGCCGATATCGAGGCGGCTGCCCGCGCTGCGCAGGCCCACGAGTTTATCGCGGCCCTGCCCGAGGGCTACGCGACGGTGATCGGCGAGCGCGGCGTGACGCTCTCCGGCGGCCAGCGCCAGCGCTTGGCGCTTGCCCGCGCCTTCCTGCGCAATCCGCGCATCCTGATCCTGGACGACTCGACCAGCGCTGTCGATAGCGCGACCGAGGACCAGATCCAGCGCGCGCTGCGCGAGGCGCAGCAGGGCCGCACTGTGCTGCTGATCACCCACCGCATGGCCCAAATTCGCTGGGCCGATCAGATTGTGGTGCTCGATCATGGCCGCGCCGTGGCGGTTGGCACCCACGAGCAGCTGCTGCGCCGCTCGCCGCACTACCGGCGCATCTTCGCACGCTATGCCACCAACCTGCCGCCGCTAGAAGTCGCTGACGCTACGGTCACAGCCTAGGAGGAGCATATGGGATTTATTATGGACGGCCTTGATGCCGAGGCCTATGATCGAACCTACAGCGACCGACAGCTGGTGCAGCGCATTATCGCGTACTTCCGCCCACAGGCGCGCAAGATGCTGATCGCCGCCGCCGGGATTGCGCTGACCGCCATCCTCGATATGGTGCTGCCGATCGTGGTCTCCAAGGCCATCGACGCTGTGGCGGCTGGCGCAACGGTGCGGTATCTTGTGCTGATCGGCCTAAGCCTGGCCGGGCTGGCCTCGCTCTCGTGGGTGTTCAACGCCGTGCGCCAGACACTCTCGTCGCAGGCGGTGGGCGATGTGGTGCTGGCGCTGCGCGCTGACGCCATCGACGCCGTGCTCGAGCGCGATCTCTCCTTCTACGATACCTATGCGTCAGGCAAGATCGTGAGCCGCGTCAACTCCGACACGCAGTCGTTCTCGCAGGTCATCGTGCTGACGATGGAGCTGATCAGCCGTATTCTGCTGGTGCTGCTGATCGTGGGCTATCTGTTCACGATCAATGTGCTGCTGACCGGCGTGCTGCTGCTGCTGACGCCGCTGATCGTGGGCGTCGCGCTGGCCTTTCGCTCGCTCGCCCGCACGACAATCACCCACTCGCGGCGCATCACGGCCACGGTGAGCGCGCACATCCAAGAGACGATCAGCGGCATCGCTGTGGCCAAGACCTTTCGCCAGGAGGATGCGATCTACGCTGACTTTGCCCAGGTCAACGCCCAGTCGCGCCAGGTCAATCTGCGCAACCGCTATGTGTTCAGCAGCATCTTCCCCATCCTGAACGTGCTGGCCGGCGTCGGCACCGCAGCGCTGGTCTACTGGGGCGGCCTGCGCGTGTTCGACAACGGCATGTCCGCCGGCGACTGGTTTCTGTTCATTCAAGGTCTGTCGCTGTTCTGGTTCCCGCTGACCAGCATCGCCTCCTTCTGGAGCCAGTTTCAGCTCGGTCTGGCCGCTGGCGAGCGCGTCTTTGCGCTGATCGACGCCGAGCCGATGGTGGTGCAGACGGACTCGCGCCGCCTGCCTGCGCTGCGCGGCGAGGTCGAGTTCAAGCAGCTTGGCTTTAGCTACAAGCCCGGCGAGCCGGTGCTAGAGGACTTCTCGCTGCACATCAAGCCCGGCGAGACGCTGGCGCTGGTCGGCCACACTGGCTCGGGCAAGTCGAGCATCGCTAAGCTGGTGGCGCGCTTCTACGAGTTTCAGTCGGGCCAGCTGCTCGTCGATGGCGTCGATATTCGCCAGCTCGATCTGGCCGCCTACCGCGCGCAGCTCGGCGTTGTGACGCAGACGCCGTTTCTGTTCACCGGCACGGTGCGCGATAACATCCGCTACGGCCGCGCCGACGCCAGCGACGCCGAGGTGGCCGCCGTGGCCACGCAGATCGCCGGCGGCGACTGGCTGCAAGCCCTGCCCAACGGCCTCGACACCGAGGTTGGCGAGCGCGGCAGCGCCCTGGCGATGGGCCAGCGCCAGATTGTCGCCCTCGCCCGCGTGCTGCTGCAGGACCCGGCGATCGTGATCATGGACGAGGCGACCGCCAGCATCGATCCGCTCACCGAGGCGCTGATCCAAGAGGGCCTCGATGTGGTGCTGGAGAATCGCACGGCGATTGTGATCGCCCACCGCCTCTCGACCATCCGCCACGCCGATCGCATCATCGTGCTGCGCAAGGGCGCGATCATCGAGCAGGGCGACCACGATCTGCTGATGCTGCGCGGTGGCCACTACGCCGAGCTGTACAACACCTACTTCCGCCACCAGAGCCTGGAGTACATCGAGCAGTTCGAGAGCTGAGTGCTCCTCCCCGCCAAGGCTGTGCCGCCGCGTAGATCTGCGTGATCTGCGCGGCGGCTGTGGTTTAGGCTAGGGCTTGGCCGTGAGCGGCAGGTAGAGCATATGGCTCGGCCCGTAGAGCGCGTAGCGGCCTGGCTGGCATACGGCCACGCTGAGCGTGTGCGCGTCCAGGTCAAGCTGCTGATCTGCTGGCGTGGCGCAGCGTTGCTGGGCGGGCGTCCACGCGCCTGCATCCCAGCGCAGCAGCTGAAGCTGGCCGGGGTCGCTGAGCGTCGCGATGTCGCGGTCACGGAACGTGAGCGTCAGCTGCACTGGCTGGGCAAAGCTGGTGAGCGCGCTGTCGGCGCTGGTGGCGCTCAGCTCGAAGGCCGTACCCACGACAGCGGCGCTGGTAGTATCCGTCTCGATGTGTGGCGTGATGCTGAGCACCGCCGTGGTGCTAACCGCGCCGACAGGAATATTGGCGCTGATCAGCGTGTTTTGTAAACTCACGTAGGTGAGCGTGCTGCTGAGCGCTGGCGTGAGCGTGCTGGAGACCGGTCCGGCCAGCACGATGAAGCTCTGGCTGCTTGGCTGCGCGAGATCAACCTGGCGCTCGGCTGGCCAGAAGGTATAGTCGGCGTAGCTTGGGCGCACAGTGGCCGTGCGCTGGCCGCGGGCTGCCAGGGCAGCGGGCAGATCGTAGGTGCCGGGCAGGCCCGACGTATCCGTCGGCTGATTGTCGAGATTGATCGTGGCCTGGGCGAACGGCTGGCCGTCGAGCGTGCGCACCTGACCCTCGGGCACATCGTTATAGCGGAACACCGAGGTCTGCATGCCCGCGATGTAGAGGCGGCCTGAGCTGAGCAGCACACTGCCGGAGTGCGTGCGCTGCAGCAGTGTGTGCGCTGTCGGCTGGTCGGGGTTGCTGAGATCGAGCATGACCAGATCGGTGTGGCCGACCTCGGGGCCGATCGGGTTGTTTTTGTTCAGGTAGACCTGTGTTCCAGCGACCGCCATCGAATGTTGTGTGTGCAGCTCGGTGCTGGGGAAACCTGGCAGGGGCTTGATGTTGGTGATGTCGCGCAGGTCTAGGCCGTACAGTTTCTGGCCGCCAGGATCACTGCCGAGTAAGCTCTCCTGGATCGTATGTAGCTCGTACAGTGGGTCGTCGACGGCGTAGCGTGCGGTCTCCACCAGTCCCGCCTGCGCATCCGGCTCGAACGCCGTGATCGCGTGATGGTCATAGATCCAGCCGCCAGCAGCGTAGAGCCGCTGATTGGTGTGGGCGAAGGTGTAGATAACGTAGTCAAGCTCAAGCGTATGCGCGAGCGCGGGCTGATCCGGGGTGCTCAGGTCGAAGATCTGCAGGCTGGACTCGAGCGCGTGCGGCACGGTGTCTAGCCCTCCTATGTTGATGTAGAGCTGGTTGTTGAAAACGTCCATGCTGTGCACCCACCAGCCCTGGCTGACCATGGCGGCGCTGCTTGTGAGCATTGGATGCTGCGGGTCGGCGACGTTGATGGTATAGAGCTTATCGGCGGAGGTCGCGTAAATCCGCTGATTGTGGTAGATCAGCCGATCAAAGCCGGGGATGCTGATCTCGCTGATCAAGTGGCCCTGCTCGGGGTTGTGCGCATCCCAGATGCTGATTGTACGGCTGGTGGTCTCGGTGGGGTAGCTGAGCGGGCCTGGATAGAAGACATAGCCAGCGCCGCCGATGCCGCCATTGGTTGGCAGCGTGAGCGTGCTGGTTCTGCCGCAGCCCACCTCGCTCCAGCTGAGCGGATCGCTCGTATCCCAGCGGCACACGCTGCCCTGCTTGCCGATAAAGACAGCGGAAGCACTTTCGACCAGCAGGTACGCTGCGTTGACGAGCTGGGGCATGGTGCCAACCAGCGCTGGGTTGGCGGGGTCGGCGATATCGTACACCTGGGTCGGATGCTCTGGAGCGTAGCCTGTGCCGCCCATGTTCAGGTAGAGATAGTGACCAACAATCGCCTGGATCTGGTAGCTTTGGTACGGCGAGGTGCTGCTCAGCGGCAGGGTGTTGACGGCGCTGATCACCCCTGTTGCTGCGTTGAAGGCATAGACATTCAGTGCGTGCGTGTCGGTCACGGAGCCGCTGTTCGTATCAATCTCAAAAATGTATGCGCCGCTGCTCTTGAGCGATGTTGTGAAGCTGTCTGGCCGCGCATGGGTGGTGCTGTAGACCAGCGTGGGGCTGATGGGATTACTCATGTTGTACACATGGATCCACGGACGCACAAATTTTATGCTGTACTCATTGTAGCTGATACCCATATCCAGCAGATCTGGTACGGTGTTGGGCTGTGTTTGCAGCGCGGCATTAACCGGATCGTCCAGATCAAGGCTGAAGATCAGTTTGCCGTTGTTCCACAGCAGAGTACGATCCATGATCGAGAGTTGGGAGACGTTGGGCACTATGCCGCCGCCGGAGGTGTACTCGTAGCTGTAGGGGATTTCACGGGCGATGAATGGCTGCGTCGGGTCATGGATATCGATCACCGTGAGCATGCTGTCGAACTTTTCCATGCCTATGCCGCTGATGTAGAACCACGTGGCATACAAGTAGTCGCCGTCGATGATCAGCTGGTTGAGGTTGTGGTTGAAAGGCAGCGAGCCGATGAGCCGCGGCTGCGCTTGGATGCGCACGTCATAGATGACGACGCTAAAGCCATCGTAGCCATACAGCAGCGCGTCACGCTCGATCAGGTTTGTCACCTGTCCCGAGATGTACTGCTGGAGGTGCAGATCAACAGCTGGGCTGCTGGCCGCTGTGGGTATGCCGCGCTGCTGCGAGTAGGTCGGATGTGGTGTGCCAACAGCGCCAAGCAGCATGGCGGCGAGCAGCAGCAACGTGCCGCATAGATGCAGGCGAGTGGACAGTAGTGTTCGCATACGATCTCTCCTAATATGCCAGCCGGATCATTCAATACGAGCATGCGCTTACGTGTTAGATCATGCTCTCCATCCATGACTCGCGCAGGTTCGCATCCATTACACTCTGTGCCGAAATGCGCTGCATGCAGCAGCCCCGCGTGCTTCAGGAGCACGCGGGGCTGTGTGGTTAGGCGCTGGCGGCTACTGCTGCTGGCGGCCCGCATGGATGATGCGCAGCATCTCGGGGACGCTGGTGACCTTGACGCGCGGGCGGCCCTGCTCGGCTCCCTGCGCCTGCTCGTAGTCGTCGAGGAGCTTCCAGTCGGCGTAGGTGATGTAGTCGATCTGCTTGGACTGGAGGAAGCGGTTGATCGCCTCGGGGTCGCGCTCGGGGGCCTGCGGCAGCGTGATGATGTCCTCGAGCATGGCCGCGACGGTCGAGACGGCGTCGGGCTTGTTGGTGCCGATGATGCCCGAGGGGCCGCGCTTGGCCCAGCCGACCACATACTCGCCGGTGACGGTCTCCTCGCTGGTGGCGTGGATCACGCGGCCAACCACATTGGCGATGGTGTAGTTGGTCTCGTCGAACGGCACGCCCTTCAGCGGCACGCCGCGGTAGCCGACCGAGCGCAGAATCATGCCCACCGGAATGGTCTCGTACTCTTTGGTGCCCTTGGCGCGCAGGCTGCCGTTGTCGCCAAGCACCAGCTGGTTGCGCTCGACCTTGACGGCCTCGACCTCGCCGTCGCCGAGGATTTCAACTGGCGAGGTGAGGAAGCGCATCACGATGCGGCGGTTGCCTGGCGTTGGCGCGCGCTGGGCGTACTCGCGCAGCAGGGCCACGTTCTTGGCGGCGATCTTGTCGTCCTCCAGGCTGGCCTGGCTGTGCTCGTCTAGCTCCAGGTCGGCGGGATCGACGATGACATCGACGCCCTTCAGCTCGCCAAACTCTTTCAGCTCGGCGGTGGTGAAGGCGGCCTGGGCCGGGCCGCGGCGGCCGACCATGATCACCTGGCGCACCTTGCTCTCGCGCAGCTTCTGCAGCGCGGCGTCGGCGATGTCGGTCTCGGCTAGCTCGTCGGGATCGCGCACGAGGATGCGCGTTACGTCCATGGCCACGTTGCCGTTGCCGACGACCATGACGCACTCGCTGCGCAGGTCCACCGGCAGGTCCTGGTAGTCGGGGTGGCCGTTGTACCAGCCGACGAAGGCGGTGGCGGGCAGGCTATCGGGGAAGTCCTCGCCGGGGATGCCCATGCGCCGGTCGGCCTGCGCGCCCACAGCGTAGACGATCTGATCATAGAACTGCTTCATATCGGCGTGCATAATGTCGGTGCCGAAGGTGACATTGCCGAAGTAGCGCACGCGCGGGTCGGCGACGATGCGGTCGTAGATGCGCACCACCGACTTGATCGACTGATGGTCGGGGGCGACGCCCTCGCGCACGAGGCCGAACGGGGTGGGGAAGCGGTTGAAAATGTCGATGGTGCAGCTGATGTTTGCCTTGAGCAGCGCCTCAGCTGTGTAAAATCCGGCCGGCCCAGCGCCAACAATCGCGATGCGCGCCGGGTTCTCCGGTGTTCCAACTTGAGCAGACACAACAACTCCTTTGTAGTTTGAACGTCCTTTTGGCTCACTATAGCACGCTGCCCCAGGCCGGGCAACTGCGGCTCTGGCAGCCCTGCTAGCGTCGTTCAACCACGATCTGTGCCGCTGGCCGCCGTGGTGTTGGTCGTCGCCAGTGCGTGTATGCTGCGCAGCCGCGGCTGCGTTTTTTGAACAAAGGAGCGCCCGCGCTCACCTGCGACGGCTCAACCACTCGTGCCAGCACTGGTGCTGATCCGCCCGCTGACTGGTGCGCTGCCAGCGCTGCGGGTGCGGAATGTCCACACGGCTGACTGGCGGCGCAGGGCCGCACCACCGTGGCCCGCAGGCGGTAGGTGAGCTGGTCCGACCGCGTGCGAGAGTCGCCCATCAATTGAGCCTGCGACCGAGCAGTAGCGCCGACCCACGCCGCACGGGCCAGCAACAAACACAAACGATTCTTGCTCAAAAAACGCTGCCACCCGGCCGGCAAGCGGCCTAGATGGGCACTGCGGCGGCAGCGGCTCACCCCACCGTTGAACAGCGGGTGCGGGCCACGTGTGTATAGCTAGACATAAACATATTGGCACATACATTCAATGCAAATTGATGTTAGTTGTAGGTTGCGCTGGCAAGCGCGAGCATCTATACTTTGCATACCCACTTAACCCTCTCGATTGCTACGACTGTGCGCCTGCCTTGGCGGTGTGCAGTGGGCAAGCATGTTGCCGGAGATCATCACTATGCATTGTTGCCTATTCGGCCGCCTGCTGCGCTTGGCAGCCATTCTGTGCTTATTGTCCACCAGTATGCTCGCTGGGCCAGCCTCAGCCCACACCCCAACCGGAACTGTGCTCGCGCTGCCCAGCGACGCCCGCCAGACTGCGCAGGGCGGTGCGCTGCAGGGCCACGTCGTTGATGCCACAACGACGCAGCCAATCGCTGGCGCGCAGGTTCAGGCCGGCGCGGTGTTCGCCACCACCGACAGCAGCGGCGTCTACACGTTCACCAATCTGCCGGTCAGCACCTACGGCATGCTTGTCAGCGCCTATGGCTACTTCGCGGCGAGCAGCGAGGCGGTGGTCAGCGCTGGCATAACCACCACCCAGGACTTCGTGCTTGAGCCACAGGCGCGCTCGACGGTGACTGGTGTGGTGCGCGATGAGGGCCACGGCTGGCCGCTGTATGCCCAGATCGAGTACGCCGCCGACGGCCAGCGCGAGATCGTCTACACCAACCCGATCAGCGGCGGCTACAGCGTGCAGCTCTACCCTGACACCACCTACGCGGTGACGGTGACAAGCCTGATCTCTGGCTACACAGCGCTGCACACCACCCGTAGCTTCAGCGGCGCTGCGCACGCAGACTACACGCTGGCATCAGAGCTGCGCGGCTGTAGCGCGCCAGGCTACACCCAAAACCTGCTGCTTGGCAGCGATTTTTCCGGCCCCGGCCTGCCAAGCGGCTGGACCAGCATCGACAACGTGGGCTATAGCCCGCCGACGGCGTGGACGATCTCCTCCAACAACCAAACTGGCGGCAGCGGTGGTGCGGCGACGGTGTACACCACCCTCAGCTACAACGCTCAAAGCCAGGATGTGATGCTGCTGTCGCCAATCGTGAATGTGAGCAACCTGCCTCACGCCTACCTGGCGCTGGACACCTACACCACGTTGGGCTACAGCTTCAATGCTGCCGCCGACATTGATGTGAGTGTCGATGGCGGTCAGTCCTGGGCGACGGTGTGGCATCAAAACACGCAGAGCGCTGCCGCTGCTCCCGAGCATGTATTTGTAGATCTGGCTGGGCTTATCGCTGGCAGCGCTGCCATCCAGCTGCGCTTTCATGTCTATGGCTATGCTGAGATTATTAACTGGCAGATTGACAACGTCGCACTGCACAGCGGCTGTACGCCGCGCGTCGGCAGCCTGGTGGTTGGCACTGTGCGTGATGCCGCTACTGGGGCGGGCCTCACTGGGGGCCGCGTTGCCAGCCCCAGCGCAGCGACGAGCACGATTGCCACGCCAGACGACCCTGCGGTCGAAGATGGCTTCTATAGCCTGTTTGTGCCCTTCAACAGCGGCCTCCAGCCGCTCACAGCACGCGTGGCAGGCTACCTGCCACAGACGCGCTCGCCGCTTATTCGCGCCAACCAGCTTGTGCAGCAGGATTTTGTGCTGACGACCGGCTATATCGAGCAGCAGGCTTCAGCGCTAGATGTCGTTGTGCCCGCTGGACAGCAGCTCACCCACACGCTGCTCATATCCAACACCGGCAGCACCCCCGCGCCCTTCGCCATCGATGTGCGCTCGACCGCCTTCGAC
This sequence comes from Herpetosiphonaceae bacterium, assembly GCA_013538855.1. Lineage (GTDB taxonomy): Bacteria > Chloroflexota > Chloroflexia > Chloroflexales > Herpetosiphonaceae > OHK22. The sequence goes on from JABXJS010000206.1 coordinate 27,537, forward strand.
CCAGCCCAGCCCAGCAAGCTGAGCCAGCCGTGGGGCACGCTGCCGAGCCTGCCATTTATTGCCAATGATGTGTATGGTGCAGTGGTCAACGGCGTGATCTACGTGCTTGCTGGCTACTTCTCCGCCCCTGAGCAGGTCGGTCAGATTATGCGCTATGATCCGGCCAGTGGGATAGCGTGGGATAGCAGCCTTCCGCCCATGCCCTACCCCATCTACCTTGGCTGCGCGGCTGCGCTTGGCCCAGATATCTATGTGGTTGGTGGCTTCGACCCAGCGACCAGCTCCACGCGCTTCGTGCAGGTGTTCCATACCCTCACCAACACATGGGAGATTTTCGAGAATGCGCCGGCACCAATTGACCTGTACGGGGCCATGTGCGTTGGCTATCAGGACAAGCTGTATGTTTTTGATGGACATCTGGCTTTTTCTGGCAGCCCGAGTGCGCCAAACGCGTTTGTCTTTGATCCTGCTCCCGCTGGCACCCCCTGGACTGCCTTGGCGAATATGCCTGTACCTGGCTATGGCGGCACGCTGGCCGTCGCCAATGCTACCATCTATATGGCTGGCGCTGTAAACGATCCCTACGGCGGCAACGACGACACGCGCATCTTTAGCTACGATATCAGCGCCGATATGTGGTCGTTCCTGCCTGCGCCGCAAACACCACGCTTGAATGCTGGGGCCTGGATTTCTGGGCAGACGCTCTATGTTGGCGGTGGCACTGTGCGTGGCGCATCCACCAGCCTAAGCTCTGTTGAAGCCTATGATCTAACCCAAAACGATACAGGGAGCTGGACCTACACACAGCCGCTGTTGGTGCCGCGCACCGGGTTTGCACCGCTCACCGATACCGCGAACAATGTCCTCTATGCGTTTGGCGACAGCAGCTCCGTTGAGTACAACACGCCGACTCAGTCGGTGCCGTGGCTCTCCACCACGCCATCTAGCGGTATGCTCACGGCGCATGGCAGCCTGCCCGTCGCCTACCACTTCGATGCCAGTGCGCTTGATGTCGGCACCTATGAGGCGCTGGCGGTGCTCTCCTCGACAACTGCCCTCTATCGCTCGAAAGAGCTGCCCATCACGCTGCATGTCGTGCGCTTCGGCGTGACGGCGCTACAGAGCCTAGCGCTGGTCGGCGACCCTGGCACGACCGTCACGGCCACGCTGACGCTGACCAACACCGGTACCTGGACCGACACCTTCGATCTTACGGCCAGCGGGGCGGCATGGCCGGTGGAGCTGGCGCAGAGCGTCGGCCCGCTGGCTCCTGGCGCATCGGCCAGCGTGCCGGTGCGCGTCGATATCCCCGCCTTCGCGCCGCCGGGCCTCAACGCTACGGCAACGCTGCTGGCGCGCTCGCAGGGCGATAGCACCCAGGTGTTCTCCAGCGCGCTGACAACGCTGGTCAATCCGCTGCATAGCCTCCAGGCCCAGGCCGATCAGCTGGCGCGGAGCGGCGCGCCGGGCAGCGCTGTGGTGTACACGCTGACGCTGACGAACACGGGGAATGTGACGGACAGCTACGGGCTGGCGCTGAGCGGGCAGACGTGGGCAACGAGCGCGCCGTCGACGCTGGCGGCGCTGGGTCCCGGCGCAAGCGCGACGCTGACGGTGACGGTGACGATCCCGCCGACGGCCGCCGCCGCCGCCAGCGACACGCTGACGCTGACGCTGACCTCGCAGGGCGACAGCGCGCAGACCGCCGCCGCCACGCTGACCACAACCGCGAGCGCGGTCTATGGCCTCGCCGCCGCCGCCGATCAGCTGGCGCGGAGCGGCGCGCCGGGCAGCGCTGTGGTG
>JABXJS010000027.1 GCA_013538855.1 Herpetosiphonaceae bacterium
CGATCTTGATGGCGATGGCGATCTTGACGCTGTGGTCATCAACCGTCATCTTGGTGCTATCACCGGGTTCGCAACGTGGCTCAACAAGGCTCCGCAGGCACTCAGTGCCGCCGACGTGCCGACGTGGGAGGGCGACGCTGCCACGCATCTCGTCAGCGTCACGGTGGCGCTCGACACCGCCGATGCGCTCACCGTCAGCGTAGACTACGCCAGCAGCGACGGCACGGCCCAGGCGGGCAGCGACTACACGCCGATCAGCGGCACGCTCGTGTTTGCGCCCGACGTCCTGACCCAAACCGTGACGCTGACGATCAGCGGCGACACGCTGCGCGAGCCAACCGAGCAGTTCAGCCTGGTGCTGTCCAACCCGCGCAACGCCAGCCTGGCCCAGCCGAGCGCCACGATCAGCATCCGCAACGATGACGGCCGCGTCTACCTGCCGTTCAGCGTGCGCACGGCCAGCGGCGCACGCCAGCGCTAGTGCACAGCGGGCGGCGTGGGCCAACTCTTTAGCGGCCACGCCGCCCTTTACGGTGGCATGGCCGCGTAGTTATTAAAAAGGTGCGCTGTGCTCGCGCCAGCGTGATTCAGCGCCGAGTCAGCGCTGGTGCCTGCCCGCCCGTTCACGGGTGGAACCCCGAGCTGCGGGTGATGCGCACCACAGCCTGAGCCTAGCACACACAAAAAGCGCCGGACAGCCGCAGCCATCCGGCGCAATCAGCGCTGCGGGTCTACACCACTTCGGTAGCGCCGAGCTTGGCCTGCGGGTCGTTGGGATCGCCACCGCGCTGGCGCTGCTGGCCGCCGACGTTGCCACCGCCGCCGAAGCCGCCGAGGCCGCCGAAGAGCTGGCCCAGGCCGCCGCGGAAGAGCTGATCGAGGCCAGAGCTAGGCTGCTGCTCGCCACGGCCCGAGCGCAGGCCGCCAGAGAGCAGCGAGCCGAGCAGCCCACCGAGCACCGAGCTAGCGCCAGCCGCGCCCGGATCGACGCGGCCCTGCGTCTGCTGATCGGAGAAGCGCCCGAAGCCGCTGTTCGCCTTGGTCGTCTGGTAGGTGCCGCGCTGCGAGGCCATGAAGCCCTGCATCAGCGCCTCCAGCACCGAGCCGCCGTTGCGGCGCGCCTCCAAGAACGTGGTCACGCCAGGCAGCAGCGCATCGAGCAGCCCGCCGCCGCCTTGCTCGACGCCAGGTGTCTGCTGCGCACCCTTGAGCAGGCCCCCAAGCAGATCCTGAATATCGTCGATGCCAAAGCTTGTCTTGCCCTGCATGTCCTGGGCCGCTGCCTGCAGGCCGTTGGCGTAGATCGGGGCCGTCGCGCCCTTGCCCTGCTCGCGCAGCACCTGGCTGGCGTGGTTGAGCGCCTGATCCACCGTCACGTTCTGATCCTGAACTTGGCGTAGCGCGCTGGTGATCGTCTCGAAGTTCGCGACCATATTGTCGCCGGTGTCGCCATCGCCCTGGCCGTCGAGGCCATTGAGCGAGTCACGATCCTCCTTGAGCCGCGCGGTCATGTCCGCAAACAGATCGGTCAGTGCTGTAAGCATAGAGCCTCCTTGATGACTGCTGGTTCCTAGTCTGCTGAGGTTTAAGCGAGAGTTATGCCACGGCTAGGTTCGTGGCCGAACCTTTGCTAGAATACCATCAGCAACATTGAACCGACAAGGAGCAACTATGTCGCCAACAGCGCCTGCAACGGCTCCATCTGTGATTGGCCTGGAGCATGTCACCAAACAGTTCGGGGCCACAACGGCCATTGCCGACGTTAGCCTTGACGTGCGGCGCGGTGAGATTTTCGGCGTCGTCGGACCATCGGGCTGCGGCAAGACCAGCACAATTCGTGTGATCACCGGGGTGTATGTGCCCACGGAGGGGCAGGTGCGTGTGCTCGGCCGCGATCCGCAGCACTTCCGCGCCAGCGACCGCGAGAAAATCGGCTATATGCCCCAGCTGTTCGTGCTGTACCCCCACCTAACCGTGCTAGAGAACCTGCGTTTTGTCGCCTCGCTCTACGGCTTGCCCTGGAAAGGCCGCCGCCGCCGACTGCACGAAGTGCTGGACTTCGTGGAGCTGACCGATGCGCGCCACACACTGGCCAACAATATCTCCGGCGGCATGCAGCGGCGGCTTCAGCTCGCGGCGGCGCTGATCCATCGGCCAGTGCTGCTGATTGTTGACGAGCCAACCGCCGGCATCGACCCCGTGCTGCGCGGGCGCTTCTGGGAGCAGTTCAAGCGGCTCAAGGATGCCGGGCACACGCTGCTCGTGACCACCCAGTATGTGAGCGAGGTGGCCTACTGCGACCGCGTGGCGGTAATGCGCGAGGGCGGCGTCCTGATGATCGACACGCCCGAGGGGCTGCGGCGGCAGGCGATTGGCGGCGAGGTGATCTCACTGCGCGTCGATGCCGAGGACACCTGGAACGCCATGCAGCTGCTGAAGCGCCACCCGCTGGTGCGCGACGTGCGGCGCATGCGCAATCAGCCCATGGGCAGCCTGGAGGTGTACGTGTCCGATGCTGGGGCAGCGATGCCAGAGCTGATCCAGGCGCTCTCCACCGATCCAACCATCGACATGCGCCATGCCGAAGAGTACAGCCCACCGTTCGATGATGTCTTTATCACCCTGATGCAGCAGGCCGAGCGCGCCGAGGCCAAGCGCCATGCCGCCGAGCAAGGAGTCGCCGCATGAAACATATCGTGCGCATTCTGTCGTTCTTCGCCAAAGAGATCAACTCCGTGCGACGGCAGCCGCTGCTGCTTGGCGGCCTCATCCTGGGGCCGTTTCTTATTCTGTCGATGTTTGGCGTCGGCTATACCGGCGAGCGCCCAACCCTGCGCACGGCACTGGTGGTGCCGCCGGGACAGAAGGACAGCGAGCTGGTGCAAAATTTACGCGAGAACATGGGCGCAACATTTCAGGTCAGCGATGAACATATCTACGAGGACCAAGCGCCAGCTATGACCGCGCTGCGCCAAAACCAGGTCGATATCGTCGAGGTCTTCCCGCCAGATATGACCGATGTCTACACCACCGGCAAGCAGATCAACATCGACATCACCTACAACGAGATCGACCCGCTGCTGCGCGATTGGATCGAGTACCTCTCCTACACGCAGATCAACGAGCTGAACAAAGAGCTGCTGCGCATCTTCGTTGGCCAAACGCAGGAGCGCGTGGGCACATTGAAGGAGTACCTCAATCAGTCGCGCGAGCAGCTGCAGTCCGTCCGCAACCGCATCGACAGCGGTGATCGCGAACAGGCCCGCGCAACGGTGCAGCAGCTCCGCGAGGGCACAACGCTACAGCTGCTCGCGCTCGCCATGGTGCCCGATGTCAGCAGCGAAAACAGCGACTCAGCCTCTAATCTCCAGCGTATCAAGCAGCTGCTCGACGATGTTGACCGCGATCTAGCCGAGGGTGGCGCGCTTGATCAGCAGGAGCAGCGGCTCAGCGAGATCGACCAGCAGCTCGCGGCGATGCAGGCAGTTGCTGATCGTGTGCGCACGCTCGATCCGCTGGTGATCGTATCGCCGCTGCGCTCGAAGACGCACAACATCGTGCCGATCAGCAGCTTCTCCAATAATCCAGGTATCGCCTACGTGCAGTTTTACACGCCGGCAGTGGTAGCGCTGCTGCTGCAGCATATGATGGTGACGCTGGCGGCGCTCTCGCTCATCCGCGAGCGCATGCTGGGCACGCTCGAGATGTTCCGTGTCGCGCCGATCAGCGCCGAGCAAGTGCTAACCGGCAAGTATCTTGGCTACACGCTGTTTGGGCTGCTGATCATGCTAGCGCTGATGCCATTGCTGGTCTTCGGCCTTGGCATTCCATTTCCGCTCAACCAGCTGGGCAACTTCATCGTGATTGTGCTGCTGCTCACCACCGCCTCGCTGGGCTGGGGCTTCGTCATCTCGGCGCTGGTGCGCTCGGACTCACAGGCGGTGCAGTTTTCCATGCTGCTGCTGCTGATGTCGGTGTTTTTCAGCGGCTTTTTTATTCCGCTGAAGTCGTTTATCCCAAGTATCCGAACATTTGCTAAAATACTCCCAGTGACCCATGGCCTGCAGAGCCTACAGCAGCTACTTTTGCTCAACCAGGCTCCAACTACGGCAACCTACTTGTGGCTGCTGGGCATAGCGCTGGTATCGTTTGTGCTAAGCTGGTACATGTTCCGCCGTCAATTTCAACGCCGATAGAGAGGAACCTATGCCAACGACAGAGCCGATGCGCTGGCTGATCCCCAGCAGCATCTATGTAGGAGTTCTATGTGGCTACGCCGTTAGGCACTGGTTCTCCGCCAGCAAGCGCAGAACCAGGGTCCAGCGGCTCCGCGAGCAAGTTGAGCGGCTAGGCCAGCGCATTGCCGAGGCGACAACCACAGAGCGTGCCCAGCGGAGCAGCCGGCTTGAGCAGGCCGCACATACATCTAGTTTGGAGGTTTATGTATGATTAAACATGCCGTCAAGACTGTTTGGGCCGCCGCCCGCTACTTTCTGTTCGGGCTGGCGGTTGCTGTGCTGTATGCGCCACGCTCCGGCTCCGATAGCCGCAAGATGATGCGCGACAGCGTGATGAGCGCCTTTGATCGCGTGCTGCCCACCTCGCTCAGCGTCCACCACCAGGATGTCAGCGATCTTGATAAGCAAGAGTATTGGGAAAAAGGGCGCGCGCCGCAAGAGCATCCAGTGCTCTAGCAGCATCCATCCAATCGACACGCATCCAGACGGCCTCCCTGTTCATGGGAGGCCGTCGCTGTAGTTGGCTGCTAGCGCCGCAGCGTGGGGATAAAGGACGTGAAGTTCGTCTGTGGCGGCGCACTAACATCGGCGAAGTAGCGGGCGAGAGCGCTGTCACGGCTCGTAGAACCAGATAACGAGCGGCCAACCGCCACCGCGCGCTGATCAGCGGTGAGCGCCAGCCCATCGATACAGGCGCTGTCGCTACCGAAGTCGGTTACCACAACACCATCAAGGCCAAAGGTGGCGTCAAGCTCACCTTGCGCGCTGAAACGGGCCAGGGCGAACTTACTGCCAGCACTGAAGCGACAGCCGGCAACAAGCACACTGCCGTCGCTTTGCAGCGCCAGCGCCAGCGCCGTGCTATGCACAGTTGCGGGCGCAACTACTAGGCCGTTTGCGCCAAAGTTGGCATCTGGCAGGCCATCGCTGCCGTACTTTGCGGCAAAGAAAAGGCCATTGCTATCGATGGTGACCGAGCCAGCTACAATGATACCGCCGTCAGCGGCCAAGGCGACGGCGTTGGCTGTGTCGCTGCGCCCGTTCACATCCGTGGTAACAATGCCATCAAAGTTGAACGAGCTATCGAGACTCCCATCGCTGTTGTAGCGAATGAGCAGGAGATCTGGGTCTTGTGAGTTGGGCGCGGTGCGACCAGCAACCACGATCTTGCCGTCAGGCTGAATGACCAGGCTGGAGGCCGAGGATGGGCCGCTGCCAAATGGCGTTGTCTGCCTGCCGTCGTCGCTGAAGCTGCTGTCGAGCGACCCATCAGGCAAATAGCGCACCACGGCCACCTGGCGAATAGAGCCAACAATCACCGATCCAGCGACGATGATCTTGCCATCTGCTTGGATCGCCAGCGCCACCGCCTCAGCATTATCGTTGCCAAACGTGGTGGTTACCATACCATCACCGCCGAAGCTGGTGTCGAGGGTGCCGTCGGCCAGATAGCGCGCCACAGCAATCACATCAGGATCGCCGACGCTCCAGCCGACGGCCACAATCCGCCCATCGGCAGTCAGCGCCACCGCCTCGGCCTGGGCCGCAACATCGCCGAACTGCGTGACCACACTACCGCCAGTGCCAAAGGTGGGGTCAAGCGTACCGTCAGCCAGATAGCGGGCGACCAAAAATTGCTCAACCGCCTGCTCGTCAACAAAGCCCACGGCCACGATCCGCCCATCGGGCTGCAGCACAACATCGTACAGCCGCTCATCGGCAGCCGAAAAATTGCTAACCACCTTGCCTGTACCAGCTGCGCCAAAGCTTGGATCAAGCTCACCCGCCTGCTGCAAATCAGCGCTAGCTGCACTGGCAAAAAGCATGCAAAAACTCATAATACCGACCAAAAGCCATCGTCGTTGGCGTTGCATATGTACCTCATACTGATAAAAACAGCGTGCTATACGCCAACTTTAACAACTGTTCTAGGCTGCGGATATCACGGAAACTAGGGAATTTGCCCAATCGCTATCCCTGATTTCAGGGGGTCAATCCGACGTGCGGCTGATCCGCCGCGCGGCACAGCACGCTAGGCTCGTAGCTAGATCAACCAAGGAGGCTTGTATGACTCAGCTCGTCTCACTGCCAGCCCCCCTTACGCCCCTGATTGGACGTGAGCGGCAGACTGTTGCCGTCAAGCAGCTACTTAGCCACACGCGGCTGCTCACGCTCACCGGCCCTGGCGGCGTTGGCAAAACCCGCCTCGCACTCCAGCTCGCCCACGAGGTCAGCGCAGCCTACGCAGATGGAGCAGTCTTTGTGGAGCTGGCGCACATTAGCGACCCGCCGAGCGTGCCACTAGCGATTGCCGAGCAGTGTGGCCTCCAGGTTAGCCCGCAGTTGAGCGCGCTCGATCAGCTTAAGCACTTTCTTCAGCAGCGCGAGATCCTGCTGATCCTCGACAACTTTGAGCAGGTGATCGATGCCGCCGCGCTCCTGCTCCAGCTCCTACAGGCCAGCCCAGCGGTTAGAATGGTAGTGACCAGCCGGGCCGTGCTGCGAGTCGCTGGCGAACAAGAGTATCCCGTGCCGCCGCTAGATCTGCCACCAAGCACCAGCAGCGTTCCCGACGAGCTGCTGCGCTACACTGCCGTTCAATATTTTTTAGATCGTGCGCGCACAGTGCGCCCAGATTTCCTGCTCACCACAGCCAACGCCGCTGCCATTGTTGCAATCTGCCGTCGGCTTGATGGACTACCGCTCGCGCTTGAGCTAGCCGCCGCTCGTATCAAACTGCTGCCACCGCAGGCGCTCCTCGAGCACCTTGATCAGCAGCTGAGCCTGCTTGCAAGCACGCAGCGCGGCACTGATCCGCGCCAGGCCAGCCTCTATGCCACGCTCAGCTGGAGCTACGACTTGCTTACGCCAGACGAGCAGCAGTTCTTCCGCCGCCTCGCGGTTTTTAGCGCTGGCTGTAGTCTAGAAGATGCTGCCGCAATTGTGTTCGATGCGCCAAGCCCTGGCGCAGAGCTAACCGCGCTCGACTACTTGACCACGCTCGTCGATAGCAGTTTAGTGGAACAAACCGCCCGCGCTGGCACGCCCCGCTTCGTACTGCTGGAGACAATTCGCGCGTATGCGCGCTATCAACTGGAGCAACACGGCGAGGCCACACAGCTGCGCCAGCGCCATGCTGACCACTTCTGCGCTCTAGCTGAGCAGGCAGCGCCACAGCTGCGCAGCAGCGAGCAGCAGCAGTGGATGGCGCGCCTTGCTGCAGAGCACGCCAACCTGCGCAGTGCCCTCCAGTGGCTGCACATCCAGCAGCAGAGCGATCAGCTTACACAGATGACCGGCGCACTATGGCGGTTCTGGTGGCGACAAGGATTTGTCAGCGAAGGCCGCCAGTGGCTCGATCAAGCCCTCACGCTGTACAGCCAGCAGCCAGCACCAGCACCAGCAGCGCAGCAGACTGAGCATACAATTCGTGCGCTAAATGGCGCGGGCAACCTGGCCTGGACACAGTCCGACTATCAAACAGCGAAGGAGTGCTATCAACGCTGCTTGGCTATGCAGCAGCAGCTTGATGATCAGATTGGTGTAGCAACATCGCTCAGCAACCTAGGGATCGTGGCCAACATTCTGGGGCAACACGACCAGGCGCGCAATCTCTACAACCAGAGTCTGGCTACTCGTCGCCGCCTTGGCGATCATCAGGGCATCGCCGAGACGCTCAATAACCTCGGCAGCTTGGAGGAAGACCTTGGCCACTACACCGCCGCCGCCGCTCTTTACGCCGAAAGCGTCGCCGCCTACACCACGGTTGGTGATCGCTGGGGTGCAGCCTCGGCGCGCAATAATCTTGGCCTGATCAAAACCAAACAGCACGACTACAGCGCCGCCCAGACGCTCCATCGCCAGAGTCTGCAGACAATGCATGAGCTACAGGATCGGCTGGGCATATCGCTGGCGCTCGAAGGGTTGGCCTACGCCTTAGCCGCCGCTGAGCACTTCGATACGGCGCTGTACTTCTTTGCTGCCGTTACAGCCTGCCGCCAGGTCAACGATCTAGCCACCTCAGTGAGTGATCAGGCTGACATGGATGCGCAGATCGAGCAGTGTCGTCGCCAGCTCGCGCCGGATGTGTACGAGCGCATATGGCAGCAGGGCTCGCAGAAGCCACTAGAGCAGATCATCAGCGCTGCCCTAGAGCAGCCCGCCCCGCTTGAGCTACTGCGGCCCAGCGCACCAATCGTTAGCTTACCCAGGGAGCCTGCGCCCGGCCTCACCGCTCGCGAGCGTGAGGTGCTGAATCTCGTCGCCACCGGGCTAACCAACAAAGCCATCGCCCAGCAGTTAACCCTGAGTGTCTACACGGTCGAAGATCACGTGAGCGCTATCCTGCGTAAGCTCGGCACACCCTCCCGCAGCGCTGCCACACGCTATGCCCTAGAGCATCATCTGCTCGATTGAGCATCCACTCAACCTGCTTCCTGCGGGAGCATAGACGGCCATGTGGTGACCATTTTGGCTACCTCAACCATGATCGGGCGGCAGGTCAACCAGCAGCTCCTTGCCACGTATGCTACAATTGCTCGTACCGATCAGACCAGCGGCGGCGTAGCCTAGCCTCTGCTGGTGGCTTCATCGCTGGTCTAGTTATTGCCTTTATCCTCCGCAGCACCCGTCAAAATAGTCTCCAAGTAGACTACCGACAGCATCGCTAGATAGGAGGAACCAATGGCAGCTGAACAGGATAAGAACAAGCCAAGGGATAAAGGCATCGGTGAGTACACCCGCGACTTCGTTGGCAATATCTTCGGCCGCGATAGTGATGACGAGCGCCAAACAACCAACGAGTCAGGCCAAGATCGACCGTGGGACAAGGGTATTGGTGAGTATACCCGTGATTTCGTCGGCAGTTTGTTTGGGCGAGATCACGATAGCCAAGCGGAGAATGCCGTGAGCAAAAACGATCAGAACAAAGGCCAGCAGGACACCAACGCCAAATCTTCCGGCTTAGGATCACTTGTCGATAAAGCCGCCGAAGCCGCGCGGCAGGCACAAGACAACGCCAAAGCACAGCAGGATGGCTCGGTCGGCTCCGTGGTAGAGCGCGCCGCCGAGGCCGCACGCCAAGCGCAAGAGCATGCCAAAGAAGAGCAGCGCCAGTCGGTCAACTCCGTTGCGGAGCGCGCAGCCAAAGAGGCGCGCGAGGCCGCCGAGCATGCGCAGCAGCAAGCCCAGGCCAAGCCGCGCGTCACCACCCAAGGTCACACTGCTTCGCCAGCCCAGAGTGCACCAGCTTCTGGCCTGAGCGATGCCGAGCGCAAGGAGCTTGAGCAGCTGCGCGAGCGCGTACAGGATCTTGAGCAGCAGCAGGCTAGCCCTGCCCCCGCCGCACCGAAGCCAGAGCGCACCTACACCGTCCAGCCTGGCGATAGCCTGCGCGCAATTTCCCAGCGCTTCTATGGCGATGAGATGCAGTGGAAGCGCATCTATGAGGCGAACCGCGACAGCATCGCGAACCCCGACCTCATCCACGTCGGCCAGACGTTTAAGATCCCAGAGTAGTTAAAATAGATGAGGGGCTGCAGCGTGTTTGATGCAGCCCCTCATCTATAGTTAAGCATCTAGCGTTGACGTGGATACATCCGCAGCGTCGAGCCATCGGTAAAGCCAAGCGGCAGCAGTGCGCCAAGTGAGAAGCTTAGCAGGTTGTCGAGCAGCCCCCAAGCAGCCATCCACCAGTAGGCGCTCCCCCACACATACATAACGAAAGCGAGTAGACCAAACAGCGCCGCCAGCGCCGTGCTAGCCAGCGGCCCGCCCACTGCCCGCCGACGATGAACCAGCGCAGAGAGCTGCGGCTCATCAGCAGGGTAGCGCGATGTCGCCAGTGGCCCCCATAGCTCGATACTCTGCATTGGGTAGCCAGTCCGCTGCGCTGCCAGCCCATGGCCAAGATGGTGCACAATACAACTCATCCAGTGCACCAGCAGCACCAGCAGGGCAAGCAGCAGCGCCGCTCCCAAGCGACGCTCAAGCCAGAGCATTCCGCCAAGCGTACACAGCGCCCACAGCCCAGCAAATGTGAGCAGCGCCGATATGCGCGCCTGGACTCGCAGGCCAGCCAAGCGCCCTAGCGTGAGAATTGTTGCCATACACCACCACCTTTTGCTAGCCAGTCGTCACCGCTACAGGCATAGTCTCAAGCAGCTTGACGACCGCACGCGCAGTGCCACGTGCTGACTGCGGGTTCTGCCCACTCACAATGCGCTCGCTCACCTGGACATGCGGCATAAACGGCAGGCGCTTACGATAGTGCGCACCACGCTCGCGCAGCGCATCCTCTAGTAAGTACGGGACACGCTTGGTAAGCCGCAGCAAGGCCTCCTCTTGATTCGTAAAGCCTGTGACTGTCTGCCCGGCGATAAGCGGCGCTCCGCTCGCTAGTTGTATCGGCAGCAGCCCAGCAACACCGTGGCATACAGCCGCAACAACACCACCGTCTGCATAAATTGCGGCCGCCAGTGCCGCTAGCGCCGCATCGTAGGCCAGATCAGCCATAGCTCCATGGCCACCAACATAGTAGATCGCCTGATAGCGCTGCGGGTCAATCTGGGCTGGTGTGAGCGTGGCGTTGAGCCAGGCCTGCTTGGCTGGATCAGCTAAAAAAGCCCGGTTGGCACGATCACGCGGTGTTAGGCTTTTACGGTCACACGGCGGTGCTCCGCCCTGCGGGCTGACAATATCCATGTGGTAGCCAGCAGCGGCAAAGATATCATAGGCATGGGTTAGCTCACCAAGCCAGTAGCCTGTCGCACGCGGAAATCCAGCAACTTCGGCTGCACTCGTTACCACACATAGAATAGCTTTATCGGCCATGTACTCATGTCTCCATCGAATATGTTCAACAAATGACCACTGGTCACAATATAAATGACCAGTGGTCATTTGTCAAGATGGTACACGGCACATTTACAGAAGCTTAGTTGAGCGTCGTCCACGCACAGCCGTGCTCACGCTGCGCAACGATATACATAATGTCATCGGCGACAGCGGCGAAGGGCCGATTCTTAGATATAAACCCATCTGCGCCAAACTGTCGAAAAGACTCTTCGGCCTCATCATGGCCGCTGTAGCCAATAATAATTGCCGTGCTGCTCAGCGCCTGATGGGTGCGGAGATCAAAGCCGAGCGCCTGTGTGCTGAGACCAAACCGCACGCTCCAGTCGAGAATAAGCAGCTGCACAAATCCAACAGGCTGGGCATCCAGCCACTCGCGCAGACGCTGTATGGAGTCCACAACCTTCGCCCGCCCACGAAAGCGCTGGTTGATCTGAAAATCGCTAAATATACGCGACTGTAGCGCTAGCGCCAAACCGCCTTGATCCTCAACAATGACAATCGGGGTTTCTGTACTCATAGCCTACACTCTCTACGCTAGTGGAATACCAATCTGGACCAGTGCACCTGCTGGTGTCCGATTCTGCACATGCAAAAAGCCGCAGTGCTGCGCAGCCACCTGAAACAGCACGGGCAGGCCAATACCCGCACCACCAACTTTATTGGTCATACCAATCAAACTAAATGGCATCTGCTCAGCCTGAGCCGCCTGGACGCGCAGCAGATAGTCCTCGGGAAAGCCCGGCCCATCATCGCTAATGGCAAAAATGTAGAATCCAGCTTGACGGTAACCGCGTATGCTGATTGTCGATGCCACCGCTGCGCTACTTGCCCGCTCCTGCAGCGCATCAAGCGCATTGCGCATTGCTGTGCGCAGTGCCAGCGCCAGCGCAGTGGGATCAACGCGCAGACAACACGCCGTGATCTCACTTGTGATCTCAATGTGCAGCTGATGGCGCAGCACCAGGGCCTTGGTCTCGGTCAGGCACTGCTCAGCCACAGCGGCTACATCCACAAGCTTCACCGTATGCGGCAGTTGTTTCTTGCTGACGAGCAGCATAAACTGCTGGGTCAGCGTCTCCATCTGCGCAGTGTTTTCGGCAATCGCATCGAGCACGTCAGTTTGTGCAACACCTATGGCCTCACCGCACGCCGCGCGCTTGAGGATCAGCACCAGCCCACTGAGCGAGGTCGCCAGATTGCGCAGCTCATGTTTCAAAAACATAATAAAGTTTTTGACTCGCTGCTCCTGCTCCAGCTGCGCCTCGATCAGCCGGCGCTTCGTTTCTTGCGCCTGAATGAGCTTGGACTGATACACAGCATGCTGCAAAATCATCCATATCAGGATATACAGCAAAAATTGGTATGCAATCAGACCGAATGATAGATACTTGTACTGGTAGACGAGAAAGATACACAGCATATACAAGATATGTAAACTAATAACAGCTCGTGTATTTTTTATCATTACAAGCCCAATAAAGCCAGGCAATGTCAGTGTGATCATCTCAACCCCAGCCACAGGAGAGCTAGATGTTCCGATAAAGCAGCCAATGAATAGGCAACCAGTCAAGATCCAACGTGGCATAGGCGATGCAGGCTGAAACCACATCCAGATTGCAACCCACGTTGATAGAACGGCGACAGTCATATCTGCTAAGCCGACCCGAAGCGTGCCGGTTGGATCGAGGCCGAACAGCGCTGATAAGCCGAGAATAAAAGCCACAGCAGCTAAAATAGCCGGAAAAATCAACTCGGGATAGACTCGAAGCTTTTCGCGCATCGCCAAACCTTCTAGGTACAGAGAGACGGCCGCCTATGCCAGTGGAATACCAATTTGCACCAGCGCGCCCGAGGGCGTGCAATTCTGCACATGCAGAAAGCCGCAGTGCTGCGCAGCCACCTGGAGCATTACCGGCAGGCCAATACCTGCACCGGCGGGCTTATTGGTCATGCCAATCAGGCTAAATGGCGTTTGCTCAGATTGAGCCGCCTGAACACGCAGCAGGTAGTCCTCGGGAAAGCCCGGCCCATCATCGCTGATCGCAAAAATATAGTGTGCATCCTGATGGTAGCCACGAATAGTGATTGTCGACGCCACTGCTGCGCCAAACGCCCGCTCCTGCAGCGCATCGAGGGCATTGCGCATTGCTGTGCGCAGTGCTAGCGCCAGCGCAGTGGGATTCGCACGCAGGCGGCAGGGTGTAATCTCGCTCTTGATTGTGATATTCAACTGATGGCGCAGCACGAGCGCGTGTGCCTCGGTCATGCACTGACTAACCAGTGGTTCAACATCAACCGATTTGTCCACATGGGGCAGCTGCCGTTTACTGACGAGCAGAATAAACTGCTGGGTCAGCGTCTCCATCTGCTCAGTGTTTTCAGCAATCGCATCGAGCACATCCGCTTGCGCAACGCCCGTGGCCTCGCCGCGTACCTCGCGCTTCAGGATGAGCACCAGTCCACTAAGCGAGGTCGCCAGATTACGCAGCTCATGTTTCAAAAACATAATAAAATTTTTGACCCGCTGCTCCTGCTCCAGCTGCGCCTCTGCCAAGCGCCGTTTTGTCTCTTCTTCTTGAATAAGCTTCGATTGATATACAGCATGGTGTTGAATCATCCAAACCGCAATATAAAGCAAGATTTGAAATGCAATGATTCCAAAGAGGGTTGTCCTGTAATGAAATGACAGGAACATAAATGTCATGTAGATACCATGCAGAAACAGAACTTGTCTAATGCGTTTGATCATGACCATGCCCACAATTGTTGGAAGCGTCAGTGTAATCATCTCAGCGCCTGGCATCGCTGACCAACGTGTGCCAATGTAGCACACTGTGAACAGCACACCCATCAGCAAGTAGCGCGGTAGCAGTGCTGTAGGATCACGCCAGATCCAGATCGCAAGTGCTGCCGATGAGGTTGCCGTAAAAATATTTGTGATGCCGATTGTTGTATTAGAAGCCGGATCTAGCCCGGTAAATGTTGTAATAATCAAAAGAATGCTCACAAGTGATAGCATTGGAGGGAAAATCAACTCTGGATAGATGTTAAGCTTACCACGCATAGACGAAACTCCTAAGCATGTCTGCTTATCGCTGTGGTTTCTTTGCCGAAGTATGCACACGTTATAGAAGAGCCAACATATTTTCTTTATTGTACATACAAGTTCTGCGCAAGTTCTGTACACAACACCAGGGTTATCCATCTAATTTATTGATCTCTAGCGCAATGGCCTCAAAGAGGTCACGGCGGAGCGCCTCGAGCTTGCGCCGGGTCAGGCGCAGATTGACCATCATATAATGTTGACTGCGCTCATCAAGCAAAAATGTAAGTAGCTTACTGTGCTCACTGCTAAGTGGCAGCTCTTTCAGCATATACTTAAGCTGCACCCGCCCGCCGATACTCAGTAGATCACAGGATTGGCTCGGGTGGCGTGTAGGGTCGGTACGGTGCGAGCGGGATAGCCCGAACCATGCCGTAGATGGCCGTTACGGCA
>JABXJS010000207.1 GCA_013538855.1 Herpetosiphonaceae bacterium
CCCGGCGCTGGCGGCACAGCGGCGGCGCAACCACGGGGTAAGCATCATAACACTAGCATAGTGCGGATCGACATCACAGCGGTTTGTGCGGGCTGTGCGAGGCTAGGCGCTGGCGGCACGGCGGCTGCTCAACGAGGCAGGCGGCATCCTTTAATTAATGATGCTGGAGTGTAGCAGATGAGCCTAGGCTTAATGGATGCCTAGCCTGCGAATGAGTTGCGCTCATCGTTTGCTCACATGGGCTGAGCGTAGTACCATACGGCCCGATAAAGATTGCCTTATCCCGAGGAGGACAGATGACAAAACGACGTGTGCTCATTCTGCTGCTGCTGCTGGCGAGCCTAGCCGCCTGCGACACCAGCGGCGAGCCGACCGCTACGCCCATTCCGGCCTTCACCAACCCGGCCACGCCGCAGGCAGCCACCACCACGCAGCCAGGCGACAGCGTCGGCGGCACCACCTACCCGCTGCCGATCGAGCCAACGGTGGTGCCCCAGCAGCAGCCTGGCACCTACCCAACGATGGACCCAGCGCGGGTCGAAGCCTACCCGACGCCGTAGCCATCGCATTGGTTGCATGGGCCTACAGGTGGTGGTATACTAGAAATATCACGAAGAGGCGCAACGAAACGTGGGTACCCCCCACGTTTCTTCTTGTCAGCGATTTTAAGCTGTGCGTGCTTCGCCAACTCGTCACGCAGGTGAGGTTTTTTCGCATGAAAAGTGATTTTTATACGGCTATCTCCCAGATCGCTGCCGAGCGCGGTATTCCGCGCGAGTCGGTTCAGGAGGTGGTTGAACAGGCGCTCATCTCGGCTTACCGGCGCTATCTAGGCAACAACCCGCCGCCTGTCGATGTGAAGATTGATCTTGATCCATCGACCGGGCAGATCCGCGTCTTTGCCGAAAAACAAGTTGTCGATGAAGTGCTCGATGATCGCTACGAGATCGACATTGAGGACGCGCGCAACGTGCGCCACGATGTCGAGATCGGCGAGACGGTGTACGTAGAAAGCACCCCCGACGATTTTGGTCGGATCGCGGCCCAGACGGCTAAGCAGGTTGTTCTACAGCGAATCAAGGAGGTTGAGCGCGAGCATATCTATGGCGAATACTTCGACCGCGAGGGCGAGATTGTCACCGCTACCGTGCAGCGCCACGCGAAAGGCAATGTCATCCTCGAGGTTGGTCGTGCCGAGGCTATCCTGCCGCCCAAGGAGCAGATTAACTCCGACGGCTATCGCCACGGCCAGCGCCTCAAGGTCTATCTGATGGAGGCGCGCAAGGACGATCCGCGCGGCCCGCGCTTGGTCGCCTCGCGCACCCACAAGGATCTGATCCGGCGCTTGTTTGAGATTGAGGTGCCCGAGATTTACAACGGCACCGTTGAGATTAAGTCGATCGCCCGCGAGCCGGGCCTGCGCTCCAAAGTCGCCGTCACCGCCCGCCAAGAGGGCATCGATCCGGTCGGCTCGTGCGTGGGCATGCGCGGCATCCGCATCCAGAACATTGTCAACGAGCTTAACGGCGAGAAGATCGATGTTGTGCAGTGGAGTCCCGACATCCGCTCGTTTATCGCCAACGCGCTTAGCCCGGCGCAGGTCGTGGAGGTGCAGCTCGACGAGCTTGATAAAACCGCCACCGTGATCGTGCCCGACAAGCAGCTGTCGCTGGCGATCGGCAAAGAGGGCCAGAACGTGCGCTTGGCCGCCAAGCTCGTTGGCTGGCGCATCGACATCAAGAGCGCCTCCTCGCTGCTCGAGGAAGAGCGCGCCGCCGCCGAGGCCCGCGAGGCCGCTGCCACCGAGCAGCTGCTCAACGAGGCCGCCCTGTCCACCGCGCGCGTCGAGACGCGCAAGGTGCGCGACAATGGCACGGTGATGTATCAAAACGTCACCTACGGCCCGCTGCCCGATGAGTTGATCGGCGAGCAGGTCGATCTGCGCGCAACAGCGCAGAAGCTTAATATCTATTTCAATGATAAACTCATCGCAAGCTATATCGTTGAAGATCACGCCGAAGATGAGTTGGCCACAGATCAGGATGATCAACCTGCTCAGGATGCGAGCTATGCAGAAGAATAGCCTGTGTTCTGCAGCTACCCTACCGAGGCAGTACGATGGCTGCTAAACCATCTCCACAGCGCAAGGTTCCACAGCGAACCTGTGTCGCCTGTCGGCGGGTCGAGACCAAGCGCCAGCTTGTGCGCTTGGTCCGCACCGCCGAAGGTTCAGTGATGGTCGATCCAACCGGTAAAGCCGCTGGCCGCGGCGCGTACTTGTGCGCCGACCGCGCGTGTTGGACGGCAGCGCTCAAGCGCGGGGCGCTCGATCGCGCCCTTAAAGTTACACTCGACGCTGCTGCTCAAGCCCGGTTGCTTGAACATGCACAACAGTTTTCAGACACCGATACGGTGACGGAGCTTGCGATGAACTGAACCACGTCGCCGCTGCCCATATCGGTGTCTCTGGCCCCGCGACAGCCCCGGCTTGGGGTCGCGGATAAAGGAGATACGAACGATGCCAGTTCCCTTAAAAAATCGTAGTGAATCTCGGGACGAGGCCGGGAGCGAGAAGCCCCGCCGCGAGCGCGATACTCGCCGCACCGATCGCCGCCCCGAAGCAAATCGTAATACCACTGAGGATGGCCGCAGCGGTGGCCGTGGCAAACGCTCATCTGGTGGCGGCGGCGGCGGCGCTGGCGGCGGCGGCGGCACTGGCCGCCCAAGCACCCAGCGCGGACGTGGCACAGGTAATCAGCAGGATAGTGGCGGTGGTCGCGGCCGTGGCCGTGGCCGTGGTGGTAACAATCAGCAGACCCGCGGCCGCGGCGCGCCGCTCAATCGCCCCGCCGCCCCCGTACGCCCACGTGGCCCCGTGGAGCTACCCTCGGTCATGACGATCCGTGAGCTGTCCGAGGCCCTCAGCGTCGGTGCCGCCGACATCATCAAAGAGCTGCTGAAAAACGGCATTATCGCCAATATCAACCAGCAGATCGACTATGACACCGCCTCTGTGATCGCCGTCGAGTTCGATATCGAGACCAAAGAGATCGTGCCTGAGCAGATGGCCGGCCTGGTCGATGATGTCAGCGAGGTGCTGGCCGAGGAATCCCCCGAGAACATGATCATCCGCCCGCCAGTCGTCACCATCATGGGCCACGTCGATCACGGCAAGACCAAGCTGCTCGACGCCATCCGCTCGACCCGCGTGGCCGAGGGCGAGGCCGGCGGCATCACCCAACACATTGGTGCCTACCAGGTCGAGGTCCAGGGTCGCAAAATGACCTTCCTCGATACTCCTGGCCACGAAGCCTTCACCGCTATGCGCGCGCGCGGTGCAACCGTCACCGATATCGTGGTGCTGGTCGTCGCCGCCGATGACGGCGTGATGCCCCAGACCGCCGAGGCCATCGCCCACGTTCACGCCGCCGGCGTGCCCATGATCGTCGCCATCAACAAGATTGACGTTCCCGGCGCTAACCCCGACCGCGTGCGCCAGCAGCTCGCCGTCGAAGGCGTCACCACCGAGGCCTGGGGCGGCGATGTGCCCGAGGTCGAGGTGTCGGCCAAGCAGCGCATCAACATCGATGGCCTGCTCGATATGGTGCTGCTCGTCGCCGACCTGCAGGAGCTGAAGGCCAATCCTAACACCTCGGCCATCGGCACCATCATCGAGGCCGAGATGGACAAGAGCCGCGGCGCCGTGGCCACCGTGCTGGTCCAGAACGGCACGCTGCGCCAGGACGACACGGTGCTCGTCGGCAGCGTCTACGGCAAAATCCGCGCGATGTTCAACGACCAGGGCAAGCGCATTCGCTCCGCTGAGCCAGCCACGCCGGTCTCCATCCTTGGCCTGAGCGACGTGCCGCAGGCTGGCGATATCCTCCAGGTTATCGACGATGCGCGCACAGCCCGCGATGTGGCCACGCAGCGCCAGCGCCAGCGCCAGATGGAGCAGCTCGCCTCGCAGTTCAACAAAGCGATGACACTCGATGATGTCTATCAGCAGATCCAGGCTGGTAAGATCCGCGACCTCAACATTATTCTCAAGGCCGACGTGCAAGGCTCGCTCGGCGCAATCGAGCACGCGCTGTCGCAGCTCAACGAGAAGCAGAACGAGGTCCAGATCAAGGTGCTGCACCGTGGCACCGGCACCATCACCGAGTCCGATGTGAACTTGGCCGTGGCCTCCAACGCGATTATTCTCGGCTTCAATGCCCGGCCCGATGCGGCAGCCCGCCGCGCCGCCGATACAAATGGCATTGATATTCGCTTCTACAACATCATCTACAAGCTCACCGAGGACCTCGAGAAGGCCATGATCGGTATGCTCGAGCCAGAGACCAAAGAGTTCACCGATGGCTTCGCCGAGGTTCGCGAGACCTTCCGCCTGCCTAGCAAGGAGGTTGTCGCCGGCCTAATGGTGACCGATGGGAAGGTGCTGCGCAACGCCAATGTGCGCGTTCTGCGCAGCGGCGTGGTGATGCACGATGGCCGCATCGCCACCCTCAAACGCTTCAAAGATGATGTGCGCGAGGTTCAGTCCGGCTATGAGTGCGGCTTGAACGTTGAGGGCTTCAACGACATCCAGGTCGGTGATACGATGGAGTTCTATCACCGCGAGAAAATTCAACGTTCGCTCTAGCCCATTCGGCAGTGGCGGGCGGGCGCAGTTAGCGCTACGCCCGCCGCTGTGCGTTGCTGCGCGAGGTGCATATGGCAAAATCAAAACGCATTGAGCAGGTCGCTGCTGAAATTCAAACCATCCTTGGTGAGCTTATTCGCTCGGAGATTAGAGATCCACGCATGGGCTTTACGACCGTGATGAGCGTGAACCTTAGCCCCGACCTCTACTACGCCCATGTCAATGTGAGCGTGATGGGCGATAGCGATGTGCGCTCCGAGACGATGAAGACCCTTAATCGGGCGCGCGGGTTTCTGCGCCGCGAGCTGAGCCAGCGCATTCAGCTGCGCCAGGTGCCCGAGCTTTCGTTCCATCTCGATACGTCGCTGGATGCCCGCGAACATATGGATACCTTGTTTAATTCAATCGAGCAGGAGCGGCTGGAAAATCCGCCCCATCTGGACGATGAGGAATAGCGCATGTTGTATCGTTCCATCGAACTTGCGGCAGAACCATTGCTGGCAGCATGTCGTGCCGCCAACCACATTTTGTTGACAACGCATATCAATCCCGATGGTGATGCCATTGGCTCAGTGGTGGCGCTCGGCCGCACCCTGCGTCAAATGGGCAAGCAGGTTACGATGGTCGCGCCAACAGCGCTGCCGCAGGTCGGCTTTATCCTCGCCGACGCCCCCGATGTTCAGGTCTACGCCAGCAATCCAACCCTGCCCGCCTCCGTCGATCTGATTATTCTGCTCGACACTGGCAATGTCTCACGCATCGAGCCGATCCACTCGCAGCAGGAGGACTATCTCGAGGCGCGCCCAATGATGATCATCGACCACCACGCCACCAACGATGGCGAGGCCGGTGTGAACTTGGTCATGACCGAGGCCGCCTCCACCTGCGAGATTCTGGCGCTCTTGTTTACCGCCTGGAATATGCCGCCCGATCCCGAGACCGCCACCGCCCTCATGCTGGGCCTCATCACCGATACGCAGAGCTTCCAGACCGCCCATACCAGCCCGCGTACCCTCCACGTCGCCGGCGATCTGCTGGCCTGTGGCGGCAGACTCAACGAGATCGTGCGCGCGATGCTGTTCAACAAGCCCTTCGAGCACGCCCGCGCCCTGGGTCTCTCCATGGATAGCCTCCACCGCGAAGGGCCGATCATCTGGACCGAGTTTACCCAGGCCATGCAGCAGGCCAGCGGTGCCGACGACGAGGCCAGCGATGAGATCACCGCCTACATCAATCGCATCGGCGGCGCAAAAGCCTATGTGCTGTTCAAGGAGCGTCGCGATGGCACTGTGAAAATTAGCCTGCGCTCCATTCCGGGCATCGATGTTGGCAGCGTCGCCCAGTCGCTCGGCGGCGGCGGCCACCGCGAGGCCGCTGGGGCCACCCTCCAGATGTCGCTCGCTGAGGCGCGCAAAATTGTGCTCGAGCGCCTCCACGCGCTCGTAGGCTGATGCCCATGGCGCGCTCGATTGCCCACTTCCACGGCTTTCTGAATATCGATAAGCCGCTTGGCATCACCTCGACCGATGTCGTGCGCCAGATTCGGCGCCTCGCTCACCAGAAGCAGGTCGGCCACGGCGGCACGCTCGATCCGCTGGCAACCGGCGTCCTGCCTGTTGCGCTCGGTCAGGCTACCCGTCTGCTGGAGTACCTGCAGGAGGAGGAGACCAAGCGCTATGTCGCGACCGTTCAGCTCGGCGCTAGCACCACCACCGACGATAGCGAGGGCGAGATCGTTGAGTCGGCTCCTGTTCCGCCGCTCAGCGCCGCCATGCTGGAGCCAGTGCTGGAGCAGTTTCGCGGCACAACCGAGCAGGTGCCGCCGCTCTACGCTGCTATTCGCATCGCTGGCCGACGCCTCTACGACTACGCTCGCGCTGGCGAGACGGTCGAGGTGCCGCCGCGCACCATCACCATCTTACAGCTTACCCTGATTGAGCATACCGACAGCGTGCTCGTCCTTGATGTGCTCTGCTCAAAGGGCACCTATATTCGTGCTCTTGCCCGCGATATCGGCGCACGCCTTGGCTGTGGCGCGCACCTTACGGCGCTTCGGCGCACGCAGGCTGGGGCGTTTGCACTCGACACCGCTGTCTCGCTCGCCGATCTCGTGGCCGATCCGGCTCGGCTTGAGTCGGCGCTGCTGCCGCTCTCCGCCGCCCTCGCCGACTGGCCGCGCATCACCGTCAACAGCTACGGTGCCGAGCGCCTGCGCAAGGGTCAACGCATCAGCGATGCCTGCCCCGCTCAGCGCGCCGCCGCCTTCGACGAGCAGGATCAGCTTGTTGCTCTCGTCGCACGTGCCGACGATGCCGCCTGGCAGCCCTTCAAGGTCTTCGCCGCCGAGCAGTCCGCTTAGCCAATCTGTAGCATCTCCACCATCACTATCCGCCCAAGCTTAACTCGCGCCTGTCATGCATTACTGTGTAGCGCTACCGCAGCGCGCTGGATGCACGCGGCGCTGGCGCGGCTGGCCCCGCTAGCGTGCTGCTGGCGCAGACAACGGCTGATCTCAAAGCGGTGTCAAATGCGTAGCAAGCGTATAGGTGAATAGCGCGCAGTGCTGCATTGCCGGTGTGCGTGTTGACAATCCGCAGCCGTGGGTGTGCGCCCGTCAGGGTCGGCCCAGCGCCGCGTGGGAGGTCAATGCACCGCGTGGCTGTGGATACGCACAGCGCCGCCAGAGGTCAAGGCGAATGGCGGCGCTGGATGGTTTAAGGATGCATAGCGCGCAGTGCTGCATTGCCGGTGTGCGTGTTGACAATCCGCAGCCGTGGGTGTGCGCCCGTCAGGGTCGGCCCAGCGCCGTGTGGGAGGTCAATACACCGCGTGGCTGTGGATACGCACAGCGCCGCCAGAGGTCAAGGCCAATGGCGGCGCTGTGGTGAGGCAGGTCTACCCGAGGGCCTCCAGCAGCAGGGCGGCCTCCTCGGAGCTGATCTTACCGCTCTCAACCATGCGCAGGATGGCCATGCGCTCGGCGGTGCGGTCGGCTGCCGAGAGGTTTTCGGCAGGTGCGTTGCTTTGGGGCGCATCGGCCTGCTCCGGCGTCATGCGCATCGTGGGGCCGGTGGCCGCCTCAGCGTTGGAGCTTGTGGCTGTGCCATCGTCCTCGGTCACACCGAAGCGCTGCGGCGGCACTGGCGGCATTGGTGGCGCTGGGTGGCGTGGCGCACGTGGCGCACGTGGCGCACGCGGCGCATTGGGATCAATCGAGCGCAGCGCGCGGTCGATGGCCTCTTGGGCGCGGGCGATGCCTTCCTCGGCGGCGCGCTGCGCGTGCTCGCGGATGCGCTCCAGCCGCTCTGGATCGACGCGAAACTCGCGATCGTTGAAGCGCACGCGCATGCGCTCGGCGGCGCGCTGGGCGCGCTCAGCAGCTCGATCAGCGGCGCGGCGGGCGCGCTCGGCCTGCTCGTCGGTGTAGCGGCCCCAATCGCGGCCAGTAAATTGATCCATGATCTCGCGTCCTATATTGCTAATTTCGCGCATAAAGTCGTTGATGCTGCCCTGCCAGTCGAAGTTTGCGCCCCAGGAGCCGCCCCACTCGCCGCTGGCCTGGCGGTTGCCGCGCACGCGCAGATCGCCGCCGACGGTTAGCTCTAGGCGGGCGGCATTTTCGCTATCGCCCCAGGTTGCGCTGACGGTGCCATGCTCGTTGTTGGCCACGCCGCTGACATCGCCGCCAACGGTGGCGCTGAGCACGAGGTTGGCGTCATCGCTGACCGCGATGGTCGCATCGCCGCCGACGGTGGCGCGATAGTCGCTGCCCGCCGTCCAGGGCGTGTCAATGCGCAGATCGCCGCCGACATGCACCGCCGACAGGCTGGTGATCGCGCCCATCAGCGCCAGATCACCGCCGACCTGCTTGAGCGTGACCGGGCCGCGCACATCGCTGGCCTTGACATCGCCCCCAACGTTGGGAACGCTCAGATCGCCGGTCTCATGGACGCGCACATCGCCGCCGACGTGCTTGACGCTGCACTCGGCGCTGTGATCGACCTTCAGGTCGCCGCCGACGCTCTCGCACTGCACGGTCTGCACGGTGGTGAAGCGGGCGTCGCCGCCGATGGCGCGTACGTCGGCCTGCTCAAGCTCGGCGAAGGTGGCGTCGCCGTCGATGCCCTCGGCCTTGAAACCCTTGATGTGCTGCACCCACGTGTCGCCGTCGATGTGCTTGGCCTCGATGCGGCTGCCGTGGGGCACACGCAGGCGCAGGTCATCGTGGGCGGTGATGTGCAGTGTGCTGTCTTGCTGGTGGCTCTCAACTGGCTCGTCGCTGTGTAGCTCGACGTTGCCGCTGTCGTGGCCCTCGATGAAGAGATCGCCACCGCAGTGCTGAATAATCAGCGTCGGCTCCATGCCAACAGAAAATGTTTGCTCGCTCATTACTGCTTTGCCTCCTTATTCCACAAAAACTTCTAGTCGCTCGCCGTCTTCGATATCTTCAATGTCGATGAGCTTGCCAGTGGCTCCGCTGCGGATGGTCTCTAGCAGCTCGTCCATATCGACTTTGTGGCCGTTGCCAGCCGAGAGCCGCGCGCCAAGTTTGACGCCGATGCCGATCAGCCCGACCGGGATGTTCACGTTGACCTTCTGGCGGTTGGAGCGCAGGTCGGTGATGCGCACGCGCACCCATTGGGCGCGGCTGGCACGCGATGGTCGCGGGCGATCATCCATGGCTCCGAGCAGTCGTGCGCCCTCCTCGGCGGTGAGCTGACCATTCTCGATCAGCCGTAGGATGCGCATGCGTTCTTCTGTGTTTGCCATTGCGGTTCCCCCTAGCTCTGCAGCAGGCGCAGCGCCTCTTCTGCGCTGATCGCACCTGTTTCGAGCTGACGTAACACCAGGCCCCGGTCAACGGTCGTCGGCGGGATCATCGGCGCACCGAGCGTGGCGGCGATCTCGTCCATACGTGTGCGCGCTGTGGTATACGAGACATTCAGCGCGCTGGCTACGTGGTTGATGTTGCCGCGATACTGTGCAAGCAGCTCAACGTACTGTAGCTGCTCGCGGCTGAGCCGCCCGAGCCGCCCGAGCGTGAACTCGCCGTCGATGCCTGTGTTGCAGGTTGGACATGCAAGCTGCGTGATCATGAGCTCGCTGCTGCACACTGGACACGCTGTCAAGACCTGGTTCATGATTCCTCCTGCTACCACTGCAATGGGTTTTTCTTTAGGTACCTACGAAAAAGTCTAAATGGTTTAGTATAAAATGTCAATAGTGTTGTTATTAATGATCAGTTAGACTGGTATTTATGTGTGGCGGGGGCACCCCGCACCCCGGCAGCGCTGCTGCACGATTGGCGTTTATGTGTGGCGGGGGCACCCCGCACCCCGGCAGCGCTGCTGCACGATTGGCATTTATGTGTGGCGGGGGCACCCCGCACCCCGGCAGCGCTGCTGCACGATTGGCGTTTGTGTGTGGCGGGGGCACCCCGCACCCCGGCAGCGCTGCTGCACGATTGATCCATTTGGATGGGCGCAACACATGTTGGTAGCGACGCGGTGCGACTGGTGGGTGTGGATGCGGCAGCTGCGGCGCACCAAGGCGGCGCTGAAACGGGAGCACGCGGCGGGCTGCGGTGGCATACGTGATCCTTGCGGGCGGGTCGAACGCGCCATATTCTGGTAGCGACGCGGTGCGACTGGTGGGTGCGGCAGCTGCGAGGCACCAAGGCTGTGCTGAAA
>JABXJS010000208.1 GCA_013538855.1 Herpetosiphonaceae bacterium
GCTGGCGTTAATCCACGCTGGTAGCATCCCGCTGAACAATTGCCACGGGCTGCGGCAGGCGGGCGATTTGTCGGTGCTGCGTCAGACGGACGCTTGGGCACGGCCTGCGCCACGCCGCGAGTGCTGACGGTTAATGCACACTGGTAGCATTCCGCTTAACAATTGCCACGGGCTGCGGCAGGCGGTCGCTTGCATACGGCCTGCGCCACGCCGCGCGTGCTGACGGTTAATGCACACTGGTAGCATCCCGCTGAAGAATTGCCACGGGCTGCGGCAGGCGGGCGATTTGTCGGTGCTGCGGCAGACGGACGCTTGGGCACGGCCTGCGCCACGCCGCGAGTGCTGCGGTTAATCCACGCTGGTAGCATCCCGCTGAACAATGGGGCTGCGGCAGGCGGTCGCTTGCATACGGCCTGCGCCACGCCGCGCGTGCTGACGGTTAATGCACACTGGTAGCATTCCGTTAATAATTATGACCGTTGCAGTGTGCAGACTTGCCTGGGCTGCGCGGTGGGGGTATCGTGTTGAGTGAGATGACGCTCTGATTTAGCATGAGGTGTTCAGTGATTGATCAACGTGCGGCGCGCATCCGGCGCTCGCCGAACTTCGACGGCAAGGCGTTTCAGAATCGCAGCGCGGCCACCACCGTGCGGCCTAGCTCGCTGCTGCCGATGCTCAAGCGGCAGTTCTTTGGCCGCGAGCAGCGCTACCCGCCAGGCCCGCTGCCGCTGGCCTGGCCCGGCCCGCAGGCGCACGCTGAGCCGCCAGCCAGCGGCCTGCGCGTCACCTGGCTCGGCCACTCGACGCTGCTGGTGGAGCTGGGCGAGCTGGTGATTTTGACCGATCCGGTCTGGGCGGAGCGACCCTCGCCGCTGCCGTTTCTCGGCCCGCGTCGCTTTCACCCGCCGCCGATTCCGCTGCAGCTGCTGCCCACGCCCGACCTGATCCTGCTCTCGCACGATCACTATGATCACCTGGACAAGGCGGCCATCCGCTCGCTGGCGCGGCGCACCAGCCGCTTCGTGACGGCGCTGGGCGTGGGCGCGCACCTGGAGGCGTGGGGCATTCCGGCGGCGCAGATCACCGAGCTAGACTGGTGGGAGGATGTGCAGCTGCCCGAGCTGGGCTTGCACATCGACGCCGTGCCCGCGCAGCACTTCTCTGGCCGTGGCCTGCGCCGCAACAGCACGCTGTGGGCCTCGTGGGTGGTGCGCGGCCATGGCCAGCGCCTGTTTCTTGGCTGCGACAGCGGCATGTTCGACGGCTTCGCCGAGATCGGCGCGCGCTACGGCCCGTTCGACTTCGCCAGCCAAGAGATGGCCCAGTATGGCGAGTACTGGCCCGACATCCACATGTTCCCGGAGCAGACGATCGCGGCCGTGCTGCAGCTGCGCGCCGAGGTGCTGCTGCCGGTGCACTGGGGCACCTTCTGCCTCTCGTTCCACGCCTGGGACGAGCCGATCGAGCGCCTGCTGCGCAGCGCCAGCGCACACGACGTGCGCCTGCTCACCCCACGCCTCGGCGAGCCAGTCGAGCCAGCCACTGCCACAGGGCTGCCGCCGTGGTGGCGCACCGTCGGCGGCTAGCGCGCCAAGCTGATCCACATCCACCTGCCATCAGGTTTGCTTGCACCGCGCAGTGCACGCTAGCGTGGTCAACGAGTGTGCACACCTGTAACACATCAATCTAGCGTGATCAACGTGCCCTTGTTCAGCGCGCTGTGCCTGCGGACGCGGTCGTGAGCGCCTACCAGACGGGCGCGCTGGGCTACTTTCGTGATCACGTTGTTAATCTTGATGGGAAAGTCAACAACGATGCCCTCAAGTATCGTTCGTCCATTCAAACCTATCTGGATCAGCAGCAGATTAACTGGTGTGTTGATTGGGAGGTGCTCTATGTTCCTAGTCCTAAAGAGTGGGAACTTGTTGATGAGCAAGGGATGTTTCGAGCGTATCGGTGCAGATCGGCTCCATTAAGCATGGGCTACAAGTGATCATCCCCCCAAGAGGGGATTTTTGCGCGCGGGCGCTGTGTGGATTGAAAGCGCCCGCTGGCGTCGCTATAATGCATGGCGTACTTCTGCTACTTTAGGTCACACTATGCCTGCTGCTTTTGATGATCAGACCCCTGCTGGGGCCGCACCGCCCTTCTTGGCCGAGCTAGCGCACTATCTGCCCACCTTCCTGGTACGTCGGCTCAGCGCTGCTGAGGCTGTGGCGCAGCCCTGGC
Source organism: Herpetosiphonaceae bacterium (assembly GCA_013538855.1). Lineage (GTDB taxonomy): Bacteria > Chloroflexota > Chloroflexia > Chloroflexales > Herpetosiphonaceae > OHK22. Next base: position 2,230 of record JABXJS010000208.1, read on the forward strand.
TTGCGCCGCTGCATGGGGCCGTGCTGTTCACCGATATCACCGGCTTCACGTCGCTAACCGAGCAGCTGCAGCAGCATGGCTCGGCGGGGGCCGAGACGCTGAGCCAGCTGCTGAATGGCTATTTTGCCCCGCTGACGGCGGCGATTGTCCAGCACGGCGGCGATATCATCAAGTTTGCCGGCGATGCGGTCGTGGCGCTGTGGGCGGCGGCCAGCCCGGCCGAGCTGGCCCAGGCGGCGCTGCGCGCGGCCCAGTGCGCGCTGGCGATTCAGGCGCTGCGCGCTGGCACGGCGGCGGTGACGCTCTCGCTGCGCTGTGGCATCGGCGCGGGTCCGCTGCAGTTGATCCACGTGGGCGCTGACGGACGTTGGGATATGGCGCTGCTTGGCGCAGCCCTCGATCAGGCTGTCGCTGCGGAGCAGCAGGCCCGCGCCGATGAGATTATGCTCAGCGCGCCAGTCGCCCAGCTGCTCGACGTGCATGTATACAGCGAGCCGCTCGCTGGCTTGGACGTGCGGCGACTGGCCGCAGTGTCCACCCCGCTGCCGCCACTGGCTCAGCCCGAGCCGGCGCTGCCCCCAAGCGCCAGCGTTGCGCTGCGCGCCTACGTTCCCGACATTGTGTTTTCGCGCTTGGCCGCCAACCAGACCGGCTATCTGTCGGAGCTGCGGCTGGTCTCGGTGCTCTTTGTGCAGCTGCCCGCCGTTGATGCGAGCGCCGCCGCTGCGATGCTCAATGCTATTCAGACGCTGGCCGCCACAGTGCAGACCACCCTCCAGCGCTTCGAGGGCACCTTGAACAAGGTCAGCGTCGATGACAAAGGTGCGGCGATCGTTGCGGCCTTTGGCCTGCCACCATACGCCCACGAGGACGACGCACTGCGCGCCGTGCTCGCAGCGCTAGACATCCAACAGCACCTGCGCGACCAGGGGCTGCCGGTGGCGATTGGCGTGGCGACTGGGCGCGCCTTCTGTGGCATCATCGGCGGTGCTGCGCGCCGTGAGTATACGCTGATCGGCGATACGGTGAATTTGGCCGCACGGCTGATGCAGGCCAGCGCCCAGCGCGATGTGCCGGTGATCTGCGATGAGGCGACCTATCAGGCGACGCTGGGGCGGGTTGTGTTTCAGGTGCTGCCAGCGCTCCACGTCAAGGGCCGCTCGGCACCGCTTAGCGCCTTTGCCCCACAGAGTGGTCATGCTGCGCCGCGTAAACCACAGCCTGCGGCAGCGCGGCAGCTGGTTGGCCGATCCAGCGAGCTAGCGGCGCTGACGGCGGCGCTGCAGCGCCTGCGGCTAGGCCACGGTGGCATCGCGGTGATCGAGGGCGAGGCGGGCCTGGGCAAGTCGCGACTAGTTGAGGCGGTACAGGCGCAGGCCCACGCCCACGAGCTGCGCGTGCTGGTCGGGTCCAGCGACTCCGTTGAACAGAACACGCCCTATCACAGCTGGCGCGAGGTGATCGAGCATGTGCTCGAGCTTGATCCGCTCAGCGAGCCTGCCGCCCAGCGCAACCAGCTGGAGCACGTGCTGGGGCCGGAGCTGCTGCCGCACGCGCCGCTGCTGCGCTCGATTCTGCGCCTGGAGCTGGCCGATAACGCGCAGACTCGCCCCATGTCCGATCAGCTGCGCGCCGAGAACCTACGGGCGCTGCTGGTCGCGATTATCGAGCGGGCGGCGGCGCAGCCTATGCTGCTGATCCTTGAGGATGTGCACTGGATGGACTCGGCCTCGTGGGCGCTGGCGGCGGAGATTGGGCGGCGGCCAAATCCGATCCTGCTGCTGCTGGTCACGCGCCCGCTGAGCGACGCGCCGCCGAGCGCCTATGGTGAGCTAGCGGCCCTGCCGCAGACACTGCACCTGCGGCTTCAGCCGCTGGCGGCCGACGCGATTCAGGCCCTCGTGGCGCAAAGCCTTGGCGTGGCCCAGATTCCGGCGTCGGTTGAGGCGCTGATTCGCTCCAAGGCCGAGGGCAACCCCTTCTACAGCGAGGAGATCGCCTATGCGCTGCGCGATACCGGTATCCTCCAGATCAGCGCTGGCGAGTGTCGGCTGTCGCCAGGCATCGACCTGAGCCAGATCAGCTTTCCCGACACGCTGCAGGGCGTGGTGGCCAGCCGCATCGATAAGCTGCCGCCGCAGCAGCAGCTGGCGCTGAAGGTGGCGAGCGTCATCGGGCGCGTGTTCTCGCTGCGTGTGCTCAACGCCATCTACCCTGTCGCCGACGACAAGCCGTATCTAGCTGACTACCTGGATCTGCTGCAGCGCCTTGATCTCACGCCGCGCGATTTTTCGGCGCTGGAGCTACAGTATATGTTCAAGCACGCGATCACGCAGGAGGTGGTGTATAACTTCTTGCTGTTCGCGCAGCGGCGCGAGCTGCACCGCCTGATCGCCGAGTGGTACGAGCATAACGTGGCCGATCTCGGGCCGCTGTTCCCGCTGCTGGCGCACCACTGGAGCCGCGTAGTCGAGGCCGGTCAGGACGACGCCGAGGCGCGCCAGAAGGCGCTGGCCTATCTGACCAACGCTGGTCTCCAGGCGCTGCAGACCAGCGCGTTCCGTGAGGCGCGCACGTTCTTCGAGCAGGCGCTGGCGCTGATTCCCGCGACCGCCGTGACGCTGGAGCGCATGCAGCTCTACAATCATCTTGGCGAGACCTACTTTCAGCTCAGCGACTACGCCGCCGCCCAGGAGCATCTGCAGCAGAGTCTTATGCTGGCGCGGCAGCTCGATGATCTGCCCGGCAAGGTCAATGCGCTCTCGAACCTGGGGCGGGTTGGCTGGCAGGTCGGCACCTACGCCGAGGCCGAGGCGTATCTGGAGGAGGGCCTGGAGCTAGCGACCGAGCTACAGGACCTGACCGGCGTTGTGCACATTTTGAAGAACCTTGGCGTGGTGGCCTACTACCGCGGCCAAAATATCCAGGCCGAGTTTTACTTCGAGCGGGGCCTGCAGCTGGCGCGCGAGCTAGGCGAGCCGGTGCTGATCGGCTCGCTGCTCAACAACGTCGGCAACACTGCGCGCATGGCTGGGAACCTGGAGCGCGCGCGCGAGCTGTACCTGGAGGGTGTCGATGTGTGTCGGCGCTACAATGTGCACTGGGTGCTGGCGATGCTGCTTGGCAACCTGGCGCTGGTCGAGCAGCTGGCGGGCAATTTGCAGGCGGCGCAGGACTACCACGGCCAGAGCCTGCGGCTGCACCTGCGCAACGGCAACCAGTGGGGCATCGCCATCGTCAAGCGTGAGATGGGCATGGTCGCCGATGAGCTTGGCGACAGCGTCGCCGCCCAGCAGCACTTCATCGAGGGCCTGCACATTGCGCTGGAGATCAGCGCGCTGCCCAAGGCGCTCAGCAACCTCGCGGGCCTGTCGCGCCTCTACAGCCACACCGGCCACGCCGCGCTGGCCGCCGCGCTGGTCGGCTTCATCGAGGCGCATCCCGCCACCGACAGCGAGGCCGTGCGCATCCTCAAGCCCGTCGTAGAGTCGCTGCGCGCTCAGCTCGGCCCCGCCTACGCCCAGCACATCCAGCGCGGCGAAACCTACGCCTTCCCCGCCATCACCGCCGCCGTCGCCGCTGTATCATTTGCCAGCACCCAGCAGCCGCGCGCATAAACATGCTCACATTATCAGCAGGTAATCGCTGGCCGCTTAGGTGTCGATGAGAACGCTCCAGTATGTATACGGCGGTGTTTCTTTCGTGTAATGGTAGACTTTGATCGGCTTCCAGTTGTCTAGCAACCCGCCAACAAGAATTCCTGCCGCTATAGGCGTTGACATAAAAAGGTGCACTTCAGTGTAGCCAGCTAAAGATATCTGGCGTTTATGTTCTTGAACGTCTGCAATGAACTGGATAATGTCATTTTCAGAGTCTATGCCGGGCTTGGCAATCTCGCGCACCTCCATATCCCAGCGCTCAGGATTTGTACGCGCATTCACTTGTTGATAACGCAGAAATGCGGTCACATCTGGTTTAATGGTTGGGATATTTTTTGTTAGCGCTATTGCCAGCTGTAGCCAACGCCAAAATGTCCGCGATATGACCTATAGTGTCCCACCCCATACTCAACCTCTCACTGCTCGCGTGGCCGACGGCGGGTGCGTGCCTCTTGGCGGATGCGATCCAGGTTGACAAGTTCGGCAATCTCGTAGCGGGTTGGGTCGGTGTTGGACACTGGCCGAATATTGATGATGGTAGGAAAAAAGCCTGAGCGCCCGTGAATCTCGGCGATTACTGCCAGGGCGACAGGGGCCAGACCTGGCGGATTGACGACAATCCGCTCAGTCTGCCACACGTTTGTTCCCAGTCCGACTGCCTCGACAAGCTGGTAGGCGACTGTCGCTAGTGGCAGGCTGCGGTCAACATGCGTATCGATAAACAGCACCTTGGGCTTTTCACCAAGCAGCGCCGTTAGCTGCGTCACCTGCTCGTCGTTGAGGGGGTGCGCGAAATTAACAACGATCATCGCTGCTCCTCTGATTCTTCTAGCAGGTTTTTCATTCGCTCATAAATCGATTTGGCCTTGGCTATGATCTCATTAGCCGAATGTACTTCTTTAAAGTCCATGCCACAATGGGCAATGTCGTTGCGTAATGTGCGGATCACTTCATCAATTTCGGCGTTTTTGCCTGTTGCCTTAATTTTATTCCGTGATTTATAGTAAAAAACGTCTAGAGACGATTGTGTGTGGATGTTTCTATAGTACATCTCCAAAGATATAATCCATTCACGGGCGAGAGTCATGGCTTGAATCGGTAGCTCTTTATCGATATACCCAGTAGATCACAGGATTGGCTCGGGTGGCGTGTAGGGTCGGTACGGTGCGAGCGGGATAGCCCGAACCATGCCGTAGATGGCCGTTACGGCATCAA
>JABXJS010000209.1 GCA_013538855.1 Herpetosiphonaceae bacterium
CGGTTCCTTTCTTGGTTGGCACCACAAAGGATACCGCACGATTCGGCCGCCACACCGTTTACCCTGGCCCCAGGGAGTCCTGTGATCTACTGAGTATGCCATCCTGCTTGGCCTCATGGGCGTCGAGCTTGGTCATCTTGAGCCAGCCGAGCCAGCGCCCACCGACGCCGCTGATCTGGCGTGGTACTTCACTGCCACTGGGCATACCGTTGACGCAACCTTCCGCGACTTCTGGCAGAATCGCGGCGGCCTGTATACCTTCGGCTACCCCATCGGCCCAGCGTTCACCGATGCCAACGGACGCCGCGTGCAGTACTTCGAGCGCACACGCCTGGAGTATCACCCTGAGAACGCTGACAGCGAGTATAGCATCCTGCTAGGACTGCTCGGCGAAGAGCTGCTGCAGCAAGAGCAGAGCGGCAGACGCTAAGCCCGATCTTCCCTAGCACCAACCCCTTCGCGCAGGCCAATCAAGCTTCGTCTTGGTTGGCCTGCGGCAGCTCTAGGCCCAGCACAAAGCGCAGCGGTAGCTCGACACGAGCGCGCCAGGCGGCCTCGTTGTGCTCGGCACCAGGAAAGGCACGAGTGAGCCAGCTGCGGCCCTGGACATAGCCAGCCTGCTGCATATGCGCATCCATGCGCTGCTGAAACGGCGCATACTCGGCATCAAGGCCACGTGAGCCATAGTCGAAGTAGATGCGGTGTTCGGCGGGGTCGGGCAGCGCAGCGGCCATGGCATCGACCAGCGCCGCCCCGCCAATCGGCCAGTGGGTCGAGAGACATGCCGCCGCGCCAAAGACTGCCGGGTACTCGCTGAGCGCATAGAGCGAGATCAGGCCGCCCATGCTCGATCCCATGATCGACGTGCTCGGCGGCCCAGGCAGCGTGCGGTAGGTGCGGTCGATCAGCGGCTTCAGGTCCGCGACAATCCAGCGCAGGTAGGCATCGGAGCGCGGCGCGCCATAGAGGGCTGTGAGCTGGCGGCCTAGCCCAGCGAGCGTCGGCTGCTCCAGCGGCTTAGCGGGCATATACTCGGGCCGCCGCTGCGCAGTGCACCACATGCCCACCAGGATCGCGCCGGACAAGTCGGTCTGCTGCATCAGGCGCACCACCGCCTCATCGACGCCCCAGTCGATCTCGGTGTTGGAGAGCAGCGGGTCAAATAGATTTTGTCCATCGTGCAGGTACACCACCGGGTAGCGCTCGGCGCTGGCGGCGTAGCCTGGCGGCAGCCACACATCCACATTGCGCGGCTCACAGCCGGGCACGGTCAGATCGACGTAGCGCTGCAGCACGCCGGTTCCATCGGATAGCTGAACTGGTTGCATAGACGCTCCTTGTGTTGGGACTAAAACAAGTAGCGGGCGAACATCACTGTCTGTTCGCCCGCCGCAAAGCCACGAACAAAAGCTAGGGCTTGACCAGCAGCCCGCCGTAGAGCTGCTCGGAGGCGGCGGTGAGATTGAGATGATCCATATTGTAGCCCTTTTCGCTGAAGATCTGCACCAGCGGGCGCAGCGGGCGCACTGGCTTCCATGGCTCAAGCAGGCGCGTAAGCTCCGCATAGGGCCGCAGATACACGCTCGCCTTCATGGAATCGTAGGTCTGGAGGATCTCCTGCCACTCCGGCGTGATCTCCTTCAGCACAAATGAGCTGACAGCAAGCTGCGAGCCAGGCGCGGCCCAGTCGTAGAGGCGCTGCATCACCTGCGCCATGGCCGCATCGTCGATGAAGTAGGCCACGCCAACAAAGCAGATGCCCAGCGGCTCGTCGTGCTGCAAGAACTGCTCGGCATGATCGAGGATCGTGTCGATGTCGCGCAGATCGCCCTGGATGTAGCGCACGCGCGGATTCGCGCCGATAATCTCCTGGCCAAGTTTAACGGTCACGGGGTCGATATCGTTGTAGAGCACTGTGGCCTGCGGAGCCAGCTCGTGGATGTAGCCCTGCGTTGGCACGCCCGAGGCGAGATCGAGGTAGGCATTGAAGCCCTGATTGGCCAGCTCCTGCACAATCTCGTACATAAACCAGCGGTTGAGCCGCGGCAGCTGCTCGGCCAGCGCTGGCAGCAGCTGCTTAAATCGATCACCAACCGCCTGATCAACCGCGAAGTTGTTTGCGCCGCCCAGCAGATAGTCGTACACTCGGCCTGCGTTTGGGGTGTCTGGTGTGCTCATCGCAACCACGCCTCCTTCATCACAACATCCACGCCAGATTACATGCGGCTATTGTACTGTATTGCGTCGTAGCCGCGTGCAGGATACGCCAGGCGGGGCTAGTCTGCGGCGGTGCGCTGTGCTGGATCGAAGATCGCACGCCACTGATCGGGCGCGCGTGGCACGAGGATACGCACATCTGGGTCCGGCAGGCCGATGTGCGCCTGCTTGAGCGCCTGCACCAGCACGGTGCGCACAGCCGATGCGGTGGCGATAAAGTCCCAGCGCTCCGAGTCGGTCCAGAAGCGGATCTCGATGATGATGTCATCAGCGCCCAGCTCGCGCACGCGCACCTCGACTGGCGGCTCGGCAAGTACGCCATCGGTGGCTTGGGTCGCCGCGCTGATCGCCGCAACCGCCTGCGGCAGGTCGCTGTCGTAGCCTAAAAATAGCTCGACGCTGCCACGGCGGATGGGTGCGGCGGTGTTGTTGGTGATGCGCGAAGTGAACACCTCGGCGTTGGGCACCAGCACCACGCGCCCATCGTAGGTGCGAATCTGGGTGGCGCGCAGCTCGATGCGCTCAACGCTGCCCTCGGTTGCGCCGATGACGATCTGATCGCCGAGCCGGAACGGCCGCAGCGTGAGGATGAGCATACCGCTCACAAAGTTCGACAGAATATCCTTGAGCGCAAAGCCTAGCGCCAAGCTGGTGAGGCCCAGGCCGGTGGCGACAGCCTGCACATCGAAGCCCAGCGCATAGACCGCGATGATCAGCCCCAGCACCCAGACGGCGTAGTAGGCCAGCTGGCGCAGCAGGTTCTCCACCGTCAGGTCCGCGATAAAGCGCCGAAAGATCAGGCGCATCAGCCAGCGCACCGCCGTCGCCAGCAGCCAGAAGAACAGCAGCACCAGCAGCGCCGCGAAGGCGCGTGGAATGATTGTGATCGCGCCCTCGCCAAGCCGTGTGAACGCCGTCTCGACCGATGAGCGCGTGCTGCCGACAAAGCGGCCACCAGAGCCAAGCCGCACCTGGCGTGCGCGCGTCAGCGCATCATTGAGCACAGAGGCCCACTGGGTCGCCAGCGCGTCCATGGTCGTGATGTTGTCGGCGGCATCGGCGGCGCTGATCGTCACAATCGGCACACCGGCGATGGTGAGCACAAGCTCGTCTGCGGCTGTGCGCCCAGTCACCACCGGCGCGATGGCCTCGGGATTCTCCAGCAGCGTGTTGATGCGCTGCTCGATGCGCTGAGCGCGCGTCTGGGCATCGCTGTCGGCGCTCGGCCCCACCCGGAAGATCGTGCGCCCATCGACCCGCACTGGAACACGCTGATCCTGGGCGGCAGTCGGCACAGCGCCAAGCAGCGCCAGCAGCAGCCCCGCCAGCCACAGCCAGCGGCGCGCAGTCAGTTGAGCCTTGATCACGTGCACAGGATTATTCCTCCTGTGACTCAGGCAAGCAAGCTAAGTGCCACTATGGCGTGTCAGGTGCGCGGTCGATCAAGCGCACGCTGGACAGTGTTGGCGCTGTGCAAGACTAGAGGCACGGAGACACAGCAAGCGCCGCTTGATCCATCAACGAGCGGCGGCGCGTGTGGCGCGTTCTGAACGGTTGATCAACAGCAAGCGCCGCTTGATCAATCAACGAGCGTGAGCACGTGTCGCTCATCCTACGCGCTTGATAAAAGGTTGTAGATTAATTTTTAGATTAACATTCTTAGCCAGCACGGCTAGCCATCCACAAAAAAGCGCCCTGGGCCTATAGCAGCCACAGAGCGCAAGGGCGAGCGAACGGCGGCGCTTAGCGCACGGCCAGCAGCTCGACATCGAAGACCAGCTCGGCGCTGGGCGGGATGACGCCGGGGATGCCGCGCGCGCCATAGCCAAGCTGCGGCGGGATGTACAGGCGGCGCTTGCCACCGACGCGCATCGTCGCCAGACCCTCGTCCCAGCCCTTGATGACCTGACCGGCCCCGAGCACAAACTCGAACGGCTCGTTGCGGTCGCGCGAGCTGTCGAACTTGGTGCCGTCGGTGAGCGTGCCGGTGTAGTGGACCTGCACAACCTGGCCCTTCTTTGGCTCAGCGCCCTCGCCCACCTGCTGATCCTCGTAGCGCAGACCTGATGCTGTGGTTTCCATGGATTCTCCATCTAGCTAAATCTGTCGGGATGTCCCCGTGGCTGATTATAGCACCCATGCCCTGTCCAGCGGCTACTGCTGGTATAATAGAGGTTAAATACGCATGGTTGTTCTAGAATGCGGACTGGGCATGATTCCTGAAAAAATACAGCTACGCAACTTCATGAGCTATCGCGACACGGTGCCGCTGCTGGACTTCAGCGGCATCCACGTTGCATGTCTGTCGGGCGAAAACGGCGCTGGCAAGTCAGCGCTCCTCGATGCGATCACCTGGGCGCTCTGGGGGCGCGCGCGCGTCACCTCCGACGACGAGTTGATCACCCAAGGCGAGCAGGAGATGGAGGTTGACTTCCAGTTCTTCCTCAACGGCGGGCGCTATCGCGTGCTGCGGCGGCGCTCGTCGGCCAAACGCGGCCAGACCGTGCTCGACCTGCAAATTCAGGAGCAGAGCGGCTGGCGCTCGATCTCCGGCAACACGGTGCGCGAGACGCAGGCGCTGATCATCGAGCTGCTGCGGATGCAGTACGACACATTTATCAACAGCGCCTTTTTGGTGCAGGGCAAGGCCGATGAGTTCACCCGCAAGACGCCCGCCGAGCGCAAGCAGGTGCTGGCCGAAATCCTCAGCTTGGCCGAGTACGAGCGCCTGGAGGACAAGGCCAAAGAGCAGGCCCGCCGCATCAACGAGGAGGTGCAGGGCAAAGAGGCGCTGATCGGCGAGTACCGCCGCCAGGTCGAGCGCCGCGAGTTCTTCATCAGCGAGGAGCTGTCCACCCGCGCACGTGCCGATGAGTTGACGGCCAAGCAGCTCGCCGCCCAGCAGGAGCTGGCCGCCAATACCGAGCGCGTGCGCCAGCTCGAGGCCCTGCGCGCCGAGCGCGACCGTGAGCGCGCACGCGCCCAGCAGCTGCAGCAGGACGTGGCCGAGACCAGCGCCGAGCTACAGGGGCTACAGCACGATATCGCCATAGCCCACGCGATCGTCGCCCGCCAGGCCGAGATCGAGCACGGAGCCAGCCAGCTCAGCGTCGCTAAGGCCGAGCTACAGCGCCTCGACGGCCTCTACGAGCAGGCGATCACCATTCGCGACCAGAAGCGCGATATCGAGGAGCAGATTCGCGCCGCCGAGCTACAGCTCCAGATGCAGCTGCAGCAGACCGAGGCCGAAATGCAGCGCCTGGAGACGCTGATCAAGCAGCGCCCCGAGCTAGAGCAGGAGCAAGAGCAGCTTAAGCAGCGCCTGGCCTCCTTCGATCAGCTCGCCGTCGATCTCAGCGCCGCCCGCACGCGCCGCGATCAGCTTGAGGCACAAAGCCACACGCTGTCACAGCTGCTGGTACGCGAGCAGCACGTGCTCGGCCGCATCAACGTCGCCAAGGACTCGCTGATCGCAGCCCGCGAGGAGCAAAGCCGCCGCGTCGCCGACTACGACGCCCTGCTGCGCAACGAAGAGCGCTGGCGCGAGGAGCTGGCCACCGCCACCGCCCAGCAGCGCGCCCTCGCCCGCGACGAGCGCCGCCTCGCCGAGCTGCGCACCCAAGACCAGACCAACACCCAGCGCCTTGGTGAGCTACAGGCCAAGACTGCAACCCTCAAAGACCAGGGCGATCAGATCAACGAGAAGTTGGCCTGGCTCAGCCACAGCGGCGACACGACCTGCCCGCTCTGCCAGAGCGAGATCGGCCACAGCGGCATCGAGGCCATCCAGCAGTCCTACATCAGCGAGCGCCAGCAGCTGCGCGATGCCTATCGCGATAGCGACACCGAGGCCAAGGCGCTGGCCCGCGACATCGACAGCCGCCGCCGCGAGATGTACGGCCTCGAGCGCAAGCTCGACGAGCTCAAGACGATCACCGCCCGCGTCGCCCGCCTGGAAAATGACCTGCGCGACGCCGAGGAGCAGCGCGCCCGCCGCGCCGAGGCCGAGGCCAGCCTGCTGACCCTGCAGGACCAGCTCGAGCGCGACGACTTCGCCCACCCCGAGCGCGCCGAGCTGGCCGAGCTACAGCGCGACATCGCCGCCATGGGCATCGACTCAGCCGCCCTCGACGCCGAGCGCAAGCAGGTCAGCCGCCAGATCGACGAGCTTGAGCGCGATCTCGCCGCCCGCAGCCAGATCGCCGCACGCATGTCGGTTGTCGAGCAGCAACTCGCCCAGATCAGCGCCGCCGCCGCCGAGCTAGCCCAGCAGCACGAGCAGGCGCTCAGCCTCAAGGTTAAGCTCGACGGCGCAGACTACGCCGCAGCAGAGCGCCAGCAGATCGCCCAGCTCACGCAGCAGATGCAGGACCTCGGCTATGGCCGCAACGCCCATCAGCAGGCCCGCGACGCCGTGGTCGAGCTTGAGCACTGGGCCGAAGAGGCGCAGCGCCTGCGCGAGGCCCAGAGCCACCTGGCCACCAATGAGCGCCACGCTGTGCGCCTCCAGCAGCTCATCGAGCGCAATCAGGCCGAGCTAGCCACGCTCACCGAGCACCTTACCGCCCTCAGCGCCGAGGTCGCCGAGCTGCCCGCCGCCGCCAACACCGCCGAGCAGGCCCGCCGCAGCCTCGATGAGCTGAGCCGCCGCCTCGCCGTCGCCCAACAAGAGTGGGGCGCAGCCCAGGAGAAAGTCCTGCAGATCGAACAGATCGCCGAGCAGCTCCAGGTGCAGGAGGCCGAGCTGACCACGCTCACCGAGGAGCGCGAGGTCTATCAGGAGCTTGTGCGCGCCTTCGGCAAGAAGGGCATCCAGGCCATGCTGATCGAGACCGCCATCCCCGAGCTAGAGCGCGAGGCCAACGAGCTGCTCGGCCGCATGACCGATAACCAGATGCATCTGCGCTTCGAGACGCTGCGCGAGACCAAGAAGGGCGACACCAACGAAACGCTCGATATCCACATCTCCGACGAGCAGGGCACCCGTCGCTACGATCTCTACAGCGGCGGCGAAGCCTTTCGTATCAACTTCGCCATCCGCATCGCCCTCAGCAAGATGCTCGCGCGCCGCGCCGGAGCCAACCTCCAGACGCTGATCATCGACGAGGGCTTTGGCTCGCAGGACGGCCGCGGCCGCGAGCGCTTGGTCGAGGCCATCAACCACATTCAGGACGATTTTGTGCGCATCTTGGTGATCACGCACATCCAAGAGCTGAAAGATCAGTTCCCGGTGCAGATCGAGATCACCAAGACCGAGGCTGGCTCGCGCTGGGCCTTGCACTAGCGCCAGCAAGCAGTGAATAGTGAAAATGCTACGTGTGCTATTCCTCCAGCTGCCGGTGCCCAATAATCCAGGGGCCAACATTCCGCTCGCAGCTGGCTACCTCAAAGCCTACGCCCACGCTCAGGGCCTGCTCGAGCACGTCGAGTGGACGATCATGCCGCGCGCGGTGGCCGACCACGCCGGCGATGCGCTGCTCGTCGATACGATCTGCGCCCACGCGCCTGATGTACTGGCGCTCTCGCTCTATACCTGGAATAGCGAGCGCTCGCTGCTCATCGCCGCGCTGGCCAAGCAGCGCCGCCCGGAGCTGATCGTCGTCGTCGGCGGCCCCGAGGTGCAGCGCAACAACCAGTGGGTGCTTGAGCACCCCGCCGTCGATATCGCTGTCGAGGGCGAGGGCGAGCAGACCTTCTGCGCCGTGCTGCGCCAGCTCCTGCACATCGCTGCGACTCCAGCCGCCGCGTGCCGCTGGTGCCAGCCCACGCCCGAGACGCTGCACACGCTTGATCAGGGCCTGCCGCTGCTCACCGCGCTGCCGGGCACCGTCCACCGCCACGCCGACCAGCTTGTCTGGGGGCCAGCGCGCCCGGCACTGGAGTCGCTCAGCGCGATTCCATCGCCTTACCTGCTGGGCTACCTGGAGCTGCGGCCCGGCGAGATGGCGCTGATCGAGTGCTCGCGCTGGTGCCCCTACGGCTGCACCTTCTGCCTCTACGGGCGTAGCATGGGCAGTAAGCTCGGCAGCCGCCTGTTCAGCAGCGAGCGCATCCTGGCCGAGGTGCAGTGGGCGCGGGCGCACGGCGCTGGCGCGATCCACTTCGTCGAGGCCAACCTCAACCTGCTGCCGATCTTTCGCGAGCTGATGCAGGGCCTTCAGCAGATCAATACGCCCGACCCCACGCCGCTCTACGCCGAGCTGCGCGGCGAGCACCTCAAAGAAGAAACCGTCACAGCGCTGGTCGCCGCCGGACTCGACACCGCCGAGGTCGGCCTGCAGAGCGCCAATCCAGCTATTCTGCTTCAGGTTGGCCGCCGCACCGATCTGGAGAAGTGGGCCGCTGGCACGCGCCGCCTCTATGCGCACGGCGTCAATGTGCTGCTCGATGTCATCCTCGGCCTGCCTGGCGAGGACCGCGCCGCCACCCTGCACACCATCGACTGGATCAAGGCCCAGGAGCTTGGCCCCTACGATATTTTTACACTCCAGGTGCTGCCTGGCACCGGCGTGCGCAGCGATGCCGCGCGCTTTGGTCTGCGCTACCAGACCAAGCCGCCCTACTACGTCCTGGCCACCGATCAGCTTAGCTATAGCGAGCTGCGCGGCCTGCGCTGGGAGCTGCGCGAGGCCGCCGGGCTGGACCCGCTGGCCGTCGAGGGCCTGCCGCAGCCGCAGCCCGCCGACTGGAACAGCCCTGCGCCCGCTCCGCTCGCCAGCGCTGGCACACCGATTGCGCACATCGCCATCGACTGCGCCGCGCCGCTAGCGCTAGGCCAGTGGCAGGCCCACGGCGCACAGCTAGCGCAGCATGTCGCGAGCCACGTGGTGCTCAAAGCTACCCACGCCGACCTCGCGGTCATCGAGGCGCTCTGCTGGCCGATCGCCGCCGCCAATCCCAGCCTGCACTGGGATGTCATCATCGACGATCCAACCGTGCCCGCCGCCGCCCTGCGTGAGCTAGGCGCGCGCTGGCCGCACACCATCGGCTACCTTGATCGCATCGCCGTCTATCGCCGTTTGACACCTAGCCCAGACTGGTACAAAATCACCCCGCGCTGGTGGGTCGTCGCCAGCTGGGGCAGCCAGCACGACCCGCTGGCCTACGAGGGCGTCGCCGACTGGGTTTGGCGCGTGCCTAGCGCGCTGTGGGCGCAGGCATGGCCCGAGCTACAGCGCGCACCGGGGCTGTCGATCATCATCGACGGGCCAATCAGCGCCGAGCAGCGCGCCCAGTGCCACGCTGCCGACGTGTTCATCCTGAACGATCAAGGAGAAGCTGTATCAATACCGCAACCATAAGCCCGCCAGATCGCCAGCCTGCCGCTCAAGCCGCGCCGCGCGTGCACTACGAGGAGCAGACTCTGCTCTGGAATGCCGAGCTAGGCCAGCTCACCCAGCGCTCCAACCGCTTCTCGAACGTGCGGCTGCTGCTGTTTCTCGCGGCGATCGTGCTGCTCGGTGTGGCGATCTGGCGTAACAACTGGTGGATTGCGCTTGGCGCGGTCGCGGCGCTCGGTGCCTACCTCGTGGCGGTGTTTCGTCACGACAGCGTCGAGCAGGCGCGGAAGCGGGCGGCAGCGCTCGTTGATTTCAACACCGAGGGCAGCGCACGCCTCGACCGCCGCTGGGACGATATTCCATTCCGCCACGTCAGCACCACCGCCGACGAGCCACCGCTGGCCTACGATCTCGACATCACCGGCCGCGCCTCGCTGCTGCACCTGCTCAACACCGCCTACACCAACGTTGGCCAGGCGCGCCTGCGCGAGTGGCTGCTGCACCCCGCCGACCTGCCCACGATCACGCAGCGCCAGAGCGCTGTGCGCGAGCTGGTCGAGCTGGCCGATTTCCGCGCCAATCTAGCGGTCAGCGCCTACCTGCTCGGCCAAGAGCAGCACACCTACGAGCAGTTTCTGGACTGGGCCGAGGCGCAGCCGGTGCTGCTCAAGCGCCCGCTGATCATCTGGCTCTCACGGCTGCTGCCGCTGGTCAGCCTGGCGCTGATGATCGGCTTCGTGCTCGGCGCGCTTCAGCTCCAGTGGTGGATTCTGGCGCTGATCATCAATCAGGCGTTCAGCGTGGTCTTTGGCGGCGGCAGCGGCCACACCATGAGCACGGTCGCGGCGGGACAGAGCAGCTTTCGCACCTATGGCGCACTCTTCCGCCAGATTCTCGACCAGCCCTTCCACGAGGTCGGCCTACGTCAGATTCAGGCCCAGCTCCAGACCGGCCCTGGCCGCGCCGATGCTCAGATGCGCCGCCTCGCCCGCATCACCAGCTTCGTCGACCTGCGCCTCTCGCTGATCTACCCGCTCATCCAGATCGCCACCCTGTGGAGCTTCCACATCACCTGGCTGCTGGAGCTGTGGCAGCGCGACGTGGGGCCATTTGCCCGCCCGTGGCTGATGGCTCTGGCTGAATTAGAGGCCCTGTCGGCCCTGGCTACGCTGGCCTACGACCATCCGCACTGGACATTTCCAACGCTTGATGCGAGCGCCACGTGCTATGAAGCCGCTGATATCGGACACCCGCTGTTGCCGCCGCAGAAGGTCCACACCAACTCGCTCACGGTGGGGCCGCCAGGCACCTTTATGCTCATCACCGGCTCGAATATGTCTGGCAAGAGCACGCTGCTGCGCTCGGTCGGATTAAACGCCGTGCTCGCGCAGGCGGGCGGGCCAGTCTGCGCCAGCGCCCTGCACATGCCGCCGCTGATTTTGGCGACCAGCATCCGCGTGCAGGACTCGCTGGAGCATGGTGTCTCGTACTACATGGCCGAGCTACAGCGCCTCAAGGAGGTGGTCGAGATCGCCGAGGCCGCCGACGAGCGCCTGGTGCTCTTTTTGCTCGACGAGATTCTGCACGGCACCAACACCACCGAGCGCCAGATCGCCGCGCGCCGGATCATTCGGCATCTGCTGCGCCAGCACACCATCGGCATGGTCTCGACGCACGACCTGACGCTGGCCGCCGCGCCCGATATCACCCAGGCCAGCCAGCCCTACTACTTCACCGAGCACTTCGAGCGCGGCCCCGACGGCCCGACCATGACCTTCGACTACACCCTGCGCAGCGGCCTCGCAACCTCGACCAACGCGCTCAACCTGATGGAGATCGTCGGCCTGCCCACCGAGGACGCCTAGCCGCGCAGCGCAACATCGACCAACCGCAGCGAGCGGCGCAGCGCATGCATCGCTGAGCGTGCGCCGCTCGATTTGACATCAACGCACACCAAGCCTGTTCCAGTAGCAGCCGGACAGCATAAATATGTAAAGCATATAATATCATTATGACAAGTATGATAAAGCCTATGGCCCACAATCCATCTGCTGCTCGATTCAGGCTTGCGTTTGCTCGTTCCAATGCGCTATACTAGGGTGGCCGTTCAATAAACAACGAATCTCTGCGAGAGATTACAACACGAGTCTCAATTGTAGGGAGCACAGAATTATGAAGTTCAATAAACAACGAATCTCTGCGAGAGATTACAACCGTGCCAGAGCTGCCTCCAGGCGGCACGAGCGTGTATTCAGTTCAATAAACAACGAATCTCTGCGAGAGATTACAACGCATTTACAACACCGGCCATGAGCGGCAGCAGCGGCTTCGTTCAATAAACAACGAATCTCTGCGAGAGATTACAACCAATCGAAGCCGTCTCTTTTTGTTTGGAGGCATTCATGCGTTCAATAAACAACGAATCTCTGCGAGAGATTACAACACAACGCGGATGATCGCCAGGTTGTAATCCTGGTTCAATAAACAACGAATCTCTGCGAGAGATTACAACCCGCTATGTGGCTGATCTGGGGCTGAACACCGTTGGTTCAATAAACAACGAATCTCTGCGAGAGATTACAACCGCTTCGACTTGTGGGCCAGCCGCTTGTAGCGCTGAGTTCAATAAACAACGAATCTCTGCGAGAGATTACAACTCGGGCAACGGCCATCATCCCCAGCATGGCACCCTTGTTCAATAAACAACGAATCTCTGCGAGAGATTACAACAGCCGCTATGCCAACGGTGAGCCGCGCGCGACGGGGGTTCAATAAACAACGAATCTCTGCGAGAGATTACAACGTCAAACAACCTGGCCTCACTCCAGCCGACAAATGTCGTTCAATAAACAACGAATCTCTGCGAGAGATTACAACTAACGGCTGATTACGCACAGCTCAGCAATGCCCGTGTGTTCAATAAACAACGAATCTCTGCGAGAGATTACAACAGCCGCTATTCCAATGGTGTACCGCGCGCGACGGGTTCAATAAACAACGAATCTCTGCGAGAGATTACAACAATCATCAGCTCCGATACCCCACAGATTAGAAGTTCAATAAACAACGAATCTCTGCGAGAGATTACAACAGCCGCTATGCCAACAACGCACCGCGCGCGACGGGGGTTCAATAAACAACGAATCTCTGCGAGAGATTACAACGCGAGTCTCAATCATTTGTAGGGAGCACAGAATTGTTCAATAAACAACGAATCTCTGCGAGAGATTACAACGGATAATAATTTGGCCTCCCTCCAGCCGACAAATGTCACAGTTCAATAAACAACGAATCTCTGCGAGAGATTACAACTTGGCCAAGGTAGATGCTGCCGCCCCGCCCGCTATGTTCAATAAACAACGAATCTCTGCGAGAGATTACAACAGAAGCCGAGCACCAGCGGACTCCAGAAGTCGCAGGTGTTCAATAAACAACGAATCTCTGCGAGAGATTACAACCTCCACGCACTCTTTCCAATACCCCTGCGTGCGTGTTCAATAAACAACGAATCTCTGCGAGAGATTACAACTGCCACTCCAACATATACTGGAATTGTTGCTGTCAGTTCAATAAACAACGAATCTCTGCGAGAGATTACAACTAGCGCTCGATGAGCTGCTGCGCCTCCGTGTAGGTAGCGTGGTTCAATAAACAACGAATCTCTGCGAGAGATTACAACGCGGCGGCGGGCGCTGTGCCCACCGCCGTTTGTTTTTTAGTTCAATAAACAACGAATCTCTGCGAGAGATTACAACGCTGACGACGAACGCATCAGCTGGAGCGCGGTCGGTTCAATAAACAACGAATCTCTGCGAGAGATTACAACACGCCCCCAGCGAGCGCTCCGTCCGGCGCTGGAGGTTCAATAAACAACGAATCTCTGCGAGAGATTACAACTCCAGCAGGTCGAGCGCGGTGGGCGGCGGCGCAGCGGGTTCAATAAACAACGAATCTCTGCGAGAGATTACAACCAGCTGCACCAGCACGCTGGCCAGCGGCGGGCTGATGTTCAATAAACAACGAATCTCTGCGAGAGATTACAACGCCAAGCGTTTGCCATCAGGACTCCAGGCAACGCTGGTTCAATAAACAACGAATCTCTGCGAGAGATTACAACGTCCCGCTCTCTAGCGCCATGCTC
>JABXJS010000028.1 GCA_013538855.1 Herpetosiphonaceae bacterium
AGGCGGAGGAGCCGGAGCTGACGCCGTTCTCACTGGCCGAGCTGGGCCTCTCGGATGAAGAGATCGCCGCGCTTGATACCGACGCCGATGGTCAGCTCACGCCAAGTGATTTTGGCGAAAGCGACACCACGTCAGTTGCCGAGGCGGAGGAGCCGGAGCTGACGCCGTTCTCACTGGCCGAGCTGGGCCTCTCAGATGAAGAGATTGCCGCGCTCAGTGCTGGCGAGG
The DNA here is from genome assembly GCA_013538855.1 of Herpetosiphonaceae bacterium. Taxonomy (GTDB): domain Bacteria; phylum Chloroflexota; class Chloroflexia; order Chloroflexales; family Herpetosiphonaceae; genus OHK22. Next base: position 229 of record JABXJS010000028.1, read on the forward strand.
AGCCAAGTGCCGAGGCCGCGCCCGCCGTCGAGGCGGAGGAGCCGGAGCTGACGCCGTTCTCGCTGGCCGAGCTGGGCCTCTCAGATGAAGAGATCGCTGAGCTTGACTTGGCTGATAACGACGAAGCGCAGTTTGCTGACTTTGTAACAGATGTAGAGCCGCTTTCGCTCGAAGACCTAGGACTTAGCGCAACCGAATTTGAGGCAGCTGAGTCTGATGACGAGCGCAATCTTAAACTTAGCGAGGAAGAGCTTGCAAACCTTGACTTAGCGCTGCCGTCGGAGTCGCTGTCGATAGAGCCAGGCCCAGCCTGGGAAGAGGCTCAGCAAGCAGTTGATGAAGTTGTAGCAGAACAAGAGTCGCTCCATCAAGCCACCGAGGAGCCAAGCGCTGAAGTCGCGCCCGCTGTCGAGGCGGAGGAGCCGGAGCTGACGCCGTTCTCGCTGGCCGAGCTGGGCCTCTCGGATGAAGAGATCGCGAGCTTTGAGTCTGCGGAGGTTGCGCCGACGCCGACGGAGCCAACGAGTGCTGCGCCTGTCGAGGTCGAGCCGGAAGCCACCGTTGTCGAACAAGAAGAGCCGGAAGTCACACCTGCATACACAGAAACAGCGGCTGCTGCTCCACAGCCTGAAACTGCTGTTGAGCAGTCGCTAGTAGCAAGTGGAGCAGGTGGCGAAGGACCTGATCTGAACATCTATCGCGATCAACTGGCTAGTGAACCGAACAATCATGGTCTACGGATTGGTTTGGCCCGTCTGCTTGTGCAAACCGATAGTGTTAACGATGCCATGAATGAGTACAAGGCATTGATCAAACAGGGCGCATTGCTCGACCAGGTTGTTGAAGATCTTCAAGACCTTATCGACAATCAAGATGATGCGGGCATTCTCCAGAAGCTTCATCGGACGCTAGGCGATGCCTATTCGAAGCAGTCGCGCTGGCGTGAGGCCATGGATGAGTACAGCTGGGTATTGAAACGTTAATCCGTAGCCGGGTCTGCACTGAAAGGGTGAAATATGCGACATATCGTTGAAGATTTGATTCGCGTAGATGGAGTGATCGGGAGCTTGCTAGTTGGCCGTGATGGCTTAGTGATCGCTAGCACGCTGCTCGACGATGAAGATGCCGAGGTCCTCGGGGCGATGTCGGCGGCCGTGTTTGGTGAGATCGACAAGGCGACCAAGCGAATAGGCATCGGTACACTTGTGGATGCGATCATTGATGCCAAAGAAGGCTCAATCTTGCTGCTAGAGGCACGCGATGTTATTTTGACGGTGGTCACGCAGCGGATGGTTAATCTAGGCTTGGTCAAGATGGAAATGCGCCGGGCGGCGAAGCGTATCACCGAGGCTGTGCCGATCTAAGCTAGCGAGTATGCTACAATACACAGAGGCCGTCATTGCGACGGCCTCTCAGTGTGATTACAGGAGGATATATCCGCATGGAACGTTCGCTGATTATTTTGAAGCCCGATGCGCTGCAGCGTGGGCTGATGGGGCCGATCCTGACTCGTCTTGAAGCGCGTGGTCTCAAGTTCATTGGCTTGAAGCTGATGCAGGTGAGCGACGAGCTAGCGCGCAAGCACTACGGTGTCCACGAGGGCAAGCCGTTCTTTGCTGGGCTTGTCAGCTACATCACCTCGGCTCCTGTGCTGGTTGTAGCGATCGAGGGCAAGGATGTGATCTCGATCATCCGCAACACGGTTGGTGCTACGAACCCGGCACAGGCGGCCCCGGGCACAATCCGCGGCGACTTTGGCGTCAATATCGGCCGCAACCTCATCCATGCGTCGGACTCGCCTGAGAACGGTGCGCAGGAAGTGTCGCTCTTCTTCAACGACTCCGAGCTGCTGGCCTACGACCGCTCGATTGACCAGTGGGTGACCGAGTAGCGCTAGCCTGGGCGCGAGGCCCCTACAGCGGCCTCGCGCCTACTCGTTGCATCTCACATTCAGACATGGTACAATTTTTCAAAGGCGTGCTTTGGCACGCCAATTCTATGACTTACTGATTTAGCAGTCTCCTGGTACGAGTGCTAAAATGAGGTGGGCGATGAACGTTGAACTAACTGAACGTCGCCGTCGCGTCCTCAAGACGGTGATTCAGCACTATATCGACACAGCCAACCCGGTTGCATCGCACGAGCTAGCATCAGAGATTGGGGTTAGCTCGGCCACAGTGCGCAACGAGATGTCCGCCCTTGAGGAAGCTGGTCTGCTGATGCAGCTGCACACCTCAGCCGGGCGGGTGCCTACCGATATGGGCTACCGCTATTTTGTTGAGAACCTCATGGAGCGAGCGTCGCTGACGGCGCAAGAACAGCGAACAATCAAGCATCAATTTTATCAAGTACGCTCCGATCTTGATCAATGGATTCATCTCGCAGCGGCTGTGCTGGCGCGCACTGTGCGCTCGGCGGCGCTGGTAACACCTCCGCGCTCGTATGAAAGTCGCTTTAAGCACCTTGAGCTGATCTCAATCAACGACAACACCATCCTGCTCGTGCTTGTGCTCCAAGACAGCACGATCAAGCAGCAAACACTCAGCAGTGAAGAGCCATATACGCAAGAGCAGCTAGGCCGCATTGCCGGGCGGCTGAATAGCCTATGCGAAGATGCCACCGCCACTGTGGTGAGCGAGCTGAGTAGTTCAAGCGCATCGCTAGCTCCACCCCTGATCAGTCTAGAGATCCACGTGCTGGAGTTAGTTGCCCGTGCGATGAGCCTTTTTGAGGATCAGATGAACGAGCTGATCCATCATGATGGTCTGCTGGAGATGCTTGAGCAGCCAGAGTTTATGCAGGTGGCGCGTGTGCGCGAGGTGCTGTCGATCTTGCAAGGCGGCACGATGCTTGACAGCCTTATTCCACAGGCGCTCGCCTCCGATGGCGTGCAGGTGGTGATTGGCGGCGAGCATGGGCGCGATGAGCTGCGCGACTACAGTGTTATTCTCTCGCGCTATGGCGTCGATGGCGAAGTCGCTGGCGTGCTGGGTGTGATCGGCCCACGTCGTATGCCCTACCCGCGCTCGATTTCAACCGTTCGCTACATCGCCAATGTGATGAGCGATCTGCTTACTGATTTGTATGGTAGCGACACTCGTCCTGTACGAGAGTCGAAATAGTTTAGGAGGACAGAGGAACGATGGCTGAAGAACAGAAAGTAGCCGATCAACCTCAAGCCGAGGATTCCAGTACCCAGAACGATGCGAACGATCTAGCCCAGCGCATCGCTGCGCTTGAGCACGAGGTCGAGGAGCAGAAGAACAACTTTCTGCGCTCGATGGCCGACTTCAAGAACTACAAGCGGCGCACCGAGCAAGAGCGCGAGGAGCTGATCCGCAACGCCAACGCTGGGCTAATGCTCAAACTGCTGCCAATCTTGGACGACCTTGATCGCGCAATGTCGCATATTCCTGGCGATATTGAGAACAATCCTTGGATCGACGGCGTCAAACAAGTGCAGCGTAAGTTTGAAACGGTGCTCGATAGCGAGGGCTTGAAGCCAATTCAGGCGCTTGGTGAAGAGTTCGACCCCAATCTCCACGAGGCGGTGATGTACGAAGAGGGCGACGAGGCTAACTCGAACAAAGTCATCCAAGAGCTACAGCGCGGCTATAAAGTTGGTGATCGGGTGTTACGCCCAACGATGGTCAAAGTAAGCAAATAGCAGTTCAGCGGGCAGCAGTGCGGCTGGTTCGTGGCGCTGTAGAGGCGCTGCGGTACCAATGTGCCAAGGCAGCGATCCTTGCGCCGCACGCATGTTGCCCGCTTGCTGTTGGTGATACAGGAGCACGGAATGGGCAAAGTTATCGGTATCGACCTGGGCACAACCAACTCGGTCATCGCGGTCATGGAAGGCGGCGAGGCCGTGGTTATCCCTAATGCTGAAGGCTCACGTGTGACGCCCTCGGTTGTGGCGCTGAGTAAAAATGGCGAGCGCACGATCGGGCTGGTGGCCAAGCGGCAGGCGCTCACCAATCCCGAAAATACGATCTTTTCAGTCAAGCGCTTTATGGGGCGTAAGCTGGACAACTCCCATGTTCAGCGCGACAAAGAGCTGATTCCCTATCGGCTGACGAGTGCGCCCAACGGCGATGTGCGCGTGCTCATGGGCGGCCGCGACTATGCGCCACAGGAAATCTCGGCAATGCTGCTGCAGAAGCTTAAGACAGATGCCGAGGCCTACCTCGGTGAGCCAGTCACGCAGGCTGTCATCACCGTTCCAGCCTATTTCGATGACTCGCAGCGCCAGGCAACGAAGGATGCTGGCCGCATCGCTGGCCTTGATGTGCTGCGCATTATCAATGAGCCAACTGCCAGCGCTCTGGCCTATGGTCTCGATCGTGGTGCCGATGAAGTTGTTGCGGTCTATGATCTTGGCGGTGGTACGTTTGATGTGTCGATCTTAGAGCTAGGCGATGGTGTGTTTGAGGTCAAGGCGACCAACGGCGACACGCACCTGGGCGGCGATGACTTTGATCAGCGCATTATTGATTGGCTGGCCGATGAGTTTAAGCGCAGTGATACCATCGATCTGCGCGCTGATCGTATGGCGCTCCAGCGCTTGAAAGAGGCCGCCGAAAAGGCCAAGCAGGAGCTGTCGAGCGTGCTACAGACGGATATCTCGCTGCCTTTCATCACCGCTGATGCCTCTGGGCCTAAGCACCTGAACATGACGCTCACGCGGGCGAAGCTTGAGCAGTTAACCGCTGACCTTGTAGAGCGTACATTGAAGCCGATCAAGCTCGCACTGCAGGATGCTGGTCTGAAGCCAAGCGATATTCATGAGGTGATTTTGGTTGGTGGCCAGACGCGCATGCCCGCAGTGCAGGCGGCGGTTAAGAAGTTCTTTGGCAAAGAGCCGCATAAAGGCGTCAACCCCGATGAGGTGGTGGCAATTGGTGCGGCGATCCAGGCCGGCGTACTGGCTGGCGATGTTACCGACGTGCTGCTGCTTGATGTGACGCCGCTGACGCTCGGCATCGAAACCTATGGCGGGGTTATGACGCCGCTGATAGATCGCAACACTACGATTCCAACCAAGCGCTCGCAGGTTTTTTCAACGGCCAGCGATAACCAGCACAGCGTTGAGATTCACGTGCTGCAAGGTGAGCGGGCCGAGGCTAGATACAACAAGTCGCTGGCGCGCTTTACGCTTGATGGCATTCCTGCTGCGCCACGTGGCGTGCCACAGGTTGAAGTGACCTTCGATATTGATGCCAACGGTTTAGTGAACGTCAGCGCGATCGATAAGGCGACCGGACGCACGCAGCACATCACGGTGACGCCCTCGTCTGGCCTATCAGATGAAGAGATCGAGACGATGATCCGCGACGCCGAGACCCACGCCGACGATGATCGACGGCGGCGTGAGCATATCGAGGTGCGCAATCGCGCCGATGGCGTGCTCTACGCTGCCGATCGGATGCTGCGCGAGGCACCAGCCGATCTCGAACCATCCATTCGCAATAACGTTGAAGATCGCATTGCCGCTCTGCGCGCAGTGCTTGATGGCGACGACATGGAGGCTATTAACAATCGATCAGCCGAGCTGAGCGTAGCGATGCAGCGCCTCAAGCCAGCACCGGACTTCGGCCTGGAGCCAGAGGAAACGGCTGAACAATCCAACGGTTAAGGATAGAGTGTCATGACAACACAAACAAAACGTGATTACTACGATGTGCTCGGTCTGAGCCGTTCGGCGACTGGCGATGAGATCAAGAAAGCGTATCGTAAGCTGGCGATGAAGTATCATCCAGACCGCAACCCTAACGATCCGGAGGCCGAGAACAAGTTTAAGGAGGCCACGGAGGCGTATGAGGTTCTATCGAATGATCAGAAGCGCGCGATGTATGATCAGTATGGTCACGCTGGCCTTGGCGGCAGCAGCTTCGATCCGTTTGCTGGCGCAGGCTTTGGTGGCACTGATCCATTTAGCACAATTTTTGATGCCTTTTTTGGGCAAGGTGCGCGTGGTGGAGCCGGTCGCGCAACAGCACGGCAGGGCGCTGATCTGCGCTACGATCTGACCATCACCTTTGAAGAGGCTGTCTTTGGCACCCAAAAAGAGATCCAGTACCGGCGGCTGGAGACGTGCGGAACCTGTGGCGGTGTTGGCGCTGAGCCTGGCACAGATCCGGTGCGCTGCCCCAAGTGTAACGGCAGCGGTGAGATGCGCATTCGCGCTTTCTTGAACATGGTCACCGTCACGACATGTGATCAGTGTGATGGCCGTGGCACAATTATTCCGATGCCGTGTAAAGAGTGCCGTGGCGAGGGCCGGGTGCGCAACTCGGTTAGCCGCTCGCTGACAGTGCCTGCTGGTGTGGACGATGGTATGCGCATTCGCGTTGGCGCTGGCGGCGACGTTGGCCCGCGCAATGGCCCGGCAGGTGATCTGTATGTGAGTCTGCATGTTCAGCCACACGAGCTTTTCGTGCGTGAGGGCGATCGTATTCTGCTCGAGCTGCCGATCAATGTGGCACAGGCTGCACTCGGCACTGAGCTGGAAGTGCCAACACTTGACGGCAGCGAGAAGCTGGTGATCCCAGCAGGCACTCAGGATGGGGCGATTTTTACCTTGCGCGGTAAAGGCGTGCAGCAGGTGGACGCGATGGGCCGCAGTGGACGGCGCGGCGATCAGGTTGTGGTGGCCCGTGTGCGTATTCCGTCCAAGCTTACCGATGAGCAGCGCGAGCTGTTCCGTAAGCTCGGCGAGTCGATGGGTGCCGACCAGCTGGGCCATAAGGAAAGCAGCATCTGGAGCAAGATCTTCGGACGCTCGTAGATCGGGAAAGGTGCTGTATGAGCGAACTGCTCTACGGTCGTAACGCTGTACTGGAGTCGTTGCGGGCGCGGCGGCGACGTCAGCAAGGTGTGCTTGTTGCCGAGGGTGTCAAGGAAAACGAGTCGCTGCGGGCGATCTTGGATGCGGCGCAGCAGGCAGGCGTGCGCGTGAGCCGCGTGGCGCGCAGTGAGCTAGATCGACGCTTGGCGGGCGCAAACCATCAGGGTGTAGCGCTAGAAACAAGTGCCTATCCGCTGCTTGATCTAGAGAGTCTTTTGGAGCAGGCGCGGCAGGCCGATGATCCGCCGCTCCTGCTGGTGCTGGATCATCTGCAGGACCCGCAGAATGTGGGCACGCTGCTGCGCACGGCTGAGGTTGTCGGCGTCCATGGCGTCATCATTCCAGATCGGCGGGCGGCTTCAATTACGCCAGCGGTGGTCAATGCCTCAGCTGGTGCAGTCGAGCACCTCGCGCTGGCCGGTGTGACAAACCTGGCCCAAACCATTGTGCAGCTGCAAGAGGCGCAGATCTGGGTGGCGGGCCTGGAGGATGATCCACGTGCGCAAGACTTCGATGCCGTTGATCTGCGTGGCGCGCTGGCGCTGATTGTTGGTGCGGAAGGGCCGGGCCTGGCGCGACTGGTGCGCGAGCGCTGCGACTTTCTGCTACGACTGCCAATGCGCGGCCATGTGGCGTCGCTCAATGCGGCGACAGCGGGATCGATTGTGCTGTACCATGCGTGGCGTGCACGGGCGCGCTAGCATTGACAAGCCTTGCAATTTCGGTTATAGTCTAGTGCGCATTCGCCGCATTAGCTCAGCTGGTAGAGCGCCCGCCTTGTAAGTGGAAGGTCATCGGTTCGAATCCGATATGCGGCTCCACAAAAAACCGCCTTGATCAGTGCTGATCAAGGCGGTTGTGTTTTTCTCTCCCACCAGCGCGGCTACTCTTCGTCGCGGCTGTCGAGAAAGAGCACGTCCTCGGCGCGAACAACCGTTTTGGAGCGACGGGCGCTGGTCTCCTTGTCCTCCCACGAGCGGGTGCGCAGGCTGCCAACGACGCGCACGCGGCTGCCTTTGCGCAGGTGCTCTTGGCACATATCGCCCAGGCTCTCCCATGCCTCAACGGTGGTCCACTCGGTCTCGTATGTCCACTCGCCATCCTCGCCACGTGAGCCGACGCGCTTGGTGGCGACGTCAAAGTCGCACACCCCGACCCCGGAGGGCAAGAAGCGCTGATTGGGATCGTTGCCCAGCCATCCGATAAGCTCGACGCGGTTGACGGTGCCTTTAATTTGCTGTGCCATGGGGTTTTTCCTCCGGTTTTAGCTACTTTCTCAGTCACCCTTATAGATGCAGTATAGTGTGTGTTTGTGTCATGCAGTGACACAAAAATGAAGAAGACGGGGACACCCCGTGAACCCCGGTGCTGGCGCACGGCTGGTGGTGCATCGGCGCACACGGGGATACCGTGCGAACCCCGGTGCTGGCGCACGGCTGGTGGCGCATCGGCGCACACGGGGATACCGCGCGACCCCCGGTGCTGGCGCACGGCTGGGAGCGCATCGGCGCACACGGGGGATACCGCGTGAACCCCGGTGCTGGCGCACGGCTGGGGGCGGGCAGGCGCACACGGGGGATACCGCGTGAACCCCGGTGCTGGCGCACGGCAGCGGACATAAGATTGTTGGTTGGCCTTCGTGCTGCTGGAGTGGCAAATAGCTACGGTGTTTCTATGCTATGATATGTTTTATGACCCGAGGTCATTTATCGTATGGTGCGGTTTATAGCTCTCATAGCGCGATGCTTGAGGAGGGAGGCAGCTTTGACGAACAACATGCGTGGTATGCAGCGGTGGATGCGCAGGTGTGCGTGGATTTGGATGCTCGCTAGCATCGTCGGCAGCAGGGCTTTTGTTCAGCCACAGCTAGCCCATGCAGGTGAGCCAGGATGTTTTGAGGCAACAACGCTTTGTATAGCTGAAGAATTCCGTTCCTATTGGGAGCAGAATGGCGGCCTTGAGGTGTTTGGCTATCCGCTAACGCTAGCAACGCCTGAGACTAATCGTGATACAGGGATGACCTACACGACGCAGTGGTTCGAGCGCTATCGGCTAGAGCTGCATCCTGAGAACACCGCGCCATATACTGTCATGCTTGGGCGGATTGGGGAGGAGCGGCTGCTGCAGCTAGGTCGAGATTGGCGAGCTGAGCCTGCTGCCACAGCACCGCAGCCTGGCTGTCTGTGGTTTGCTGAGACTCAGCATACCGTTTGTGATCAGGCGGCTGGGCTAGGGTTCAAGACGTTTTGGGAGCAGCACGGCTTAGAGTTTGATGGACAGCCTGGCAGCAGCTACGCCGAGAGCCTGGCCTTGTTTGGGCTGCCGCTGACTGAGCCGCAGCTGGAGACAAATAGCAGCGGCGACACGGTGCTGACGCAGTGGTTCGAGCGCGCCCGCTTTGAGTGGCACCCCGCTAATCCAGATGCGTTTAAAGTTCTGCTTGGGCGGCTGGGAGCGGAGGTGGCTAATGCGCCGGATCGCTTTGAAAGCAGTGCCACGCTGAACGGCGGTCAGGTTGCCATTGCACATAGTCGGCTCCAGGGTGTAGAGCTGTGGCGGGCCGATACTCAAGCTGGCCCGTGGACGCTCGTGCGTGATATTTGGCCTGGCCCGCAGGGATCGCTTGAGTCGTACACGGTTGGCCTTGTGGTGGTGGGCGGGCAGGTGTTCTTTGCGCCTGATGATGGTGTGCATGGCCGTGAGCTGTGGCGCTCCGATGGCACGGCAGCGGGCACGCAGCTAGTCAAAGATATTTGGCCTGGCGACTCAGGCTCGATCTCGGTATTTTGGCCCAACCATGGCGCGGCAGAGCTGAACGGGCAGCTGCTGTTTGACAGCAACGACGGTGTGCACGGTCGTGAGCTGTGGCGCTCTGATGGCACGGCAGCGGGCACGCAGCTGGTCAAGGATATTCGGCCTGGTCCAGCGAGCGCTGATGTCCGGCCGAGATCAGCAGTCAATGGAGTTGTTTTAGTGCAAGCTGATGATGGCGTCCATGGTGTGGAGCTATGGCGCTCCGATGGCACGGCTGCGGGCACCGAGCTGCTGAAGGATATCAATCCAGGTGCGGCCTCGGCGGCGTATGCATGCAATCGACCGTGCTCAATTAATACCTTGACAGTGGGCAATCTCGCTTTTTTGAACCCCACTGATGGCGTGCATGGTGTGGAGCTGTGGCGCTCCGACGGCACGGCTGCGGGCACGCAGCTGGTCAAAGATATCTGGCCTGGGCCACAGCAGTCGTATCCGTTCGATTTTGCGCTTACTGATGGGGTGTTCACATTTACGGCGGAGAGTCCAGGCTTTGGCCGCACGTTATGGCAGAGCGATGGGACAGCAGCGGGCACGGTGATGCGCTAGGTCGGATCAGTTGATCGGGACGGCTAGCAGCGGCGCAGGTCATCAGCGGATGGGGGTGGCACAGCGCGGCTGCTGCGGTAACGTGTGCATGAGCACGGATTGTTGCAGAACAACTAGCCAAAAAAGGTAGCTAGCCATCAACAAAAAACCGCGCCATGGAGTGAGACCATGGCGCGGTTTGGCGTATGCTAGCGCTCGTCGAGCGGCGTCCAGGTGCGGTTGTGCGGACCGACATAGACGGACTGCGGGCGGATGAGGCGGCCGGTGGCGCGCTGCTCGAAGCAGTGGGCGATCCAGCCGGCGGCGCGCCCGATGGTGAACGTCGGGGTGAACAGATCGGTCGGGAGATCGAGGCCGTGCAGAAGGAAGGCGGTGTAGAACTCGACGTTGGTCTGCAGGCGGCGACCAGGTTTGTACTCGGCGAGCAGGGCGATGGCGGTCTCCTCGACGTGGCGCACGAGATCGTAGAAGGAGCTGTCGCCGGCACCCTCGAAGAGCTTGTCGGCGGCCAGTGCGAGCACGTCGGCGCGCGGATCGCGGACTTTATAGACGCGGTGGCCGAAGCCCATGAGGCGCTCGCCGCTTTCGAGCTTCTGGCGCAAGTATGGCTCGGCGTTTTCGGGCTTGCCGATGGCGAAGACCATGTCGAGGGCTGGGCCGGGCGCGCCGCCATGGAGCGGGCCTTTGAGTGCGCCGACTGCGCCGACGACCGCAGAGATCAGATCGGAGCCGGTGGAGGTGATGACGCGGGCGGTGAAGGTTGATGCGTTGAGGCCATGGTCAACCACGGTGTTGAGATATGTCTCGAGCGCGCGCACCTGCTGCGGCGTTGGCGCGCTGCCGTGGAGCATATACAGATAGTTGGCGGCGTGCGAGAGATCCGTGCGTGGCTCCAGCGGCGCTTGGCCCTGGCGCAAGCGCCAGTAGGTGGCGACCATCGTGGGCAGCTGGGCGACGACGCGCACAGCGTCGGCGTCGGGGTCGTCGGTGCTGATCAGCGAGCCTGCGGCCATGCGCAGCGCATCCATGGTGCTAGCTTTTTCAGCGGCGACGGCGCGCAGGAGATCGAGGGTGGCGGGTGAGAGCACCCGCTGGCTGGCTAGCGCCTGCTGAAGTTCGCTGAGCTGGCTGGCGTTGGGCAGCTGACCATTCCACAACAGATAGATGGTCTCTTCAGCGGTGGCGTTTGGCGCAAGCTCGGCCAGCGGAAACCCAGCAATAATTAACTCTCCGGCCAGACCATCGACGCTGCTCAGCTGTGTTTCAGCGGCAACAACACCTTCTAAGCCAGGATGAACTTCAGGCGACATGCGTGGTGATCCTTTCGCTCTATGCGGTTGCGAATAAGCGCATAACTTGATTCTTTATCTTGCTGCGAGTATAATCTGTCTCATCAATGTTGTCAATGTTGATTATACAATCAATCTAAAGGTGTGTGCATGGGGAAACGCTATCTTTCAGCCCAAGAGGTGGCCGATGAGCTCAACATTAGCCTCCAGACTGTCTATGCGTATGTCAGCCGGGGGCTGCTGCGCTCGGAGCCTGACGATGGGCATATGCGGCGCTATCTCCGTGAAGATGTCGAGCGGCTGAAATCGCGCAAGGAGGCGCGGCGCAATCCCAGTAAAGTGGCCGAGCAGGCGCTGCACTGGGGCACGCCGGTGCTCGAGTCGGCGATCACGCTGATCAGCGATGGCCAGCTCTACTATCGGGGCCTAGCGGCGACAGAGCTAGCGCAGACGAGCAGCGTCGAGGCGGTGGCGGCGCTGATTTGGGTTGACGATATTGATCAAGCTACAAGCTTATTTAGCGAGGCCGCGCCGCCGATACCGACGCTGGCGCTGCCCACAGCACCAATTGAAGCCTTTGCAGCGGTGCTACCCGTGGTGGCGGCCAGCGACTTTGCGGCCTACGATCTGCGGCCAAGCACACTGCCGCGCACCGGGGCGCGCATTTTGCAGCTGCTCACAGCAGTTGCTACTGGCGCGGAAGCTGGCAGCGCTTCCATCGCCCAACGGCTAAGCCGGGCCTGGGCGGCTGATCAGCCACACAGCGAGGCGATCATTCGGGCGGCGCTGATCTTGTGCGCCGATCACGAGCTGAACGTCTCCTCGTTTACAGCGCGCTGTGTCGCCTCGGCCGAGTCAACGCTGTATGCTGTGGTGAGCGCGGGCCTGGCAGCGCTGCAGGGCATCAAGCATGGCAAGCAGTCAGAGCTGGCGGAGCTGCTGCTCGACGAGCTGGCCGAGGTCGATGATGTGCGGCAGGCGCTGGGCCAGCGGCTGCGGCTGGGCCAGCCCATCCCCGGCTTTGGGCACACGCTCTACCCCCAGGGCGATCCCCGGGCGCAGATGCTGATCGAGCTTGTGCGGCAGGCCGCACCTACAAGCCCGACAACACAGCTCATGGAGCGTGTGCAGCACGAGGCGCTGAGCCTGCTCAACGAACATCCAACCCTGGACTTTGGCCTGGCGGCGGTGGTCAAGGCGCTGGGCCTGCCAGCCGGAAGCGCGCTGACGCTCTTTGCGCTCGGGCGTACGATCGGCTGGATCGGCCATGCGATCGAGCAGTACACTACCAATCAGCTCATTCGGCCGCGGGCGCGCTATATCGGCCCAGCGCCACGCTAGGCTAATCGGCGCTCTTGGAGTATGATAGCTGCTACAGACCTTCGTAGTATCGATGAAGACGGCTCATGTGTTGGGCCACTCAGGGAGGGTGTATGCAGCGGCCAACTCCTCCACTGCTTGAGCTTGGCTTCTACTTTAGCGACCGCAGCGACTATGTGGCGCTGGAGCAGGTTGTCGCCAGCCTCGCGCACGGCGGAGCACAGCTCAGCGGCACAATTCATGTTCAGCGCGGCGCGAACGTGCGGGCGACCCCGTTCTGTGGCGCAGATGATCTGCCGACCGCATCTGTGGCGCTGACGAGCCGCGCTGAGCTGCATCAGCAGCTGCTGTGGCCCGATCAGCGGGTCATTAGCGTGGGGATGCGCGGTGCGCTGCCGAGCACTGATGAGCCAGCAGAGGTCGCGCTGCTGCCGATCTCGGAGCGCGCACGCTACATCGACCAGCATCCGATCTCGATTGCCCTGAGCGGACGGCGGCTGCGCAACCCGGCCGAGGTTGGGCGCGGCACGGCTGCCGATGCGCGCCTAGGCTTGCAGGTCTATCGCCTTTTTCGGCAGCTGGTAGAGGAGCTGCGGCCTACCTACGCCACACTTGCGATTGAGCGACGGCTGCGCTCGCCGATCGACCTGCGCGAGCAGCCTGACCCGCTGCTGTTCCACGACTGTTTTGTCCAGCAGCAGCTGCTCGCCACCCGTGATGCGGAAACGCTGGCGCGCCTCTTTGCCGATGCCCACCGTGAGGTGCTGGCCGACGGCCTCTATCTGTCAGGAACACAGTACTTTAATCCGCAGGGTGTGAGTGTGCAGCACAGCGCCCGCTGCGAGTACTCGCTGCATATCTCAAAGGTGGTTGGCCTTTCAGCGGGGCGGATGCGCCACGGCACGCTGCTGCCATAGGTATACCAAAGGCCACCTGCATGTGCAGATGGCCAGCAGCGCTACGCGAGCTGCGCTTATTGGTTGGCAGCGTCCTCGGCCATTTTATCGCGCAGACTCTTAGGGCGCATGTCGGTCCAAACTTCCTTGATGTATTCAAGACACTCGTGCTTCGGGCCTTCAAAGCCTGCATCGTGCCAGCCAAGCGGGCGCTCGCGATCCGCCGGCCAGATCGAATACTGCTCTTCATCATTTACAACTACCGCGTAGATGGTTGTATCTTCGTAGTCGTCGCTCATAATCCCTCCAAAACTATGCGAGATGAGTTTGCTCTCCATGCGCGGTGCACACTGGGCACTGAGGCCGCACGGCTAGGATGCAAGCCCTGTTAGGTGCCACTCGGCACCAGCTATGTGCGCTCGCGCAGCCAATGTGGCTTGATTATAGATGAGCACTTCGGCTTTGAATAGAGGGAATCTCGCTCGATCACGCGCCGCTAGTTGGCCTCGGCTAGCTCTGCCTGTGCCGCTGTTGGCCGATGGAAGAGCGCGAGGCTCAGCTGCACCGCTGGACCGATGCCAAAGGCAAACAGCAGGGTGCCAACGCCCGCCTTGCCGCCGAGCAGCCAGCCACACAGCAGCACACATAGCTCTGTGGCCGTGCGGACAGCGCGCACAGACCAGCCGGTGCGCTGATGGACCCAGAGCATAAAGCTGTCGCGCGGGCCTGCGCCAAGGTTGGCCCCAATGTACAGGCCGGTGCCAAGGCCACACAGCCCTATCGCCAGCAAGAACACGCCGAGCTGGCTCGGCAGCCAGTGCAGCTCGGGGATATGCGGGCGCGTCAAGTCGATGATCAGACCGATCAGGAAAATATTGAGGATGGTTCCGATACCAAAGCGCACCCGTACCAGCAGCAGCAATCCTAGAATAATAAGCCCCACTAGCTGGCTCGCCACGCCGACGCTGATCGGCAGCTGGTGGCTCAGGCCCTGGTGAAACATATCCCACGGGCCAAGCCCCAAGTTCGACTGGAGCATCAGCGCGATGCCCACGCCGAGCAGCGCCAAACCAAGCAGCAGCTTGGCTACGCGCCGCGCCAACGTAAAAGCTGTGACCTGCGGCGTGGACGTGGGCAGACGACGATTAAAAACACGCATACGTATCCTCATTAAAAACAAAAACGCAGGATTGTGCAGGGCCTGCGCTGGCAACAGTTAAGCTATTCGACGCTAGTCGGCGGCTGCGGGCGGCTCCGGTGGCTCCGGCAGCGCCAGCTCAGGCAGCTCGTCGAGGCTGGTCAGGCCAAATGTTTGCAAAAACTGCGCCGTGGTGGCATAGAGGATCGGTCGGCCAAGCGACTCAGCGCGCCCGACCTCGGCGATCAGCTCGCGGGCAAGCAGTGAGCGCATGACGCCGCTTGAGTCGACGCCGCGAATCGCCTCGACCTGGGCGCGGGTGAGTGGCTGGCGGTAGGCGATGATCGCCAGCACCTCAAGCGCAGCCGCCGACAGCTTCGTCGGCTGCGGCTGGCCCAGAAAGCGCTCGAGCGCTGCCGTCGCCTCGGGCGCGCTCACAAGCTGCAGCTGGTCGGCCTGCTCCTGCAGGCGAATGCCGCGCGACTGAAAGTGTTGCCGCAGGGCGCTGCGCAGCGCGGGCAGCTCAGCGGCGGCGAGGCCGAGCACACGGGCGAGCACATCAGCATCGACTGGCTCGGCGGCGACGAACAGCACGGCCTCGGCCTGGAGCAGCACCTGCGGGTCGATGGTGCGGTCAGCGCTGTGCGCGTGCGCCTGTGTATCTGGTGCTGCTTCAGCGGTGGCGGTATGGTTGATCGACTGCGCCGTGGTTAAATCAAGCGGCTCAACTGTAGCCGCAGCGTGCGCTGGCACGGCCGCTGAGTCCGCATGGCTCGGTGGCGCAGCCGTGTCCTCGGTGCGATCAAAGGGTGCGTGGGCTAGATCGTAGGTTGGTTCAGTCATTGTGTTGGGCTGGGCAGGCCGGAGCACGCGCAGGCGCTCCAGCAAGCGACGAATCAAAACGCCAGCAGTTGCGACAAGCAGCCCGAGGAAACACCCTCGGACTGCCTGCTGCGACTGCTGGCTTGGCATTAGGCCAGTTCTGGCGCGTGGACTTTCACTGCGATGCTGCCCAGGCCCAGGCGTGTGAGCATGATCTTACGCTTGAGCGCCTGAATGTTCTCGGTGTTCAAGACACCCTTAGGGCAGTCGGAAGTGCAGTTGAAAATCGTATGGCAGCGCCAGACGCCTGTCTCGGTGCCGACGATATCGAGGCGCGCGCGCACCGCTGTATCGCGCGAGTCCTCGACGAAGCGGTAGGCGCGGGTGAGCGCGGCGGGGCCGTAGTAGTCGCCGTTGCTCCACTGGACAGGGCAGGCCGACGAGCAGCAGCCGCACTGAATGCAGCGGGCAGCGTTGTCGATGCGCTCGTAGTCGTAGCGGCTCTGTAGGCGCTCGCCCTCGGCGGGAACAGGCTGGTCGGTGACGAGGTAGGGCAGCATCACCGCATCCTTGGCGAAGAATGGGTCCCAGTCGACGACGAGATCGCGGATGACCGGGAAGCCAGGCAGCGGGTTAACCGAGACCTCGTGGTTGTTCAGGTCAACGACGCGGGTGTTGCAGGCCAGGCGATTGCGGCCATTGATCAACATGCCACATGAGCCGCACATACCCGAGCGGCACGAGCGGCGGAAGGCCAGCGTGCCGTCCTGCTCGCTGCGGATGCTGTTGAGCGCATCGAGCACCGTGGTCTGCGGCGTCACCGTAACCGTATATTCTTGAAACTTCGGGGTTGCATCGGTTTCCGCATTAAAGCGCGGAACACGAATCCGAACGTTCATCAAAAACCTCCTAAGTGGCGCATCAAGCCTGGACCGCAGGCATATCGGGCGCTGCGACGTGCGACACCTGCGGGGTGCCGTCGGTCTGGCGCGTCGTCAGGGTGTGTTGAGCGGTGCTGGGTGCGGCGTACTCGCTGCGGCTATGCACGCCGCGGCTTTCCTCGCGGGCCAGCGCGCCGGCGATGATGGCCTCGCCCCAGTCGAGCATACGGCTCAGCTCTAGCGCCTCGACGAGCTCGGCGTTATAGACGTGGCCTTTATCGTCCAGGGCAATGCGGTTGAACTCTGCGCGCAGCTCATGCAGCGAGCCGAGGTGCTGTGTAAGCAGCTCGGACTGGCGCAGCGGGCCGCAGGCGGCGCTCATTGTGGCCAGTAGGCGCTCGCGGACAGCTCCTGCGCGCATGTCGCCCTGCTGGTGCAGCAGCGCCTCGACCTCGGCCAGCGCCTGCTGGAGGGCATCGGCTGGGAAGTCGCCGTGGGCGGGTGCGGCCTTGAGCTGCGCGGCGATGGCTGCGCCGGTGCGGCGGCCGAAGACCACAGCGCTGAGCAGCGCGTTGCCAGGCAGCAGGTTGGCCCCATTGACGCCATTGGACGCACATGCGCCCACAGCGTACAGCCCGGCGACAGGCTGCTGCTGTGCATCGAGCACTGCGCCGTCGAGATTGGTGGGAATGCCGCCAAGCGTGGCTGCCGCCGTGGGCAGGACAGGCACAAGCTGCTCGAGCGGGTTGATGCCCAGATAGTCGGCGGCATACTCTAGGAGGTGCGGGTAGTGCTCGCGCAGATGGTTGGCGGGCAGGTGGCGCACATCGAGCCAGACGTGATCTTTGTGCTCGCCTGCGCCATCACCGGCGGCAATGGCGTGCTCGATGGCCGCGCTGATCACGGCGAGCGGGGCTAGCTCTAGCTCCTTTGCGTAGCGCTTGAGCACGCGCTCGCGCTTGCCATTGAGCAGGTGGGCACCATCGAGCAAGATGCGCTCGCTGATCACAAAGCCAGTGCTATAGAGGCCGAGCGGATGGAACTGCACCAGCTCGACATCCTGCAGCGGCAGGCCCGCACGATAGGCCAGCGCCAGGCCGTCGCCAGTTGATGACTGCGTATCGTTGGTGCGGCCAAAGATGCGGCCGTAGGAGCCGGTGGCCAGCACTGTGGCCTTGGCCTGGAAGGCGACCGTCTCGCCAGAGCGGATGTCGAGGGCCACCACGCCCTGGGCGCGATTGGCGCTGTGGGCCAAGCTGAGCACATACCACTCGGGGTACACCTTGATGCCGAAGCGGATCAGCTCACCGTAGAGCGTGTGGGTGATCGCGTGGCCGGTGCGGTCGGCGGCGTAGGCGACACGCGGCTGCGTATGGCCCCAGCCGGCGCGCTGCGCGATGCGGCCCTCGGCGGTGCGGCTGAACGGCGTGCCCATGTGCTCTAGCTCATAGACGGCCTTGGGTGCCTGCTCGCAGAGCAGCTGCACAGCGGCGGGATCGGCCAAGCCCTCGGCGTACTTGAGGGTGTCGGCGGCGTGCTGCGCCGGGCTATCGAACGTGCGATCGCCACGCGACGGGACGAGCGCGCCCGTCTCATCGAAGCGCACATTGCCCAGCGCCGCCGCGATACCCTCACGTTCGATCACCGAGGGTGCGCGTGTGGGATAGAGCTTCGTCACCAGTGCAACGTCGGCGGTGGGCTGCTGGCGCTTAATCTCAAGCGCGCAGCGCATGCCAGCGATGCCACTGCCGACGATGAGAACATCGTGTTGAATCACAACTACAACTCCTTAGGCGCGACGGCTGCTACGCGGCGGTGCTTGCCAGCGTCCACAACACCCAGCCACCATAGACAGCAAAGCCAAGGCCCACCAGCAGCAGCAGCACCGTCATGGCGCGGCGCAGACCTTGGTGGGTCGTCCAGTCGAAAATAATATTGCGCAGGCCGTTCAACCCGTGGAACAGAGCACAGAAGAGCAAAAGCCACTCGTTGAGGGCGTAGGCCAGCGTGTACACATTAAACGGGCGCTGAACCTGAGCGAAGGTTAGCGCGCCAGGCGTGCCAAGCTGCGCAAAGTAGGTAAAGTACAGATGAACCGCTAAAAACAACAGCAGGCCATAGGCGGTCAGGCGCTGCCAGATCCACAGCCACGTTCCAGCGCGCGGTGCGACGCGCACCTGCTGCGCCCGGCTGGTAACACTTGTGACTTCTCGTTGCACAATCTGATCCTTTCGTGGGTCAGGCGGTGATGGTTCCGATAGCTTTGACAAACAGCAGCACAAACAGCGTCAGCGTGATCACGACCGAGAGCCAGAAGGTGGCTTTTTGGACGCGCAGGCCGATGCCGCTCTCCGCTAGCATCACACGCAGACCGGTCAGGGCGTGCAGAACAACCAAGGCCACGACCAGCGCGTGGGTGATCTTCCAGAACGGTGTATTGTAGGAGGCCATTGTTGCATCGAACGACGCAACCCCGCCCCGCGTAATCGAGCCGAGTTCCCAAATGTATACAAGCATGTAGATGGTGACCACCATGCCCGACAGGCGGTGCAGGATGCGGGCTAGGTAGCCGACGCCTGTCTGGTAGCGGTCGAGCATCGTGCGAGTTGACACGAATTGCCTCCTTGCATGTACGGTTATGCCGTGATATCGCAGCGCTGCAGTGCTGCAACAAGCGCCGCGTGATCGTCTTCAGTATTGTAGAAATACGGTGAAACCCGGACGTGGCCAGGTCGATGATCGACGATGATCTGCTGCTCCGCTAGCTCCTTGACGATCCGCGCCGGGTCGGCGGCCTTGATCATGACGATGCCGCCATGCTGCTGCAGGTCGGCGCTGATCGAGAGCCGACAGCCGATAGCCCGCAGGCGCTCGACCAGATCAGCGACAAGCTCTAGCTCACGCTGGCGGATGGCCGCCACGCCGTGCTCCAAGATGATCTGCATGCCCGCGTGGGCCGCGTAGACCGCCGCCAGCGCCGGTGTGCCGATCTCGAAGCGGCGCGCATCAGGCGCATAGGCGAAGTGTTCAGGATCAAAGGCGAACTGGTTGGCGTGGGCGAACCAGCCGGTGACGGTTGGCTCAAGCGTGCGCGCTAGCTCGGGCCGCACGTATAGCTCAACAATGCCCGTGCCACCAAGCAGCCACTTGAGTCCACCAGTCAGATACATATCAATATTGCTCGCCTGCACATCAACCGGCACCTGCCCAGCGGCCTGGTAGCCGTCGATCAGCGCGAGCGCGCCCTTGGCGTGGGCCAGCGCGACAATCTCGTCGATCGGCTGGATGGTGCCGCTGGCGAACAGCACATGCGTGGTAGCAACCAGCGCCGTGCGCTCGTCGATGGCGGCCGCGAAGCGCTCCAAAGGCACGCTGATGCCGTCGTCGGAGGGCAAGATCACCACATCGGTGTCGGGCCGGGCGAGCCACTGGTAGGGAATGGTGGGGAAGTCGAGCGCGGTGGTGACGATCTTGGGCCGCTGGCGGTAGTCCAGCGCGCTGGCAATTGAGGAGAGCGCCACGCCAACGCTGGGGGCCAGGGCGACTGACCCGGCGGGCGCGTTCAGCAGCCGCTCGGTGCTGGCGCGCAGAGCGCTGCACTCGCCAAGCCAGATCTTGTACCACGCCGATGCGCCGTATTCTTCCCAGAGGTCAAGGTGTCGATTGACTGCCGCACGAACGCGCTGGCTGAGCGCTCCTAGCGAGCATGTGTTCAGATAGATTTTGCGAGCCAGCGTTGGAAACTCGGCCCGTGTTTCGGACCAGTTGGGAGCCGATACCTCAGCCATTGTAGGCACCCTCAATCCACACGTCCAGCAGCATAGCTGAACGCCATGACAAAAAACGGCATTAGGAGATGCCTTGAACAGCGAGGATTATAGCGCAGATCGCGCCCTATGTCGAATACGCTAGTGATAGCGAGCACAAATATGCGTCTGCATCGAGCCTGTGCTTAAAATGTGCGGCGGACGGCCTATGCACAGGCCGTCCGCCGCTAATCTGCACGCTTTACGCCGCTCTTACTCGCGCGCCTGATGCATCAGCCAGCCGCCAGCGGTCATGCCCGCGAGACAGATGATGGTCAGGAAGAACCAGAAGCTCAGCGAGTAGGAGCTAGGCTTGGTGATCAGGCCGCTCAGCAGCGTGATCACGGTGATGCCGGCGCTGCCGAAGAAGGCGATCTGCCCCTCGCTGTAGGGCAGCGGCACAAACTGCTTGACGTTGCGGCGCAGCAGCGGCAGTGCCATTGCCACAACAAATGCCGCCAGCAGCAGCCAGGCTATGTAGTTGAGCTGGAATAGCCCGGATATGCTTACGGAGGTGCCAAGCACGCTGAATTTGTACCAGCTGGTCATAAACAGCAGCCAGCTGAGCACGCCTGCGCCTAGCAGCACTCGGCGCCCAAGCGAGAAGCGCTGGAAGGTGTTGACCATCTCGGCACCACTCGGCATCGCTGGCGGAGCACCTTGGCCGTAGGCGGTGGGCGGTGGGGTATAGGTGGGCGGTGTGGACGGAGCAGGGTTTTGCTGCTCTGGTGGGCGGTTGGTCGAGGTTCCATTCGTCATGATGGGCCTCCACGAGGTAACTCAACGCCGAAGGCAGTGATGTTGAGTGGATTGTAGGTTAAATCTACACTATGCGTCAATGATTTTCTATCCACTGTCGAATGGATGCCACAGCAAGCGCGGCTCGGTCGCTGGTGCTGGCTCGTCGGTGGTGGGCTGCGCGCTGGCGAGCTGTCGTTCCGCCCGACAATTTGCAGCATAGAGGACACTGTGCCGGGCAACTTACGCTACGAGCCGCCGCGCACTCGTGGCAGCGGCGGTGCGGCTGCTCAGCCACGATGACGGCGATCTCGCCTTGCGCTCTAACGGCGATACGCCCGAGCTGCTGCGCCTGCGCGGCGCGCTCGTGTTGAGCACCACTGGTTTTTGGACGCCGGAGTGTCAAGCGCTGCTGCCGCTGCCACACACGCTGCAGGACTTGCCCGTAGTCTACCCGCCACTGCTGCTCTTTTGGGGTGCGGCGCTGCTGCGTCATGTGCGCGTGGGCTGGCAACAGCGGTGGCCTTGGCTGGTTAGCTCACTGCTTTGTCCATCGCACGGCAGTGCTAGGCGCGGCCAGCTGGCGACGGGCGCATGAGCGGTAGGGTCGCCACCAGCGCCGACTCTGACCTCTGAGCCGGGCTGGATTAACCACGGCGCTTTTTTTCACCATCCAAACGGGCGCTTGTTTTTAGATGCAGCTGCGGCGGTGGTGTGTCGTGCGCTGGCGGGCCATGCGCCTGCTCTGGCGGCGGCCCGCCCGCTGTTTACCTGGCGCTGGCTGGCGCTGCCCCGCCGCTGCCGTGCGATGGACAAAGCAGTGAGCTAGGTCGACCGGAGCGTATAGGTGTGGAATAGGCTTGGGAGCTAAAAAGAAAAACCGGACAGCCCTAGCGGACTGTCCGGTGAGCATCGTCGCGTTGCCCACCCCAAGGACTACCAGCGACGATGTTCCTACGATCGGGCGGCTTAGCTGCGGACGGTGCGTCGGCGCAGCGCCACACCTGCGGCGAGGATGCCAGCGGCCAGAACGGCCAGCCACACAGCGGGCAGGCTATCGCCAGCGCCAGTGGTGGGCAGATTGCCCGGCGTGCTGCCAGCGGTGTCGCCGCCGGTGCTGCCGCCGCTGGACTTCGCGTCAACGGTGATCTGCGGGGTGAGGTTGGCCAGCATATCGGTGGCCCAGGCGGTGTAGACGGTGCCAGCGTCGAGCTTGACGCCGGGGATCTCCTTCACGACCGTGTCCTGGCCAGCGGGCGTGACCTCAAGGTCGTAGGTGCCGGCGTCAACCGGCGTGTAGTCGCCAGTGCCTTTGAAGGCCACATTCGAGAACAGAACTGGGCCGCCCTTGACGCGGATGTCCACTGCGGGAGCGTCGGGCGAGGCGTGGACGAAGCGCACGTGGGCCTTGCCAGCGGCGGGAGCGGCATTGTTATCGACGAGCACTAGTGGCTCGATGCTGGCGACCGCATTCACAGCAGCGACGGTGTAGTCCATGCCGCCGGCGAGATCGGCGGTGGCGCTGATGACCGACTTGGTCAGATCGGTCTCGCCAGCCGGGACGACCTGGAGCAGATAGCTGCCGGCGGGCACGCTGAGGTAGTCGCTAGCGGTGAAGAACGGCACATCGCTGAGCACTTTATTGCCATTGGCGTATACGTCGACGGCGGGCGCATCTGGTGAGGCGTGCACGACGCGAAGGCGTGCATTGCCAGACTGAGCGCTGGCAGCGCCAAAAATACCGACAGCCAGCATAATTGCTACCATGATCGATGTAAAGCGTCGCATCCTTTATTTCTCCTTCAATGATTGAACATTGTTTGCACACATTCGGCATTGATGAGCAATGCTGAAGAAGTATGCATGTTGCTAGTGTCTATACGTTGCACGGCTGAAAACTGGTCCAGGTCTTCAGCCAGGCGCTGCTTCTACAACAACGATGATGATCACAGCGCTAGGTTGTAGAAGTGCAGGATGTGCGCACGATCCTGAGTTCCCGTGGTTGCTGTGTTCTACGCGAGGGTTTGGCGGATGGATGTATGTGGTTGTGGGGAATTTTTAGAGCAGGTGAAAAATAGTAGGTGCAGATAGCAAAAAGCGACGCATGATCTGTGTGATCATGCGTCGCTGGGGTTGGGCGTTACTCGGCGTTATCGATTTGGGCGCGCTGGAGGCCGCCGCTGTAGTCGATGTAGAGCGACTTCCACTCGCTGTAGGTGTCGAGCACCTGCGTGCCGCCCTCGCGCTTGCCGTTGCCGGTGCCCTTGGTGCCGCCAAAGGGCAGGTGGATCTCGGCACCGATGGTGGGCGCATTGACATAGACAATGCCAGTGTAGAGATCGCGCATTGCGACAAAGGCATTGTTGACATTGCGGGTGTAGATCGACGACGACAGGCCGTAGGGCACATCGTTGGCAACGTCGATGGCCTCCTCTAGGCTGTCGACGGGGATGACCGAGACGACGGGGCCGAAGATCTCCTCCTGGGCGATGCGCATATCGCGCTTGACGTTGGTGAAGATGGTGGGCTGATGGAAGTAGCCGTGGCCATAGTCGCCGTCCTCAAGGCGTGCGCCGCCGAGCACCAGCTCCGCGCCCTCCTCCTTGCCGATGCCGACGTACTTCTGGACCGTGCCGAGCTGCTGCTCGTTGATTGACGGCCCCATCTGGTTGTTCTCGTCGAGGCCATTGCCGACGCGAATGTTCTTGGCCTCGGCCTGGACGCGGCTGACTAGCTCGTCGACAATCGAGCGGTGAGCGATGAGGCGCGAGGTGGCGGTGCAGCGCTGGCCGGTTGTGCCGAACGCGCCCCAGACCGCGCCGGCGATCACGAGGTCGAGGTCGGCGTCGTCCATCACAATCATCGGGTTCTTGCCGCCCATCTCCAGCGAGAGGTGCTTGAGCTGCTCGGCGCAGAGCTGCGAAACGTGCTTGCCGACCTGGGTGGAGCCGGTGAAGGAGACGACTTTGACATCGGGGTGCTTGACCAGCGGCTCGCCGGCCTCGGGGCCATAGCCGCTGACGATGTTGACCACGCCTGGCGGCAGGCCAGCGTCGATGAGCGCCTGCACAAAGTTATAGGTGGAGAGCGGCGTGTCCTCGGCGGGCTTGATGACCACGGTGTTGCCGCAGATCAGGGCTGGGAAGATTTTCCACGAGGGGATGGCCATCGGGAAGTTCCAGGGGGTGATCAGGCCGCAGACGCCAAGCGGCTGGCGCACGCTCATCTGGAACTTATTGGGCAGCTCGGAGGGGGTGGTGACGCCATAGAGGCGACGGCCCTCGCCGGCCATGAAGAAACCCATGTCGATGGCCTCTTGCACATCGCCGCGGGTCTCGGCGAGCACCTTGCCCATCTCGCGGGTCATATCGCGCGCGTACTCCTCCTTGCGCTGCTGGAGGATCTGCGAGGCGCGGAAGATGATCTCGCCGCGCTTGGGAGCGGGCGTCAGCCGCCATTTGTTGTAGGCCGCCTGGGCGGCGGCGACGGCGTCGGCGACATCGTCGGCCCCAGAGTGCGGGAAGGTGCCGAGCACATCGCGGGTGTCGGCAGGATTGCGGTTCTCAAAGGTTTTGCCGGAGCGAGCGGGCACCCACTCGCCGCCGATTAGATTTTGATACGTTTTGGGATCGGACATCGTTGGCCCTCCTGTATTGTGAAATCAGTACGGCGTTTTTTGCCGGGGCCATGATAGCATCTTCTAGGTCTTTTGGGGCGAGCCATTCGGTACCTGTGGGCTAGGACATGCTAGCGCAGCATCTCCAGCAATGCGCGCACATAGGCGAGTTGATCGGAGCAGACGAAGTAGTAGATCCACTGCTGCTCTTTCTCACAGCAGATCAGGCCGGCGCGCTTGAGCACCTGCAGATGGTGGGAGATCGTCGGCTGGCGCGGGCGCTGACCATCTTTGTTGGGGATGCCGACGACGCCGGCCAGCTCGCAGGCGCTGATGCGGCCCTGATGCTGGCTCAGCACATCCATGATCTGGAGGCGCGTGGGATCAGCGAGCGCCTTAAAGACATCGGCGAGGCGCTTGGACTCGTGGACAGAGAGGCGCAGGCGAATGGCGTGCAGGCGCGACGATGAACAGACAGAATCATCCGATAGTTGTTGTTCAGTCATAACACTTTTCTTTGATTATTGAGAGCGGTTGTTCTTTAAATCGTACCATCATCGGTTTTATTGTCAACGCATTCCCTGCGCGCCAAGAGCGCTGCTATGGCTTGGGGAGCGGCCTAGCTAGGTGGCAAAATCCTGATAACGCTGAACTCTGCTGCGGCCTACGAGGTGTGGTCGTCGGCGGCGCTGAGCTGGAAGTGAGCATTGACATTGATCAAACGCAGTTGCTATACTTGAGAACACGACCGCACTTCTGTAGCGCTTGGCTACAGATCTATATTGGCGTGGTGATGATCATAGATACGCATCCAACGCACAGCCTCGCGCCGCTTTTACAGTGGCTTCATCGGCTTTTGGCCTGGCAAGTTCAGGTGACCCGCGCAACATACGCCGCCCTCGCAGACGACGCATATCGCGGCTTGTATCTTCCCGATCAGGAAATCGACATTCTCTGTGCTGATTGGCCGGCGCTCTCCGCCGAGCTACAGCATATGCGCACTGAGCTAGCCGAGGAGCGCGCCGCCCTGGCAGCGGAGCAGCGCTCGGCCGCTGAGGCTGGTCTGTCTCTGCCACTGGAGCAACTGCGGCGTCGATTTAACCTGTCACTGTTTGAAGTTGATGTGGTGCTGCTGGCCTTAGCCCCCGAGATCGACAGCCGCTACGAGCGGCTCTATGGCTATGTCCAAGACGATGTAACCCGCAAGCGCCCAACCGTGGAGCTGGCCCTGCGCCTGCTGTGCCCCGATCCCGCCGAGCGCCATGCCGCACGGGCGCAGCTGGCCGATGGCGCGCCGCTGATCAGCGCGCAGCTCGTGCGGCTGGAGCCAGACGCCCAGCGACCGCACGGCTCGCTGCTGCGGGCGATCTCGCTCGACGAGCGGATGGTGACTGAGCTAATCGGGCAGCCGCTGCTGGATCAGGCGCTTGCGCTATGGGTGAAGCCGCTGCAGCCGCGCCACACGTTGGACGATATGGTCGGCGATGGTGCATGGCTGGCGCAGACGCAGCAGTTTGTGCTCCAGCATCCCAACGGCCTTGTGCTGGGCCTGTATGGCGGCTATGGCTCCGGACGGCGCATGCTGACCGAGGCGCTGGCCCACGCGGCCGCACGGCCAGTGCTGGAGGTGGATGCCACTGCGGCGCTCGGCTGCGCGCTCGAGCCAGAGGAGGCGCTGATGCGGCTGCGGCGCGAGGCCCAGCTGCGCGCTGCCGTGCTGCTCTTTCGCAGCGTCGGGCCGTGGCTCAACGAGACCGCCCACAGCCGCTGGCGCAGCGCCTGGCTGAGCTTGCTCGAGCGCTACCAGGGCCTGACCGTGCTGGCGCTTGACCAGCCGCTGGAGGCCCACGGCTGGCTGCGCGAGACAACCTACCTCTATCGCGTGGTGCCCGACTTGGCCTACAGCCAGCGCGAGCGGCTATGGCAGCGCTGGCTGGCTCCCGCCATCCCCGACGCCGCAACGCTGCGCCAGCTCAGCAGCACGTTTCGCCTCAGCGGCGGCCAGATCGTCGATGCGGTGACGATGGCGCAGTCGCTGGCGCGCTGGCGCACAGGCTCCGGCGACGCTGTGCCCACTCCCGCCGAGCTGTTCGCGGCCTGCCGGGCGCAGTCGAGCGGGCGCATGGCCGACCTCGCGCAGAAGATCGTGCCCGTGTACAGTTGGGACGACTTGGTGCTGCCAGCCGAGCACCTCCAGCAGCTGCAGGAGATCTGCGTGCAGATGCGGCAGCGGCGCATGGTGTTGGAGGAGTGGGGCTTCGAGCGTCATCTCGCCAACGGCAAGGGCATCAATGTGCTCTTCGCCGGCCAATCCGGCACCGGCAAGACGATGGCCGCCGAGGTGATCGCCGCCGAGCTAGGGCTGGAGCTATACCGTGTCGATCTGTCGTCGCTGGTGAGCAAGTATATCGGCGAGACCGAAAAAAACCTTGATCGGATTTTCCAGGCCGCCCGCGAGGCCAACGCTATCCTGTTCTTCGACGAGGCCGACGCGATCTTTGGCAAGCGCTCCGAGGTCAAAGACGCCCACGACCGCTACGCCAACATCGAGGTCGGCTATCTGCTGCAGAAGATGGAAGCCTACGACGGCATGGTCATCCTGGCCACCAACCTGCGCAAAAACATGGACGACGCCTTTGTGCGCCGCCTGCATATGGCGATTGACTTCCCCTTCCCTGAAGAGACCGACCGGCTGCGCATCTGGCAGCATGTGTTCCCAAGCTTAGCGCCGCGCGCCCAAGACCTTGATCTAAGCTTTCTGGCGCGCCAGTTTCGGCTGGCCGGTGGCAATATCCGCAATATCGCGCTGCTATCGGCGTTTTTGGCCGCCGAGGATCAGCAGTCGATCAGCATGGCGCATGTTATTCGAGCGACCCGCCGCGAGTATCAGAAGCTCGGGCGGCTGGTCACAGAGGCTGACTTTGGCCCGTACCTAGAGCTTACGCGCGGGAACGGTCAGCCTGGAGGTGTTCGATGAACCACGAAAAGCACGCTCAGCCCGACTCCGCGCCGCTTCGGCGCAAGGCCGCGCAGTCGACGCCCCAGGCCGCGCCGCCCCAGCACCCGCTGCTGATGCTGCAGCGCCAGATTGGCAACGCCGCCATCGCCCGCCAGATCGCCCAGCGCGAGCCGGGCAGCGAGGAAGAGGACATGGTGCAGGCCAAGCGCAGCGACAGCGTGCAGCGCCAGCCCGACACCGAGGAAGAGGACATGGTGCAGGCCAAGCGCAGCGACACTGTGCAGCGCCAGCCCGACACCGAGGAAGAGGACATGGTGCAGGCCAAGCGCTCGGCCACCGTGCAGCGTATTCCCGAGGTGGGCCTTGAGGGTGGCGAGGTCTCCGCCGACACAGCCTCGGCGATCCAGTCGCGCCGTGGCGGCGGCAGCGCTATGCCCGACATGATGCGCTCCACGATGGAGCAGTCGTTCAACACCGACTTCTCCGATGTGCGCGTGCACGCCGATAGCCAGTCGCACGACCTGAATGAGCGTGTGGGCGCGCAGGCGTTCACCACCGGCAGCGACATCTTCTTGGGCGCAGGCGCGAGCGCCAGCGATCAAAACTTAATGGCCCACGAGCTGACCCACGTGGTGCAGCAGCGCTCGATGAGCGCCAGCGGGCCGATGCGCGTCACCGCCGCCGATGATCAGCACGAGCAGCAGGCCGAGGCGATGGCATCGCAGGTCGCCCAGCGGCAGGCAACGCCGGAGGTCGAGGAGTAGCCGTGGCTAGAAAGATCGGTTGATGATTACCGATACCAACCAAACCATCCGCGAAATCTTGCTGGTCGATGGTGGCATCTCGCTCAACGAGATCGACATCAGCTTCGAGATTCCCGACCGTGAGTGGTCGTCGCGGATTGCACGACCAACACTCAACTGCTATCTGTTTGATCTGCGCGAGCGTCCGGCGATGCGCGAGCAGGGCTGGCAGGTTGAGCGCGATCAGCGCGTCGCCCGCCGCCAGCCGCCGCTGCGCTACGGCCTGACCTACCTCGTCACCGCCTGGACGCGCCATGTCGAGGATGAGCACCGCCTGCTGTGGCACGCCCTCCAGACGCTGGCGCGCTTTCCCACCTGGCCGGAGAATCGGCTCCAGGGCCAGCTGGCGGGCATCATCAAGGAGAGCGGGCCGATCTACGCCGAGGTGGCGCGCCCTGAGAGCGTGCTCAAAAGCCCCGGCGAGTTTTGGACGGCGCTGGAGAACCACCTCAAGCCCTCGCTGAGCTACACCGTCACGGTGCCGCTTGATCGCGAGGCCGTGATCGCCGGGCCGCCGGTCAGCAGCTTTCGCCTGCGCCTGGGCACCGCCGAGATTCCGCCCGAAGAGCTGGCCTGGCTCGGCGGCGTGGTGGTCAATGCTGCCGATGAGCCGCTGCCTGGCGCGCTGATCCACGTGGTCGGCCAAGGCGTGCGCGCCACCACCGACGCCCTGGGCCGCTTTCGGCTGGCCGGGCTGAGCGACGGCGAGCACACGCTGGTCATTGCCACGCCAACCGCAACCTACGAGCGCCGCCTGCACGTGCCGAGCGCCGCCGAGAACTACCGTATTCAGCTTGAATAATCTGCGCGGGCTTGCAGCGCCGCGGCTTGATCGCGGTGCGCCTGCTCGCATCAATACACGCTGTCTCTCTTTTTCACTCACTTGAAGGAGGCTGCTTTGCCTAACTATCTATCGCCAGGTGTGTACATTGAGGAGGTCGACCGTGGGAGTAAGCCGATCCAGTCGGCGGGCACCTCGGTGTGCGCGTTCATCGGCTTCACCGAGCGGCGGCCGCCAGGCAATCGCGGCGAGGCGGTGCTTGTCACCAGCTGGTCGCAGTACACCAACGCCTTCGGCGGCTTTGTGCCCGGCGCGCTGCTGCCGCTGTCGGTGTACGGCTACTTCCTCAACGGCGGCGGCATCTGCTATGTGCAGAGCCTGATGTCCGCCGAGGAGCAGATGGCCCAGCAGTCTGGCTCTAGCTCCAGCAAAAAGCCGAGCCTGCCGATGCCGGCCAAAAACAGCGAGCTTGGCGCATCGTTGACGGTTGAACCAAAGGGCACCAAGGAGGTCACGATCACCGTCGGCGACCCGCCGCCAGGCAGCCCCGACGACCAGTTTACGCTCACGGTCAAGGGCGCTGATGGCACCGAAGAGGTCTTCGGCAATGTCACGTTCGAGAAGAAGCGCGGCTCACGCAATGTCGTCGATGTGGTCAACAAAGAGTCCAAGCTGATCAAGCTCACCGAGATCGCCTCCGAGGCTCCGCTGGCCGAGCGCCGCCCGGCTGTCGGCACCTACACGCTGCCCGCCAGCGAAAGCAAAGACTCGTCGTCGCTCGTCGCGCCGTCAACCTTCGAGGGCGACCTGACCGAGCGCGTCGGCCTCGCCGGCCTTGAGGCGGTCGAGGAGATCACCATGGTCTGCGTGCCCGATGTGATGAGCGGCTATCTCTCCGGCCAGCTCTCGCGCGAGGATGTCAAGGCCGTGCACCTCGCCGTCATCGCCCACTGCGAGAAGATGAAGGATCGCTTTGCCATCCTCGATGCGCTGCCCGACCTCAACCCGCAAAGTGTCAACGACTGGCGCATGAAAGAGGCTGGCTACGACACCCAGTTCGCCGCCCTGTACTACCCGTGGATCTGGGTGGCCAACCCGCTGGCCGCCGACGGTGGCCCGAGCGCGATCAAGATTCCGCCGTCCGGCTATGTCGCCGGTATGTACGCCCGCGTCGACAGCGAGCGCGGCGTGCACAAAGCGCCGGCCAACGAGATCCTGCGCGGCGTGCTGCGCCTTGAGCTGAACGTGAGCAAAGGCGAGCAGGACATCCTCAACCCCAACGGCATCAACTGCATTCGCTCGTTCCCTGGCCGCGGCATCCGCGTCTGGGGCGCGCGCACGCTGTCCAGCGATGCCTCGTGGCGCTACATCAACGTGCGCCGTCTGTTCTCGAACATCGAGGAGTCGGTCTACGATGGCACGCAGTGGGTGGTGTTCGAGCCAAACGATATGGACCTGTGGGCGCGCGTCAAGCGCACCATCTCGGCCTACTTGACCAACGTGTGGCGCTCGGGCGCGCTGTTTGGGGCCACCGCCGACGAAGCCTTCTTCGTCAAGTGCGACGCCGAGCTTAACCCGCCCGAGGTGCGCGACGCCGGCATGCTCATCGTCGAGGTGGGCATCTCACCGGTCAAGCCTGCCGAGTTCGTCATCTTCCGCTTCAGCCAGACCAACGGGGCCTAGGCGTTTTTTCTGTGCATGCAACGGCGCTGGCCTAGAAACCAGCGCCCAAGGAGGGTTCTATGTCGATGGGCGAATTGCTTGGTGGCTATCAGTTCTACTTGGAGCTTGACGGCATCACCGAGGCGTTGTTTCGTGAGTGCAGCGGTCTCAGCAGCGAGAGCCAGGTGATGGAGGCGTACCACGCCACCAAAGAGGGCAAGCAGGTGCTCAAAAAGTACCCTGGCCCGCTCAAGTGGGGCGATATTACGCTCAAGCGCGGCCTGACCAGCGACACCAACCTCTGGGCCTGGCGCAAAGAGGTCGAGGAGGGCAAGGTCGAGTCCGCGCGCAAGAACGGCTCGGTGGTCGTCTACGATCAGGCCAACACCGAGGTGGCGCGCTGGAACTTCGTCAATGCGTGGCCGAGCAAGATCAGCGGCCCCAGCCTCAGCGCTGGCGGCAACGAGATCGCCGTCGAGGAGATCACCATCGTCCACGAGGGCCTGGAGCGCATCTCTTAGCGCGGCCCAACGGGCGCGCCAGCACGGGGCAGGCGGTGGATGCTCAGCGCGTGGATTAACCACGGCGCAGTGGTTCAAACGTCTGCTCTGTGCTAGGCCGCCGCTGATAGCGCGACGCACTGGATGGGTTCTCCCGCCGGCGGTGCGGACGAGCGAGCAGCGGGCAGGCGGTGGATGCTCAGCGCGTGGGTTAACCACGGCGCA
>JABXJS010000029.1 GCA_013538855.1 Herpetosiphonaceae bacterium
CGAGCTGCGTGCCGACGGGAAGCGGCTTCGGCGCAGCACCGCCAGGGGCATCGTCGATGCTCCAGCCGCTCAGATCAACGCTCGTCGCACCGTAGTTGTACAGCTCAACCCACTCCTCGCCGCCCGACTCCGGCACTGCCAGCAGCTCATTGAGCGCCACAGTGGCTGGGTACGGCGCTGGCGGCGGAGCAGTCGATGTAGCTGGCGGTGCTGTGGCGGGCGAAAAGGTCGCAGTGGGAATGAGAGCCTGATTAGCAGCGCCAGGTGTCGGGGGTGTGGCGGCTTGCCATGGGCCAGCACCATCGGGCACGCGACTGATGCTCTGATCATGCTGCGCCTGCGTGTAGCGCATGTGGTCGATCACTGTACCAGCAGGATTGAGCAGCCGCACCTCGTCGCCTGCGTTGTTCAGCAGCGACCCGGACCAGGCCAGCACATACCAGCCGCCGGGCGCGAGCTGCGTGCCGGCGGGAAGCGGCTTCGGCGCAGCACCGCCAGGGGCATCGTCGATGCTCCAGCCGCTCAGATCAACGCTTGTCGCACCGTAGTTGTACAGCTCAACCCACTCCTCGCCGCCCGACTCCGGCACCGCCAGCACCTCATTGAGCGCCACAGTGGCTGGGTACGGCGCTGGTGATGGGGTTGTTGCGGTAGGTGACGGCGCAGCGGTAGGCGTCGCGGTTGCAGTCGGGGCGGGAGCCTGATTGGCGGCGTTGGGTGTGGGCGGAGTATCGACAAGCCAAGCGGGCGCGCCATCGGGAAAGCGGCTGATGGAAACATCACCATGGGCTGCGCTATAGGGTACAACATCAACAACATTGCCGTGCGCATCAAGCAGCCGCACCTCGTCGCCAGTGTTGTTGAGCAGTGAACCTGCTAACGTAAACACATACCAGCGAGCGGGAGCGATGGTGGTGCCGCTGGGCACCAGCTGGGCTGGAGCGCCACCAGCGCTGTCGTCGATGCGCCAGCCGCCGAGATCAACCGGAGTTGCGCCACCATTATATAGCTCGACCCACTCAGCGGCACCAGCAGTAGGCGCAGCCAAAAACTCATTAATGACGATGGACGCTGGCGCTACCGCTGTTGCTGTGCTCGGCGCAGCCGTTGCGGTAGCGGAAGGAACCGTTGTAGTCCCTGTAGGCGTTGCAGGAGCAGACGGGACAGGCGTTGCGGGAGCAGTCGTTGTAGCGGTTGGTGTGGGAGGAACAGACGCGGGCTGATTGGCGCTAGCCGGCGTGGGCTGGGTTCCAGCGCACCATGCGCCGCTGCCATCGGGGATGCGGCTGTAGGTTAGGCCATGCGGTGCGGAGGTGTAGCTCACCGTATCGACGATCAGCGCATGTGCATCAAGCAGGCGCACCTCATCGCCAGCGTTGTTGAAGACTGCGCCCGACCAGGCCAACACATACCAAGCGCCAGGCTCAAGCAGCACGCCTTGAGGAATGGCCCGTGGCGACGAGCCGCCAGCCATATCGTCGATGCTCCAGCCGCTCAAATCGACGGGCGCTGCGCCACGATTGTACACTTCGACCCACTCTTGTTCGCCAGCGTTGGGCGCGGGCATAAACTCGTTGAGCACTACGTCTAATGCTGTGGTGGCATGCTGAGGATGAACACGAGGAGAGTCGAGCGCGGAGCTACAGGCGTTAATCATCACGTCTGGCGCGGCGCAACTCGCTGCGCACGCCATCAACGCGGGCAGCGGCGCAAGCGCGGCCTGTGCCGAACGGAGACCAGCGAGCGAACGAGCGTCCACCACAAGCCAGACGATTAAACCAACGCGCAGCATGTTCCACACAAAAAACCTCCTCGTGCAGCATCTCTCCATCTCAAGCGATAGCTCTTGGGAGAGATAGATGCAAAAGGAGGGTAAAAAAGGCGCTCAGGTGTGCGGGCTGCTACACGTTGAACAAGAAATGAATGATATCGCCGTCTTTGACGATGTACTGTTTGCCCTCAAGGCGCACAGTGCCGGCCTTTTTAGCAGCGGCCATATCGCCGGCGGCCATCAGATCATCGAAGGCGACGATTTCGGCGCGGATAAAGCCGCGCTGAATATCGGAGTGGATGGCGCCGGCAGCCTCGACAGCTGGTGTGTTGGCGCGGATGGTCCAAGCGCGCACCTCATCCTCGCCGGCGGTGAGAAAGCTGATCAAGCCCAGCATCGCATACGAGGCGGTGATCACGCGATCGCGGGCAGGCTCGGAGATACCGAGATCGTCCATAAACGCCTGCGCATCTTCGTCTTCAAGCTGAGCTAGCTCGGCCTCCACTTGCCCTGACAAAAACACCAGCGAGGTCTTCGGGCTGGCGTAGGTGATCGACGGCGGGCTAGCGATCTGATCCTCGCCGATATTGACAACGATCAAGATCGGTTTGGCGCTCAGGAACTGGAAGCCGCGCAGCACACGCTGCTCATCCTCGGTCAGCTCTTGGGCGCGGATGGGCTGCTCGGCCTCTAGGCCGGCGTAGAGCCGCTCAAGGGCGTCCAGCTCCATCTGGCGGACCTCACGCTCCTTGGTTGGCACCTTGCCGATCTCGGCGCGCAGGCGTGCGAGGCGGCGCTCGATGATGGCCATATCGGAGAACATCAACTCCATATCGACGGAGAGAATGTCGCGCAGCGGATCGACGGTTTCCTCGGGATGCGGCACGCTATCGTCCGCGAAGGCGCGCACAACGTGCAGCAGCGCATCGACCTGGCTGATATAGTTAAGAAACTGCGGGCTAAGGCCGCCGCTCGAGCGTGCGCCGCTGCTCATGCCAGCAACATCGATGTACTGAACATCGGTGGGCGTAATTTTCTTTGGGCTATACAGCTTAGCCAACGCCGTAAGGCGCGGATCGGGCACCTTAACTGTGGCCAAGTTTGGCTCGATCTGACCAGAGGAGAAGGCCGCCGTCTCGGCGGTACCACGAGTTAGTGCATTAAAGACGGTGGTTTTGCCGCTGTTTGGCAAACCAATAATTCCGATTTTCATCTTGATAAAACTCCACAATTACGGGGTTGGTGTCGGAGCCGCTGGTGTAGCTGGCGGTGTCGCAGTTGGCAGCTCGCGTGGTGGCGGAGGCTGCGGGAGCTGCACCTTGTACACGATCGAGCCATTCGCCAAGTACATCTGCTGGCCTGCGGGACCAGGGCGAGTGACCACCACATCGGTGAGTTGATCGAGGCGCAGCTTGCTATCGGCGGCCATGCGAATCTGCTGAATGACCGTGCCATCTTTATCCATCTCGACAACGCGCTGATTGACCGTGTCGATAATAAAAAAGTGGCCTGGATTGTTGGTATCGAACTCATTGGTGCGCAGATCAGTCAGGTACATACGCGCAGCGCTGAGTGGTGGCTTGATCTGCGGAGCCGGGATTGTGCGCTGATACACACCGGCGTTCATCTCAACGATCGAGCCATCGGGGCGCAGCAGGTAGATATTGCCATCGACGGACATGTCGATAGCTGACTGAATATCGACATCAAGCGGCACATCGGTGATCCAATCGGTCGGCAGATTAGCAAACTCGCCAGAGGCGTACTTTTCAACCTGATCGCTGGCGGCATCTGCGCCCCACTGCCAGACATACAAGTGCCCGCCATACGTTTCCACATCGGGAAATGGCTGCGTTGGCCAGAACTCGCTCGCGGGCAAGTTGTTGATCACCCAGGCACCATCGGGCTGGCGCAGATAGACGCTTGAAGAGTCGGCGTCGTCGATGACGGCGAGGTTATCGATGCGCCACATAATCGAGCGAATTGGAGCGACGTACACAGGGCCAACCTCGCTGCCCTCTTTGAGCACAACATCTGGCTCAGCGGGGCTGCCCTCGATCTGGTGGTAGAGCGTGCCACTTTCGCGGCCGAGCGCATAGATCTCGGTCTGCGAGCCACGGGGCACCACCAGCATACGACCGATGGTATCGCTAATCGGCAGCGTCACCACCGGCTCCAAGTCGGTGAGCAGTGATGTGCGGTCGATGCTGGCCTGGAGGCGCTCGGCGTCGTTGACAAGATTGCGGTAGGTGGCCTGGCGCACCGGCTCGTTGGTCAGCAGGCCGCTCTTCGACAGCTCATCGAGCACAATATTCAGCTCATCGAGCCGTTCGAGCGCGAGCTGGTCATTCGGCGCAAGGCGCGCGGCCTGATAGGTCTGCTGGGCCTTAGTCAGCACTTGAGCGTACTGATCGGCAGCCTGCTGACTGCTCAGAAATCGCAAATAGTAGTAGCCGCCCCACACCAGTGCCGGGAGCAGCACCAACAGCAGCAGGGGAATGCGGCTGCGGCGCGGCCTACGGCGGTATGATAGCTCGCCCGAGTTATCAAAGCGTGGCAGCGGCCGGGCAGCTGGACGGCTGCGGCGGCCAAAGTTGGCAAAAAACGTGACGAGGGCTGCGATGAAATGGCGCAGTGGCGCAGTCATGCGCTCGCCAAAGGTTGGCGGTGGCAGCGGATCGCGCTGGGGAATAGCCGCAAAATCAATCGGCAGCGGCTGCTGATCGGTGAGATCGATTGACTGTGGCGGCAGCGCGGCATTTAATGCCGGGTCGAGGCTGCCCTCACCTAAAAAAGCGCTCGGCGGCCATGTCTCAACATCGACGTGGCTGCGTGGGCGATAGCGTGGGCGCTCGCGCAGCCAGCCCATATCGCGGGGATCGACATCTTCGAGCGGACTAGGCAGGTGCGGGGCTTCGGTGAGCGCAGACGTCGGATGAATGCCCGAATGTGGCTCCAGCGCCTCTGTTTCAGCGACCTCAGCGGCAGCCTCCGGCGGTGCAGACTCCTGCTCTTGATGTGAGCGGCGGAGCATCAGCGCAGCATTGCCCGTCACATCGGAGATCCAATCGCCGACGACGCTCATCGCGGCGCGGCCGCGCTCGGAGATGCCCTCGGGGCTAAGCGGCGACGCGTGCACAGTGGTGTTGATCAGCGGCAGCAGCTCAAGCACAGCCACGTGAGCCTCGCTCATGGAGTTACGGCTGGCCAGCTCATACAGGTCTTCAATGGCCGAAGCGGTATCGGACAAACAAAACAGGCGCTCCGCCTCTGCGCGGCCAAGCACCTGCGCCAAGCGGCTTGAGCACAGCACCACCTGATCGCCTGGCTCGATGACATTGCGATACAGCTCTGGCTCGCTAAACAAGCTTGTGCCGAGCGCATTGGGGCGCAGCAGGGCGTTGTTGGTTGCCGCCGGGTCCCACGATGGATAGGTGGGCAGTGCGCGCAGCTGGCCCTTGTGGACGATATAGACCTGCGTTGGCTGAACCTGGGCCACATACAGATCATTGTTGCGCAGCACAATGCATGTAAGGCCAACAGCAGTGCGCTGATGGTGGGCCGAGCGGAAATTAAACTCGTACAGCTGTGTGTTGGCAGTGCTCAGCGCCTTCCGCAACGATGACGTAATGCTGAACGAGGAGTCTTTGTAGTAGGCGCTCGTAATGGTTGCAGCAACCAGATCGCAGGCCTCTTTGCCGCGTGCGCTATCGTTGACCGGCTCGGTCAAGATAAACATCTGGCCCTTGCGCGCCTCGGGCGCAAACAAGTTGCCAGGCATCGCGCTAGAGACCCGATCGCTGAGATCCTGGCGAATACCGCTAACGATGCCAAATTGTGATGTGCGCAGCTTATAACGTGCCATGTCGATACTCAGTAGATCACAGGATTGGCTCGGGTGGCGTGTAGGGTCGGTACGGTGCGAGCGGGATAGCCCGAACCATGCCGTAGATGGCCGTTACGGCA
>JABXJS010000210.1 GCA_013538855.1 Herpetosiphonaceae bacterium
ACTGGCGGCTGGCGCTGGGCCATCTGCTGCTGAGCGCCAGCCGCCAGTAGCTCAGCGCGCTGACAGGCGATCTCATAGCTCGCCCAGTGGTTGTCGGTCTGCTGCGCCAGCAGCTCAGCTGCGGCCAGCGCGCTCCAGGCAGCCTCGGTCTGGCCACGCAGCCGCGATAGCCCGGCCTCCAGCACCAGCAGGTGGCAGCGCAGCACCGGCACTGTGGCGGCTTGGCGTAGCTGATCGATAGCCCGCGCCAGCTGGCGTAGCCGCCGTGGCTGGTCAGCGGGCGCAGCCGCCTGGGACTGTGCGAGCCGGGCGTAGCCCTGCACCAAAAAGAAAATGCGCAGGTGATATGCGGCGCGCTTGGGCTTAATGCCCAGCTTGCGCTGCTGCTCCAGCACTGTATCCAGCGGCGCGCCCAGCTGGTCCTGCTCCAGCAGAAACAGCGCCTCGTTGCCGAGCAGCAAGTTACAGCGGTAGGAGTCGTCGGGGTTGGCGGCGACATATGCGCGCTCGCGCTCGATGTAGACTGCGCCCGCGTCGCAGCGCCCCTGAATGGCCAGCAGCGCGCCGTACAGCGAGACGCAGGCGTGCAGCTTGGTGGCTTCGGCCAGCGTCGCCGTGGTCTGCTCGGCCTTAGTCAGCGAGCGCACCATCCACGGCTGCGCCTCGGCCACGTAGCCGCGCACCAGCAGGTTCACGGCCATATCGACGCAGACATTGATAAAATCTTTGATCGGCAGCCACTGGCCGTAGTCCTGTAGGCAGCGTCGCAGCTCGCGCTCGGCCGCCTGCACCTCGCCCTGGAAGTGGTTAATATGGCCCGCATACATAAGGCTGCGGGCCAGGATAACCGGATCGCCGAGCTGCTCGGCCAGCGCCACCGCCTTCGCCGCATAGTAGAAGGCGGGCCGCGTGCGGCCAAGCACCATCAGCATCATGGCGTGGTCGCTGTAGCAGCGCGCCAGCTCTGGCGAGGGGCCAAGCCGGTGGCTGAGGCCAAACACACGCAGATCGCACAGCGGAATCAGCGGCTGACGGCTATTCCAGTAGGCCAGGTGGCCGGTCAGCTCATACAGCTCGATCTGCACGCGCACCTGTGCGGCATCCGCTCCCCGCGCGCTGCCCAAGCGCCAGCCGGTGCGCAGCGCCAGTAGCCCCTGCAGCCAGAGCCAAACCGCAGCGGCGATCTCGACCACGCGCAGGCGCGGCATGCGCAGCTCAACCTCGCCAAAGGCGCGCTCTACCTCGTCCCAGGCCGCTAGGCCAACGATGTTCTGCACGCGCTGCATGCGGATGCGGGCGCGCGCAAGCGGGTCGCTCGTCATCGTCAGCAGGGTGGCGAAGTGCGCGCTGGCCACGTCGATGCGCCCAAGCCGTGCGTTCACCTCGGCCAGCGCGCGCTCAAGCGCTGCATCAGCGGCAGCGCCAACGCTAGCGGCAAGCGCATGCGCCTGCTGCAGAAACTCCGCCGCGTCATCAAAGGCGTAGTTTTCCAGCGCCTTGAGGCCAGCCGCCAGGCTAGTGCGATACACGCGCTCGGCGTGCGCTGGGCTGGCGCTGCGGGCATAGTGGCGGGCCAGCGCGTACACAGCGGCATCGTCGCTGACAGAGGTCTCTAGCGCGAGCGCGATCTGCAGGTGCAGTTGGCGACGTACATGCGGCTCTAGGCGCTCCAGCAGCGCAGCCTGAATCTGGCTGTGCACAAAGACATACTCGCCAGGTGCGCCGCGCTCGATGATGTGGGCGGCTGTGGCCTCGCCGAGCGCCGCGTTGAGCGCCGCCGCCGGATGCACAGCCAGCAGCAGCTGTAGAGTGAAGCGCGCGCCGATCACCGCCCCGGTTTGCAACATCGTGTAGGTCGCAGGCGTGATGTGCTGCAGGCGCTGCATAATCAACTCCAGCACATCGGCGGAGAGCGCCAGGTGCTGCAGCGCCGCATGATCAACCGCCCACGCGCCCCAGTTAGGCCGCAGCACCCCCGTGTCGGCCATGGCCTCGATGTAGGCGTCGATGGCGAGCGGATTGCCATTGGTGCGCACGACGATATGCTCAACGCTGCACGGATCGAGCGGCGTGCCGCCGAGCCGGGCGGTGATCAGGCGCGCGCTCTGCTCGGCGCTCAGCGGCTCCAGCCGGATGTGCTGTGCTGGCGTTGGGCCTAGCTCAAGCGCAGCCGCGCCGCTGTAGGTGCCAACCAGCAGCAGGGAGGAGGTCGGCAGCTCGGCACAGAGGAACTTGAGCACCTGGCGGCTGGCCTCATCCAGATGCTCAAGGCTGTCGATGAAAAACACTGCGCCGGTCGCACCAGGCACAAGCCGCAGCAGACAGGCCACAATCGCCTCGTAGAACTGCGCATGATCTACATCGAGGCCGGGCAGCTCAGGCGTGTCGGCTAAAATCGAGGCCAGCAGCGGCGAGAAGCGCTTGAGCAGCGGGCCGTACTCGCCCACCGCCGCCCGAATACGCGCGATGGCTGCGGTCTGCTGCGGCGCAGGCAGGCTGAACACCTGGCGCATCTGCTGATCAAACGCCTCGCGCAGCGGCGCAAACGGCAGCGCGCTATCGGCGGAGCAGCGGCCGATCAGCACGAGGGCCTTCGCGGCGCGCGCCTCCTTCAGCAGCTCGCGCACCAGGCGCGACTTGCCCATGCCTGCGTCGCCTGCCACCAGCACCACGCCACCATGGCCGCGCTGAGCAGCATGCCAGGCCGCCTGCAGCTGGGCGAGCGCCGCCTCGCGCCCAATCAGCGGCGTCTGATCAATGCTGGCGTACACGCTGTCCTGCGCGCCAAGCAGCACATCGGCCGACTGTTTTAGGCGCATGGTGAGCAGTGGCACCTGCTGGAGGTCGGCGATCAGGCCAGCGGCGGTCTGATAGCGGTCATCGGGGTCTTTGGCCAGCAGCTTGGCGATGATCAGCGCCAGCGCCGACTGGATGGCTGGGTTTAGCTCGCGCACAGGCCGTGGCTGCGCCACAGCGTGCAGCCGCACCAGCTCGCTCACCTCGGCCGCCTGGAACGGTGGCGCGCCAGCGGCACACTCATACAGCACAACACCGAGCGCATACAGATCGGAGCGCGCATCAACCGGCCGCTTCAGAATACCGCTCTGCTCAGGGGCGCTGTAGGCCAGCGTGCCAGCGAAGGCGTGGCTGTCGTACTCCGCCTGGCTCGCGGCGACAAAGCCCAGGTCGATCAGGTGCGCACGGCCGGAGGCGGCAATCAAAATGTTGTGCGGCTTCACATCGTGGTGCACGAGGCCCTGCTGATGGATAGCCCCGAGCGCGCTAGCAATATCGCAGGCGATCTGCACAATCTCGCGCTCTGGCAGGGGGCCGGAGCTGATGCGCGCGGCCAGCGTCACGCCCTCGACGTACTCCAGCACAATAAACGAGCGCTCGCCAATGCTGCCCGCCTCCATCACAGCGGAGATGCCAGGGTGGTGAATACGCGCCAGCGTCACGGCCTCGCGCATAAAGCGCCGGTGGGCGCTAGCGTCCTGTGCGCTCGGCGTGCGCAGCAGCTTCACGGCCACAATCTGCTGACCGTGGCAAGCGCGGTAGACGATGCTGTTGGCACCACGACCAAGCTCCTCAAGGAACTCAATGCCAGGAATCGCAATCGGCGGAGGGAGCATAGGGTGACCTTTCACGCGCCAGGGAGGTTCTCTCACCCCATGATAGCCGATCACTGCCGCGAGATAAATAGTACCACCGCTATCCACCGTAGGACTTAGGTCCACACATATCGTTTGCCGATCCAAGCACGCCGCATCACCTACGCCTAGCCGAGGGCTAGTACCGCTGGCATATTTTGTGCATCAATACTCAATACACGTAGCACAGAAGGAGGCAACTATGGCCCATGGCAAAGACTCACGCCACAACGAGGGCGTCGATGAGAAGGGCGCACGTGGCGGCGACACCGGCAAAACCAATCAGCAGGGCAAAGGCCCCATGGCCGAGAAGGGCGATCAGCGCCGCGAGGAGCATCAGCACAGCGGCCCGACCCGCAATAGCCCCGGCGCACGCAACAACGATTCCTAAAGTATATGCACTAGCTAGCTTCTCCAGCGGCAGACTCATCCAGAGCCTGCCGCTCGCACTTGTCTCAAGCAACACAATCCTATCAAAAATTATCAGCATCAATGCCAAGCCGCACGTTCGACCGGCACGGATAAACGGCTGTACAGGCCAAGCCGCGTTCGCCGCGCCGATGAGATAGCGCATCGTCTGTGCACAGGTTCAGCAGCGGCGGCGTTGGGGCCAGCGCTGGTGCTATTCCAACCGCTCACGAGTGGCAACCGCTCACTGCTGGTGGTGCT
>JABXJS010000030.1 GCA_013538855.1 Herpetosiphonaceae bacterium
GCAGTGCCTCGCCGTGCCATGCCGCTGCTCTCAGTGGCGGCGCTGAGCGTGAGCGGGCCGCCGCTGGCGCGCTGGCGCTGCTGCGCTGGAGCGCTTGACAGATAGTGCATAATCGCTGCAAACACACCAATAACCTGCAAGAAGGAGTTACCTTGAACGATCCGCTACAGAACGAGCTGCGACGCTTGATCAACCAGCCAATCAGCGATTGCTTTGTGATTGGGCCAGACCTGCTGTGCGTCGGCCTCGGCCCCCTGCGGAGCTTTCAGCACGACGAGGAGGGCGCGATCGAGGTCAGCCAGTGGTACCTGCACGTGCACTGCGGCTGGCGGCTGCGTAGCGCAGAGCAGCTGATGCTCGGGTCTTACGATATTGACAGCGTGCTGATGAGCGATGCGCAGATTCTGCTCAGCGCGCTGGTGGCGCAGCGCCCAGTCATCACCGAGTTTACCGTCGGCGAGTTCGGCTCGATCTCGCTGAAGACCGACCTTGGCTATACGCTCGATCTTTTCGCCAACTCCGCCGACGACGAGCTGTGGCGCTTGGTCTATGAGCACTATCAGTTTGTGGTTACGGCTGAGCTGTGCTCGTACACGCTCGATCCCGTGCCCAACGTCGAAGAAGAAGAGGGCGGGGCCTAGCCAGCATGGAGCAGCTTAAATTTACGACGATCGCCCATCAGGGGCATACGTTTTTTAGCCCACTCAGCAGCGCCAAGGCCGATCGGCTTGTGGCGCTGCTGCAGCCCGCCCTGCAGCGTCCAGTGCTGGACATCGGCTGTGGCCGCGCCGAGCTGCTGATTCGCACCTGCGAGCACTATGGTGTCAACGGCATCGGCGTTGACATCAACCAAGCCTTTCTCGATCAGGCGGCGGCGACGGCAGCCAAGCGGCTGGAGCCGGGCCAGCTGCTGCTGGTCAATCAGCCCATGGCCGAGTATCCGGTGCCGCCGCTGTCGCTCGGCGGCGTGATCTGCATGGGATCGCTGCACGCCTATGGCGACTACGCCGCAACGCTGGAGCGCTGCAAGGCGATGGTCGTCGGCGGCGGCTTTGTGCTGATCGGCGAGGGCTATTGGAAGCAGCCGCCAGCCCCCGAGTACTTGAAGTTTCTTGGGGCCAGCCCCGCCGACTATGGCAGCCACGCCGACACCATGGCCCTTGGCGAGTCGCTGGGCCTGCTGCCGCTCTACAGCACCACCAGCAACGACGATGAGTGGGATCACTACGAGGGCCTGTACAGCACCGCCATCGAGCGCTATGTGGCCGCCCATCCTCACGACCCCGATGCTCCGGCGATGCGCGAGCGCATCCGCGCCTGGCGCACGATGTACCTGCAGCACGGTCGCGCCTGCCTCGGCTTTGGCTTCTATCTGTTCCAAAAACCGTAGCGCGAAACTCGCGCTGCACCAACGGCACCTCCACGTCGGGAGGTGCCGTTTTGTGTTTCGCCGGCAGCTCAGCAGCGCTGGCGACGATGCGGCGCTGAACATCAGGTGGCGCAGACACGTAGGCGCGGCGATCTGCCTGCCGGTCAGCAGGCACAGCGCTCTGCACCCAAGGCCGCCGCACACAGCAGGTGTGGCCATCCACAAATACGTGCGTGATGATGCCGCCCTAGCGCGCTGGCGACGATGCGCCGCTGAACATCAGGTGGCGCAGACACGCAGGCGCGGCGCTGTGCCTGCCGGTCAGCAGGCACAGCGCTCTGCACCCAAGGCCGCCGCACGCAGCAGGTGTGGCCATCCACAAACACGTGCGCGACGATGCCGCCCTAGCGTGAGCGGCGACGATTCTGCACTCAAGGCCGCCGCACGCAGCAGGTGTGGCCATCCAAGCAGGCCGTGGCCGCGCACTTAGTCCGCCTGAGCCGTGGGCTGCCAGACGAGCGCTGGCTGCTCGCGGAAGGCGAAGCGCTCTAGGTGCGAGGTGATGATTGCCTGAATCTGGTCGAGGGCGGCCTGGTCGGCGGCCTCAGCGGTGAAGCGCAGCGCAGCGGCGTCGGCGTGCATGGTGCAGGTGCCCATGGCAAAGTGGGCGATGCCATGCTGATCCGTGTGCTCGACGCTGATCTTATGGGCAAAATGGGTGCAGAGGCGCTTGATGTAGCTTGTGCCGTTGGTGGTGGGAAATGTCGTGTGTGACTGCATTGGATACCCTTTCTACTGCTAGCAATACAGAGATTCAAAGTGCGCGCTGTGCGCCAACGATGATCGGCGTGCCATCGGTTGGGTCGTGCAGCAGCGTGCATTGAACGTCATAGAGCTGACGGATCAGCGCAGGCGTTATGATCGCACGTGGCGCACCAGTGGC
Source organism: Herpetosiphonaceae bacterium (assembly GCA_013538855.1). Classification (GTDB taxonomy): domain Bacteria; phylum Chloroflexota; class Chloroflexia; order Chloroflexales; family Herpetosiphonaceae; genus OHK22. Next base: position 2,313 of record JABXJS010000030.1, read on the forward strand.
GATGACGCTGCCAGCGCGCAGGGCGATCATATGATCAGCGTAGCGACAGGCGCTCACCAGATCGTGGACGACCATCACTACTGTCTTGCCTGCCCGTGTCAGCGTGCGAATAAGCTCAAACACTTCGATTTGATGGCCGAGGTCCAGCGCCGCCGTCGGCTCATCTAGAAGCAGCAGCGGCGTGGACTGCGCTAAGGCCATGGCGATCCACGCGCGCTGGCGCTGGCCGCCGGAGAGCGTGGTCAGCGGGCGCTCGGCGAGGTCGGCTAGCCCGGCGGTGTGCAGCGCATCGGTGACGGCCGCCTGATCTTCCGGTGACCACTGGCGCAGCAGCCCCGTGTGCGGATGGCGGCCAAAGCGCACGAGGTCGGCCACTGAAAGGCCGTCGGGGGCCAGCACGTGCTGTGGCAATAGCGCCAGCTGCCGGGCCAGTTCGCGCGGTACGAGGCGCTGAATGGCACGGCCGTTGAGGATGATCTGGCCCTGCTCAGGTGCGTGCAGCCGTGCTAGTCCGGCCAGCAGCGTGGACTTGCCGCAGCCGTTGGGTCCGATGATCGCCGTTACTTGATGTGCTGGAATGGTCACACTGACAGCGTCGAGCACCACCGACTGGCGGTAGGCCAGGCGTAGCGCGTGCGCCGCCAATGCCGCAGAGGTCGAGTTAGGCATTCAAGGCTCCTTGGGGTGTGCGCAGCAGCACCCATAGCACGTATGGACCGCCAACTAGAGCGGCGACAATGCCAACAGGAAGCTCGCTCGGCGCACATAGCGTGCGGCCAGCCAGATCGGCGAGCATGGTCAGGCTGGCTCCGGCTAGTCCGGCGGCGAGCACCGGCACGCTGCGTGGCCCGGCCAGCCGTCGGGCCAGCTCCGGCGCAGCAAGACCGATGATGCCGACCGGGCCGATAACCGCAACCGCCAAGCCGGTGAGCAGCCCGGCTAGCGCGATGGCCCCGACGCGCAGCTGTGTGATGCGCACGCCCAAGCTGCGCGCAACCGGCTCGGGCAGCCGAGCCACGTTGAGCGCAGCGCCAAGCACTAGCGCCAGCGGCGTGAGCACCAGCAGGCTCCAGCCAAGCAGCGCCAGGGTTGGGCCAGCGCGGTTGTTGAGCGTGCCAACTGTCCAGGGGTAGGCTTGATTAGCGGCATCGATTGGCGCACGGGCCAGCATGATGTTCGTTGCCGCGCCACAGATAGCGCCGAGGCCCATGCCGGTGAGCAGAAAGCGGTAGCCGCGGGTGTCGCCAGGTCCGCTGAGCGCAAAGACGAGCGCGAGCATGCTCAGTGCGCCGGTTAGGGCAAAGGCCGCCGGGGCCAGGCTGGTGCTGACGCCAACTACCGAGGCCACGGCAAAGGCTGTTGCGGCATTGTCGATGCCCAGCGTGGTGGGCGTGGCCAGCCGATTGCGCGCCACCGTCTGCAGCAGGCATCCGGCCATGCCCAGCGCTGCTCCGGCGGCGGCTCCAGCAAAAACACGCCCTAGCCGCAGCTGGCGCACCACCAGCGTGGTTGGCGCATCGGCAGCGCCGAGCAGCGCGGCGATCACCCGCCCTGGCGGAATGCGGACACTGCCCTGGCCAAGGCTGAGCGCTGCCACCGCTGCGCCGAGCAGCGCCAGTGCGAGCAGCGCCAGCATGCCCCGGCGCTCAATGAGGACGCTCAGGCCGCGCCAGTGCAGCCGCCAGTAGCCGCGTGGTTGGCGGGGCGGGCTGGCGGGCGGGCGGGCACGGAGCACGGACGGCTGCGCACGTGTGTCACTCACAGGACCTCCGCTATAAGCTCGGCAGGCGCTGGCGGCGCACAACGAGCACTAAAACAGGCGCGCCGATGAGCGCGGTAACTACGCCTAGCGGCGTCTCGGCTGGGCTGGCGACGAGGCGGGCCAGCGTGTCGGCCAGCAACACGAAGCTTGGCCCAAGGGCGAGCGCCACTGGCAGTGCGCGGCGAATATCCGGCCCGGCCAGCCAGCGGGCTGCCAGCGGCACGACGAGGCCGACGAAGCCAACTGGTCCAGCCATAGCGGTGGCTGCGCCGACCAGCAGCGCCACACACCCAACAACGCTGGCGCGGATCAGCTGCGGGTGCTGTCCCAGCCCGCGCGCCACCTGCTCGCCGAGCGCCAGCGCCGCCAGCGGCCGGGCAACCACGGCGGCTCCGATCAGCCCGAGGCCAACAGCTGGCAGCGCTGGCATGACCTGCGCGAGCGAGCGCCCGGCGATGCCGCCGATGGTCCAGAAGCGCACCTCGTCGGCTGTGCGCTGATCAAACAGCAGGATGGTCGCGGAGCTAGCGGCGAGGATGCTCGCCAGCGCCGCGCCCGCCAGGACTAGCCGGACCGGGTCATCGCCGCGGCCGCTGAGCCGTGCAGCGCCAAGCACGAGCGCACAGCCAAGCAGCGCGCCGCCGATTGCCACGATAATGTGCAGATGACCAAGACCGAGGGCGATTGCGATGACCACAGCGGTGGCTGAGCCAGCGCTAACCCCCAACAGACCTGGCTCGGCCAACGGATTGCGCGCCGCTGCCTGGAGCATGGCCCCGCCGCCGGCCAGGGCCAGCCCGACAAGCACGGCAATGAGTGTGCGCGGCAGGCGCAGCGTAAGCACCACCAGCCGGGCCTGAGCATCGCCGCCACCGCCGAGCGCAGACCATGCCTCCAGCGGTCCCACAGCGCCAGCGCCTAGCCCAATGCTTGCAGCGACGCTCAGCAGCAGCAGCACTGCGCATAGCAGTGTCAGCTGGGAACTGGGCTTGATCGATTGCGGGCGTTCAAGCGCCATGTGGCACCTCCCTTGGGGCCGCTACTGCGGGCTAGCCGTCAGCTTGGCGATGTCGGCGAGCATGGCCTGCATGGCGAGCGGGCCGTAGGCGCTGCTCCAAAGCTGGGCGCTCACTGGCACGACTTGGCCGGCTTGGCTGGCCCTGAGCTGGCTGAACACTGGCTGCTGCTTGGCGGCGGCCAGCGCCTGGTCGCCCTCGGCGTTGAAGGTGGCCACCAGCAGCCAGTCGGTGTCGATCTGGCTGAGCTGCTCTAGGCTGATGATGTCGGTGTGTGGTGTTGCGCTGCCTAGGTCGGTGGCGATGCTCGGCAGGGTCATGCCGAGCGTCTCGAGCAGGCGCACGCCGGGAAGCAGCCGCCCGAGCACCAGCGGCCCCTGCGGCATCCAGCGGATGAGCGCACCGGTGGTGGCTGGCTTGAGCGCGAGCTGATCGCGCAGCTGCATAGTCTGGGTGTCGATGTCGGCGAGCAGCGCCTCTAGCTCGGCGGTGCGCCCGAGGGCGGCGGCGTACTCGCCAGTGGCGGCTTGCCAGTCGGCCATGCTGTTGCTGGGCACGATGGTTGGCGCGATGGCGCTGAGCGTTGTGTAGGTCTGCTCGTCAACGCGGCTGCTGGCGAGGATGAGGTCGGGCGCGGCGCTGACCACTGCCTCGATGTTGGTCTCGCCGGGGTTGCCGACGATGGCGATGTCTGGCACGCGCGCGGCGAGGTAGGGCGCGACGCCGGTCGAGAGCCGTGAGCTAAGCGCTCCGACTGGCACGACGCCGAGCGCCAGCGCCGTGTCGAGCGCGCCTTCGTCCAGGGTAACGACGCGCTGCGGGGCGGCTGGAACGGCTACAGGGCCGTATTTTGTCGCCACAGAGCGGGTCGTCGCCGATCCTGCGGCTGGATCAGCTGGCATCGGCGTAGCCGTGGGCGTGGCCGCTCCGCACGCGACCAGACTTGCAAGCAGTACCACAACCAGCAACGAACGTAGACCGAATATATGTGTGTGCATAGCACCTCCTTGGCTCTATTGCCGAGCAACTAGCGTTAATCGCTCGGCTCAACATCCTAAAACAACCGCTTGAGTGTGGTTTAGATTTCCTAGCTATCTATTAATGCTGCTGGGTGCAGCGTGGCCGGAGCAGGCAGCAGGCCCATCCGCTGACCAGCGCGCAGATAGGCCGCGAACTGCTGCTGATCAATGGTCGGCAGCGTGATTCCATGGCGCGCTAGCGCCTGCGTAAGCTGGGTGGTTGCAAACTGTCCGACTGGCTCTGGCGCTGTCTCGGTGTGCACAAGGCGCTCGAAAAAAGCCAGCGTGCTGTGGGCCTGCGCGTCGGCTAGCGGGCGCAGCGCGGCGACCCATGCGGCGAGCGGCAGCCGCTGAAACTCATAGCCGTCTGCCGCGAGCCATTGGAACAGCGTGGTATAGCGTAGCGGCTCCGTCGCGAGGTTGTACACCTGGGCACCGGCCTGCGCCTGCTGCGCAAGCGCGACGATAACCTTGGCCACGCGATCAACGCTGCTCCAAACCTCGGCGATGTCGAGGTCTGGGAGGAGACCATGCGGCAGCCCGGCCTGCAGCATGCGCCAAAAAAGATCGTTGGCGTTGACAACGCTGCTGTGCGGCGCGCCAGCCACACGGCCGAGACGCCACACCGTCACCGGCAGGCCGCGCTCTGCCGCCTGCTCGAGCAGACGCTCGGCGGCCCACTTGCTCTGCGCATAGCCGTCGCGTAGGCCAGCGTGGGCTGGAATAAACGTTTCGGGAACGTGTGCGCTGAGCCGCTGCGGTGCAGCGACGGCCAGGGTGGAGATATGATGCAGCGGCGTGCAGCAGGTCAGGGCCAGCTGCACAAGCTGGCGCGTCGCCGCAACATTGAGCGGGCGCAGGCTGGCGTAGTCGCGCAGCACGCTGACGTTGGCCGCGCTGTGGATGATCGCAGTGCACGTCTCGGCCAGCGTGCGCCAGGCGGCGTGATCTAGCCCAAACTGCGGCAGGCTAAGATCGGCGGGCCAGGCTTCGACGCGCTCGGCCAGCCCAGCGGTGGGCAGATCGTAGCGGCGCAGGGTTGCGGCCAGTCGCTCGGCAGCGCTGGCGTGCGTGTCGGCGCGCACCAGGCAGATGATCTGGGCGCACGTGGTGTGTAGCAGCTCGGCAAGCAGATGTGCGCCGACAAAGCCGGTTGCTCCGGTCAGCAGCACACACTGCCATGGCTGCGCTGGGCGCTGCGGGCCAAGCTGGAGCGTGGGATCGAGCGTTGCGTCAGTGAGCAGCTGGCTCTGGATGTTGGCGGACGTGGTGGTGCCGTCGGCGAGCAGCTGGGTGAGTGCGGCCAGCGTTGGCGCTTGGAAGATCATCGCGGCGGTGATCTCGCGGCCAAGGCTGCGGCCAAGGTGGTTGGCAACCTGGATCACGTGGAGCGAGGTCGCGCCGAGCGCAAAAACATCGGCATCCGGCGGCAGCGGATCAGCGCCGAGCACGGCTGTCCAGGCGCTGCGAATCGCTGCCGCTAGGCTTGAGTCCACCTGTGCCGCCTGCGCTGGTGGCGCTTGCTCAAGGATGGCTTGGCGATTGATCTTGCCGCTTGTGCTGCGCGGCAGCTGACGGCGCACCAGCCACACCTGCGGCACGACGGCGGCGGCAAGGTAGCGGCGGACGTGCTCACGTAGCGCTTGCTCTGTTGGCGCAGGATCGCGCAGCACGACCATAGCGATCAGGCGCTTGCCGCCAGCAGGCAGCACTTGGCCGACGACAGCCGCTGCACGGACGCTGGGATGCAGCAGCAGCACGTGCTCGATCTCGGCAGGCATGATGCGCTGGCCGCTGATTTTAAACTCAGCGTCGCTGCGGCCAATAAAGACCAGCTGGCCGTCGGCGCGGATGCAGGCGCGGTCGCCGGTGCGGTAGGCGCGCGGAGCGCCAGGCAGCTGCTCTAGCCGCACAAAGTGCTGCGCGGTCAGGTCTGGGCGGCGGTGGTAGCCGAGCGCCAAGCCTGCGCCAAGCAGGTACAGCTCGCCCTCTGCCTCGGGGGCCGCCGGGCGGCCGTCGTCAGCCAGCAGCAGCGTCTGCACGCCAGCCAGCGGTGTGCCGATGGGCACGCTGTGCTCGGCTGCGTGCAGCTCGGCGACCGTCGCCACCACGGTGGCCTCGGTAGGCCCGTAGCTGTTGAACAAGCGCACGCTAGGACTGACAGCGGCCAGCCAGCCGCGCACGCGCTCGGGCAGCGCCGCCTCGCCGCCGATGATCACGCTGTGCACGCTCGTCGGCAGCCGCACCAGGCCGTGGCTAAGCGCAGCGGCTAGCTCGTGCCAGAACGCCGTTGGCAGGTCGAGGACGCTGATCGCCTGGGCGGCGCAGCCGTCGACGAACTGCTGCATGGACTCGAGCATCTGCTCGCTGCGTACAACCAGCGTAGCCCCGGCGGCCAGTGTCACGATGATCTCCTCGATGCTCGCATCGAAGTGCAGCGGCGCGAACTGGAGCACCCGATCCGCTGGGCTGATGCCGTAGCGCGCGGCGGCGGCGGCGGCGAAGTTGCTCAGCGCGGCATGGCTGATCACCACGCCCTTCGGCGCGCCGGTGGAGCCAGATGTGTACATCACATAGGCTGGTGCGTCCCCCGCCAGCGGCGGCGGCGTATATGTCCCGCCAGCTGTGAGTGAATCGACGGCGATGTGGCGCACGCTGGCGGGCAGGTGCGTGAGCGTGGCGCTGGCGATCACCGCGCAGGGCCGGGCATGCTCAATGATGGCGGCGCGGCGCGCGGCGGGCCACTGCGGATCAAGCGGCAGGTAGGTCGCGCCAGCCAGCAGCACCGCCAGGAGTGCGATGATGGCATCTGCGCTCCGCGGCAGGGCCACGCCCACTAGGCTCTGTGCGCCGACGCCGTGTTCGGCGAGCTGGGCCGCCCATGCCTGCGCCTGGCGCAGCAGCGTGGCGTAATCCCACGTCTGATCAGCGGCCACCAGCGCGGTGGTGCTCGGCTGATGCAGGGCGTGCTGCTGAATGCGTGCGAGCACAGACGGCGCAGCATCTGCCACTATACCGCCATCGAGCAGCGCGAGCGTCCAGGCTGGCGGCAGTGCCACCTGCGCCAGTGGCTGCTTCGGCTGTGCGAGCCAAGCCTGGACAAGCTGGGTGAAGCGCTGAGCATGGGCGGCGAGCGCTGCGTCCGAGTAGGCCAGCGGGTTGGCCTGGAGCCTGATCTCGACGCGCTCGGCGGCGCAGGTGATGTTGAAGGCGATATCATCGACTGGCCCGGCGGCGAGCGTGACGCTGCTGGCGCTAGCTGCGCCCAGCGCAAACGTGCGCGGAAACGGCATGATGTTCACCACTGGCCCAACCATGCGCCGGTCTGTGCTGAGCAAGCCTAGCTCGCGGCGCAGGTGCTCGTGGCGGTAGCCAGCGTGGCGCTGCAGGGCGCTGCGCTCGGCGGCGACGCTAGCGCTAAGCTGGTGTAGATCGGCGCTGGCGTCAACCGGCAGACACAAGGGCACGATGTTCATGGCCATGCACGGCGTGCGTAGGCTGCTGGCGTCGCCACGGCCAAGCAGCGCCAAGCCGAGCACAGCGGCGTCGGCGGCGTTCCAGTGGGCCACGTAGGCCGCCACACAGGCGATCAGCGCATCGGCCCAGCTGATACGGGCGCTCGGCAGTGCTGCACTCAGGCGCGCCTGGAGATCGAGCGGCAGATCAAGCGCTAGCTGGCGGCTGTGCGGCTGCGCCAGCGCGGCGGTTGCACTCAGGCTCATGGCCTGCGGCTGGTTGGCGCAGCGATCATGCCAGAAGCGACGACTTGCTGCGGCCTGATCAGACTGCTGATAGCGTGCGTCGGCTGCTTGGATGCTCGCCAAATCGCCCCACGCCGCTGGCGCAGGCGCGCCGCATGTCGCCTGGTTGTAGCGGGCGACGATGCGCTGAAAGAGCAGGGCGAAGCTATAGCCATCGAGGGCGATATGGTGCGCCCGCACGTAGCACCACGTTTGGTCCTGCGCCAGCGTGAGCAGGGCGACGGCGAACCACTGGTCGTGCTCAAGATCGCAGCGCTGGGCGCGCTCGGCCTGCATCCACTCTAGCGCCGCAGCCTGCGGCGCGGCGGCCTGGCTGAAGTCATGGCCGATGATGCGCCAGTGCCGCGGCTCGATGGACATTCCCGGTGCGCCATCACGCAGCACAATGCGGCCGTGCAGCGTCTCGGCCTCGGCGCAGGTCTGGCGCAGCGCGGCTGCCAGCGCATGCTGATCGACTGGCCCGTTGATGATCAGGTACTCGGCGGTGTTGTAGGCCGTATTAGTTGGGTCAAGCTGCTGCCCAGCCCAGATGCCGGTCTGAGCTGCGGTGAGCGGGAGCCACTGCGCGCTCATACGGCTGGCTCCGGGCTGGGCTGGCCGAAGCGCAGCGCATACCACGCGCGCAGCGTTGGCGCGCTGGCCAGCGCTGCGAGATCGGCGTTGCAGCCAGCGCTGCGCCAGCGCTCTGCGACCGTCATCAGGCGCAGCGAGTCAAGGCCCCAGTCGCGCAGGTCGTCATCGAGCGCGATGGATGCAGGCTCATCGAGCAGGTCGGCTAGCTCACGGCGGAGCTGAGTCAGGCCGAGCTGCTGCAGTAGCCTGGCGGTATCTGTGACGACGGCGCAGCGTCCGGCGGCGTAGCGCAAGGCCCAGCGGTGCTCCTCGGCGCTGAAGTCGGCAACAGCATCGGCGACAAAGAAGGGTGCAATATCGTGCATGAAGGCGTCGCAGGCCGTGAGCAGGCAGCCAAGATGGGCGTAGACGCCGCAGATAATCAGCTGGTCGCGGCCAAGCGCACGCAGGCGCTCGGCAAGGTCGGTGCGCTGAAAGGCGCTGTAGCGCCACTTGGTCAGCACAAGCTCATCGGGCTGTGGCTGGAGGTCTGTGATGATTGCCGCCTGCTGACCGGTGGCCAGTCCTGCGCCCCAGAAATCGCGCAGCAGGCCGCGCTCGGCGGGGGCTTGGTCGCCAGGCTGGGTCGAGAAGATCACGGGCATGCCAGCGGCGCGGGCATGGCGGCGTAGGTCGGCGATGGCTGGCACAACGCTGCGGATTGGCTCGTGCTGTGCAGGAAACGCCGCCACGAAGTAGTGCTGCATGTCGTGGATGAGCAGCGCCGCACGGGCGGGATCGGGCGTCCACCCTGCGCGGCTGGCTGGCAGCGCAGCGGGCAGTGGATATGGGTCGATATGGGGCAGGGCCATACGGTCTCCTTAGTCTAGAACACGCTATGCGATCACCGGCTGCGGCGGCTGTGGGCCTGGGCGGCGGTCAACTGGTCGCGCAGCTGGCGCTTGTCGATCTTGCCAACCGGCGTGGTTGGCAGCGCATCGACCACGCGGATTACATCAGGGATTTTGTAGTCGGCGAGGCCGCGGCTGCGCAGAAATGCGGCGATGGTCGGGCGATCAATGCCCGCCACGCTGGTCACGATCACGGCACAGGCGCGCTCGCCAAGCCACTGATCGGGCACCGCCACCAGCGTGGCCGCCTGGATGTGTGGATGGGCAAGCAAGTGCTGCTCAACCTCTGCGGCGGCGATCTTTTCGCCGCCACGGTTGATCTGGTCTTTGCTGCGCCCAACCACGACGAGATACCCGTCGGCGGTCATGCGCACAAGATCGCCGGTGCGGTAGAAGCCATCGGCGGTGAAGGCGTGGCGGTTGTGCTCTGCGGCGCGATAGTAGCCGCGGATGGTGTACGGGCCGCGTGTGAGCAGCTGGCCTGGCGCGCCTGGAGCCACATCGCGATCCTCGGCATCAACGATGCGCAGCTCGTCCGCAGGCGACAGCGGGCGACCCTGCGTCGTCCACACGCGCTCGAGGGGATCGTCGAGGCGGGTGTAGTTGACTAAGCCCTCGGCCATCCCGTAGACCTGCTGCAGTCGACAGCCAAGCACGCTGGTGATGCGCTCGGCGGTTGTGCGGTCGAGCGGCGCGCCGCCAACTTGCAGCACGTCAAGGCTGGCCAGTTGCTGTTGGTGGCTGGGGGCCGCCTCCAGCCACAGCCGCGCTAGCGGCGGCACCAGCGCTGTGATCGTGACGCGCTCTTGCGCAATCAGCCCAAAGGTGTGTGTCGGGCTTGGCTGCGGCGCAATCACCACACATCCGCCAGCCGCTAGCGTGCCGAGCGCGCCCGGCGAGCTGAGTGGAAAGTTGTGGGCCATGGGCAGCGCACACAGATAGACACTGGCGCGGCTGAGCTGGCATACGCTAGCGCTGGCCTCTACAGAGTAGAGATAGTCGTTGTGGGTGCGCGGGATGAGCTTGGGCGTGCCGGTGCTGCCGCCAGATAGCTGAAATAGCGCCACTGCCGCTGCGCTCGCTGGCGCAAAGCTGGTCGGCTCAGCATCAACGCTGGCCAGTGGGATAAACGGGTGCTGCGCACCGTCGAGGATGACAGAGCGCAGACTCGGGCAGCACGCGCGTAGGGCGCTGGCGAGCGGTCGATAGTCATAGCCTGCCGCGTCGGCCGCGCCGATGTAGGCCACCGCCGCACTCTGCGCACAGAAGCTGCCGATCTCCGCCAGCCGCTGGGCAGGCAGCGCCAGCACCGGTAGCGCTCCGCAGCGCAGCAGCGCAAAAAACACCACGAGCCACTCGGCGCAGTTGGGCAGCTGCACGACGACGCGCGCGCCTGGCTGAATGCCGAGCGTTTGCAGCCCCGCCGCCAGCCGATCCACGCGCGCATCAAGCTCGCGATAGCTCCAGCGGCGCTTGCCACACACCAGCGCGAGATCAGCGCCAGAGCGCGCAGCCCACGTGCGCAGGGCATCAGCGAGCGTTTGATCGCGCCAGTAGCCAGCAGCGCGGTAGGCGGCGGCGATCTCCTGCGGCCAGGCGACGGTGCCGTCGAGACCAAGCGTTGCGGCGCTCATAGCAGCTCCTCCTGATCTAGGCCAAGCGCCAGCAGCATGGTGCGGAGCTTGCCAGCGGTCTCGACTAGCTCTGCGTGTGGGTCAGAATCTGCGACGATGCCTGCTCCTGCGTAGAGGTGCAGTGTGCGATCAACGATCTCAGCGCAGCGAATGGCGATGGCCCACTCGCCGTCGCCGTGCGCATCACACCAGCCGACAAGTCCAGTGAAAAAGCCGCGCTCAAACGGCTCCAGCCCGTCGATGGCCTGGCGGGCGGCGGCTGTCGGCGTACCACACACTGCCGGTGTCGGATGCAGCGCTAGCGCTAGCTCTAGCGCCGAGGGGCCGTCGGCGCGCAGCTGCCCGGTAATGGATGTGGCGAGGTGCCACATTGTCGGGGTGGCGACCAGCGTTGGCGCTGGAATATGCAGCTGCGTGCAGAGCGGGCCGAGCGTTGCTGCGACCGCCTCGACCACCACCGCGTGCTCGTGGAGATCCTTGCTTGATCGGAGCAGGTCGGCGGCGCGGCGCGCGTCCGTGTGTGGATCGGTGGCCCGTGCAATTGAGCCAGCCAGCGGCTGGGCGCTGATCTGTAGCCCGTGCCGTGCGATCAGCAGCTCGGGGCTGGCACCGATGAGCGTGCGTCTGGTGGGCAGCGGCACGGCGAAGGTGTAGCCGCGCTGGTTGTGCTGGGCCAGGTTGGCGAGTATGGCGCGGAGGTCGAGCGGTGCATCAGCCTGGATGTGCAGGCCGCGGGCCAGCACAACCTTGTGCAGTGCACTGGTGCGAATCTGGGCCACGGCTTGGGCGACACTGGCGGTGTAGGCTGTTGGCGTTGGTACAGGCGTGATCGATGCGGTGCGCCACGCCGTCAGCGGCTGTGGCTGGCTATCGCCGCACAGCGGGCCGGCGTGCTCGATGCTGCTGGGCAGCGCCAGGTAGGCGGGCGCGCTTGGCTCAAATGGCACTGCGCCGATGACCAGCGGGTTGTGCTCGCCCATACGCTTGGCGCGCTCCAGCGCGGCGCGCACGCTGGCGGCAAGGCCATCAGCCTGGCTTTGGGCGATCAGGTCGATATAGCGGCAGTGGGCCAGCAAGGTCTGCTGCGGCGCAGCAAAGCAGATCGCCGCTGCGCCATCGTAGCGCTCGATCAGCTTCCAGGCTGCGGCTGAATCAGCCATGGTGGACACAGTCGTCATTGGCCGACTCCTTGGGCTAGGCGGGCTGGCGCTGGAGCAGCGACTGCGCGCTGGTTGATCTGCTGCATGAGGCGGGCAAAGTTGGCGTGAGTCAGCGACTGCGGCCCATCGGATGCAGCATGGGCTGGATCGTGGTGCACTTCGATCATCAGGCCGTCGGCTCCGGCGGCCAGCCCGGCCAGTGCCAATGGCGCAACCAGATGCCATGCGCCAGTGCCGTGGCTTGGATCGACAATCACTGGCAGGTGGCTACAGTGCTTGATCAGCGCGACGGCGTTCAGGTCTAGGGTGTTGCGTGTGGCGGTCTCGAAGGTGCGGATACCGCGCTCGCAGAGTACGACCTGCTCGTTGCCGGTGGCGAGCACGTACTCGGCGGCGAGCAGCCACTCCTCGATGGTGGCGGCGAGGCCACGCTTGAGCAGCACCGGCTTGCCGCTGCGCCCGGCTGCCTCCAGCAGCGCGACGTTATGCATATTGCGTGCGCCAATCTGGAGCATGTCGGCATGCTCGGCGACAAGCGCGACATCGCCTGGCGCAAGCACCTCGGTGACGATCGGCAGCCCGGTGTGTGCGCCGGCCTGCGCCAGCAGCCGCAGTCCGACCGCGCCGAGGCCGCGAAAGGCGTATGGCGAGGTGCGCGGCTTGAATGCGCCACCGCGCAGCATGTGTGCGCCTGCCGCAGCCACGGCCTCGGCGGTGTGCATGAGCTGCGCCTGTGACTCCACAGAACATGGCCCAGCGATGACCACTGGCGCGGGGCCGCCGAAGGCGACGTGCCCAACCTGCACCACGCTGCGTGTGTGGTTGGCGCGCTGGGCGGCAAGCGGATACGGGCTAGATTGGGGTGGATCGGTTGGTGTCCAGACCTCTAGGTCCATTGGTGCTCCTTCGGCTTATGCGCCGAGTGTTGCGCCGCCATCAATGCGCAGATCGTGCAGCGTGATGTGGCGCGCGTCTTCGGAAAGCAGGAAGATCACCGCCGCAGCGATGTCCGTGGGCTGGGCGATGCGACCGAGCGGGATGCCAAGGCGAAAGTCGTGCGGCGACCCGGCGATCGCTGCCTCCGCGCCAGCGGCGGCGGACCACAGCGCGCGCTGCATGGCTGTATCGGTGGAGCCAGGCGAGACCACATTGCAGCGGATGTTGGCCGCCGCTAGCTCCAGCCCGAGCGCGAGCGTGAGCGCTGTGGCTGCCGCCTTGGAGGCAGCATAGGCTGCCATGTGCATGCGCGGGACGCGGGCGGCGTTTGAGCTAACGGTGACGATGCTGCCACGTCGGCGCGTGATCATCGGGCGGGCGACGGCGCGGCACACATGCAGCACTCCCGAGGCGTTGACCGCCCAGCAAGTCTCCCAGTCGTGGTTGGCCAGCTCCACAACTGGCGCGCAGCGCAGAATACCGGCGACATTGGCGACAAGGTTGATTGGCCCAAGCTGCTGCTCGATCTGTGTGACAGCCGCCTCAACTGCGCTAGCAGTGCGCACATCGACGACCAGCGGGCTAACGGCGGAGCCGTAGGTGCTGGCGAGGCGGTCGAGGCCCTGGCGGTTGATATCGAGTGCGGCGACGTGCGCGCCACGCTCGACAAGGCCGCGAACCACTGCGGCCCCGATGCCGTCCGCTGCGCCTGTGACGAGGGCGATCTGCCCGTGCAGCTCTGCGTTTTTTGACATGTGCGCTCCCCAGCCATGCAGGATTGCTCCTGTAGCTTGCTCTTCTGCGAACAAGGTCGTTCGCGCTATGTGAATTTCTGGGCTTTGCTGCTGTTAGTAAATAAAAACAATTTAGACGGTCTAAACTGTTTTTATTTCGGGGCGCAGTATAGGCAGCAGCGGCTGTTTTGTCAAATGCCGGTCTGATCGGCGGGCTGGATGGCTACAGCCGCAGGGTAAGCGCTGGCTGAAGAATGGTTTTTGGTTGCGATATTCCTGACATTTTTATGCTGCTTAAAACTCTATCGCCAGCAGCTTGGGTGTGGCGCGGCGGAACATTTGCACAGCACGCTGCGTTAATCGCCTATAGGTGACGATTTAGTGCAAGGAGCGACGATTATGCGCTGGATATATATCGGGTTTGTGCTGCTGGTGCTGCTGGGCGCGTGTGGATCAGGCGACGCAAACGATGCGGCGGCTGGAGAGCTGGCGGGGACGAGCTGGCGGCTCACGGCGATCAACGGCCAGGCGGCGCTGCCTGATGCGGCGGTAACCCTCCAGTTCGATGCTGCGCGGGCCAGCGGCTCCGGCGGCTGCAATCAGTACAGCGGTGCCTACAGCCGCAGCGGCACCAGCCTTAGCATTGAACAAGTGACGAGCACGCTGATGGCCTGTGCCCAGCCGATTCTCGATCAAGAGAGTGCCTACTTCAATGCGCTCAACGCGGTTACGTCCTATCAGCTCAGCGGCGATCAGCTGGAGCTGTTCACTGGCGGAGCGCAGCCAGCGCTGGTCTTCAGCCGCTAGACGCGTAGCGCACAGCACCGCGCGCCATCCACACATGGTGCTTGTGGATGGCGCGCGGTGGTTTAATCGCTGGCGTGCGGCGCGGGCTAGCGGCTACGCCTGCCACTCCCAGCTCCAGTCGCTGCCGGTGGAGCCGAGCGGCGTGACGAACACCCCGAGCGTCGTTTGCAGGTTGGTGCGGCCATCGAACACGTGCACCGTGCTGGCAGGCGCGGTCTTGTCGATAGCATACAGATCAAGCGCGCCATCCTGATTGTAGTCTGCGAGCGTAAACATCCATGCGCCGTCGTTTGGTGTTGCGTCCAGCGGCACTTCAACCTGGAGCATAAACTGCTGGAAGCTGGCTGCGCCACTGAGCACATGCACCTGGACGCGCTGGCCGACGAGCGCGCTCTTGTGGATGGCATAGACATCATCGACGCCATCGAGGTTCAGATCGCCAACCGCAAAAACCCAGCTGGCATCGCTGCCTGTGCGGTGCAGCGCCGTTCCCGTCTGTAGCAGAAAGGAGCCGTAGCTGTCGCGTCCGTTGAGGATATGCACCTCGGTGGAGCTGACGCCTTGCTTCTTGATAGCGTAGAGGTCGGCGTAGTCGTCGCTATCGTAGTAGCCGACCGCAAAGGCCCAGCTGCCGTCATCGCCGCTGAGCGGCAGCGGCGTGGCTGCGTGGAGCAGAAAGCGCTGATAGCCGCTTGCGCCATCGAGGATGTGCACCTCGGTGCTGCCGCTGCCGGTGCCGGTGCGCAGCATGGCATAGAGATCGAGCAGCCCATCGCGGTTATAGTCGGCCATGGCGAAGGCGGCCGACTGGCTGGGGCCAGTGTTGAAGAGCGCTGTGGGCGCTGTCTGCACGAGTGTTTGCAGGCCATCGGCGGCGCGCAGCTGAAAGAGCGTCAGCTGGCTGGTGTCAGGCGCGCTATCGCGCAGCGCGAAGAGATCGGGCTGCATCGAAGGGTTGGGCGCATAGCGATTGTTGGTGTAGAGCCGACTAAATGGCGCGACATTATCAAAGTAGCTATCAATCAGCCGCGCCGGATCGGTGGCAAGTTCGCCGCCGGTGAGCGCCGCGCCGTCGTTGTGGTCGTCCCAGCGCCAGGGAGCCTGGGCGGCGTTGTCGTGGCCCTCATCGCCGCGGAAGACGCCCCACTCAGCGAAGAGCTGGCTCTCGAAGCGCCGATCCCAGATCTCGCCGGGGGCGAAGATGTCGATGAGGGTGTACTGCACAAAGCGGTCGTTGCCGCCGTCGGGCACCTCGGCGCTGCTGCGGCTGGGATAGTAGACGATGCCGTCGTGGCCGGGGAAGTCGCTGCCGTCCCAGGCTTGAATGCCATGACCTTTGGCCTGCTGGAAGGTGGTTGGGCGCGCGACGCCGCCGTAGCTATCCATGCGCACCTTGCCGTCGATGTCCTCTTGGCCCGCGCCGAAGCGGCTGTTGGCGGGCTTGTACGAGTAGAAATCATTATGAAACACCGTGACCATGGCCTCGAGCGCGCCGTAGGGGCTGCCGTCCTTGCGCACAGTGAGCAGGATGCCCTCAAGATCGTTCTCATGCTCGGCGTCCGTGCCGCCAAGGATATCGGACCAGTCGCGCGGGTGATAGAAGGCATAGCCAATAAACCAGTGTGTGCGCGTCTCCGTGATCGAGTAGTAGACGTAGGCGCGCAACAGGCTGGTGTTGCGCTGGTTCTCCCAGTTGTTGAGCGGGTTCCAATCGCCGTCGAAGTTGATTGCGCTGAGATAGTCGGCGTCGAAGTCCGACGCATCGGTGTCTTGGTGGTGGATTGGTGCCCAGCGATAGGCCAGGTCAGCTGGGGCTGCGGCCGCTGCGGCGCTGGGCGTGTGCGCGGGCGCAAGCGCCATGATAATCGCGAGCACGAGCCAGATAGTACGGTAACGCTGCATCCTAAGTAGCTCCTTCCTTTTAGAAACTATTAAGAATTTTAGGGTATGCTCTATGGCACAGACCAGGACGCAAAGCGACCTAAAACTAGCCCAGATCATGTGCTGCTCGGTGCCAAGATCTTGCTGCCAATCAATTGCGTATGCACCAAAAGGAGCCTGCAATGCACACACATACAGCGCCAGCGTTTCATCAGTGGATCAAGCAGCGCCGCCAGCAGCTTGACCTAACCCAAGAAACTTTAGCCGAGCGCATCGGCTGTGCCGCCTCGACGCTGCGCAAGATCGAGGCTGGCTCGCGTCAGGCATCGCGGGCGCTGCTGCGCCGCTTTGCCAGCACCCTTGCGGTTGCCCCTGAGCACACAGAGGCCTTTATCAGCTGGGGCCGGGGCAACCGCCTTGCGCCAGCGGCGCTGCTTGGCCCAGCCGCTGGCGCAGCGGCAGCCCCGGCGGTCAGCAGCGCCCTTCAGCCGTCGCTCTGGCCAACGATTGGCCGTGAGGCTGAGCTGCGCCAGCTGTGCGATCTTCTGAGCGAGCGGCGTCAGCGCCTGATTACGCTCACCGGGCCTGCCGGTGTTGGCAAGACCCACCTTGCGCTAGCGGCGGCCGCCGCGATGCAGACAGCCTTTCGCGATGGAGCCATCGTTGTTGATGCCACGAGTATTCCCTCGAGTCAGCTGCTGCTGCCGCTGATCGCCGGTCAGCTTGGCATTACCAACCCTAGCGCCGTGCTGCAGGATCTCGTGCTCCATGCCTGCGCCCAGCGCGAGCTGCTGCTGGTGGTCGATAATATGGAGCACGTTCTCGATGCCAGCACGCTGCTCGCAACGATTGTGGCGGCAGCTCCAGCAGTCGTGGTGCTGGCGACGAGCCAGGCGGCGCTGCGGGTGCGCGGTGAGCTGCGGCTGCGCATCAAGCCGCTGTGCCTGCCCCATGCGCAGGCACAGCTCAGCCCAGATGCGCTAGCGCAGTTTGCGGCTACGGCGCTCTTCTGTGAGCGCGTGCGCGCCGTCAATGCCGCGTGGCTCGATGCCGCTGCTCCGGCCACAATCACCGCGATCTGTCGGCGGCTGGATGGTCTGCCGCTGGCGCTGGAGCTGGCGGCAGGCTACACATCCCTGTTTATGCCAGAGGAGCTGCTGGCACACTTGGATGCGGCGCTGCCTGATTTGCGCCAGGGCCACCGCGATGCGCCTTGGCGGCAGCAGACGCTCCAGCGCGCGCTAGAGTGGAGCTACAACCATCTGAGCGCCACCGAGCAGACTGCACTGCTGCGCCTTGCTGTGCTGCACGCAGCCTGGAGCCGCGAATGGGGCCAGCAGCTCCTGGCCCAGAGCATGCCGGAGCATGCTGCGCTCGAGCTGCTCAGCGCGCTAGAGCAGAAAAGCCTGATCGAGCAACGTACCGATGCTGATGTAGTGCGCTTCCGGATGCTTGCCGTGGTGCGTGAGTTTGCCCTGCGCAAGCTCGCCGAGCAGCCTTGGGCGCACAGCGCCTACGCTGACTACAGCCGCTGTCTCCTGCAGTTGGCCAAGCAGATCGCCCCGCACGAGCACACCGACTGGTGGGGGCGGCGGCTCAAGCAGGAACACGCCACAGTGCGCGCGCTGATACCGCTGTCCATTGCCGCCAACCAGATTGATCAGGCGGCACAGATGGCCCAGACGCTGACGGCATTTTGGTTTCGCTACGGCTTCTGGGCCGAGGCGATCACGCTGCTCGCGCCAATTTGCGCGCAGTCCGAGCAGCTGGCGCTGGAGCAGCGCATCTACCTCTGGCGCTGGCTCGGGCACTTTCACTACAGCCTCGATCAGCTGCCTGCGGCCGAGGCATGTGTGCAGCGCAGCCTGGCGCTGGCCCTGGAAAGCAATGCTGAGCATAGCATTGGCGCGGCCTACAACGCGCTGGCCTTAATCAACCATCAGCGCGGCGATCTGAAGCAGGCGCAGCACTACCTGGACCAGAGCGAGCGCTGCGCTGCTGCATCGGCACCGAGCCTCATCTTCACCAACCGTGGCTCCTTCTACGAGTCGGCTGGCGCGTATGCGCAGGCGCAGGCGTGCTACCAACGGGCGCTGGAGCTTGATCGCGCCCAGCAGAACCAGTGGTGCATCAGCAACAATTTGGCCAACTTGGCGAGTGTGGCGCTGAAGCAGCAGCAGCTTCAGCAGGCTGAGGCGCTCTGTCGGCAAGCCATGACCATTCTCGAGCAGCTAGAGCATCCAGCGGTGCAGGCCGATGTGGCGCGCATGCTCGGCCAGCTGGCCCTCAAGCAGCACGACCTCGCTGGCGCACGGCCATGGCTTCAGCAGGCACTCAACACATCCTGCGCGCTTAACAGCGTGTGGATGATCGCCGCCGCGCTAGAGCTGTGGGCTACCTGGTTTGGCCACGTCGAGCCAGCCACCGCGGCGCATATTCTTGGCCATGTGCGCTTGCTCTACGCCCACACGCCGGGGCAGCGCCCGCCTGCCGCGCAGCAGGATGAGCTACAGCTTGAGCACATGCTCAGCGACACGCTAGGGAAACGCGCCTTTCATACGGCGCTGCTTGTCGGCCAGAGCATGCGGCTGAGCGATCTGCTGGAGCAGGTGGCCACTCATGCGGCTGCCTATCCTGAGGCGGCGCTGCGCAGTATGGCTGTGACGCTGGCACCACAGTCGCTGGCGCGCTAGCATGGTCGATTAAGTAGGTCACTTTTGGGCCGCTTTGGGCCCTGTTTCTGGCGGCGCTGCCGCACTATCCTGAAGTGAAGCTGTTCACGAAAGGAGTTTGCTATGCAGCGTCGTCACGCTTTGCTTCTGCGCCTGTGTCTGCTCTGCGGGCTGCTGAGCTTGCTGCTGGGAGTTGCGGTCACGCCTGGCTATGCGCGAGTTCGCCCGCCTGCACACGCGACGGACCTTCAGCAGTCGGCTATTCAGCGGCCGCCGAGCCGCCAGAGCGATCTGCTCAATCCAGCAATCTACCCGTCACAGACGGTGGCCGAGATCAAGGGCCTCCATCCAGATGCGGTGGGCGCGTTTGCCTTTGCCAACACCAGCGAGATCATCGGCGCGGAGCCTGGCCGCGTCGCCCTCGTCTTCTGGTGGCCAACATGGAATGTCCTGCGCAACTGGAACAACTGCGGTGTGGACTGCTACGGCCCGACCGGGGCCAATTTTTCTGCCTATAGCCACCCCAACCCGGCGCTCAACGCGCTGCTCGACGATGTTAAAAAGATCGACGCGCTGGTCAAGCAGTACAGCGACGCCGGGATTTTGGTGACGGCGCTGCTGCACGGCACGCCTGGCGATCCGGCGCTGATGCTCGACAGCGCGCACTGCACGGCTGTTCCGCCTGTTCAGGGCAGCATCGCCTGGTGTGCGCCGCAGCCGCAGCGCTTCGCCGCCTTCGCGGGCTTCTTGGCCAAGCGCTACAACGGGGCCAAAGGCTTCGGGCGGATTGTGGACTTTACGGTGCTCAACGAGGTCAATACCAACGTCTGGTTTGACTACGGCTGCGGCGAGGGCGGTGATGTCGCCGCAGCGCTGAGCCAGTCGCCTGTGCCGCAGCAGCTGAGTCCAAAGCCCAGTAGCCAGGTTGTGCCCTGTGATGCGAGCACCTGGATTCAGCAGTATGCCAACATCTACAATGCGACCTACGACGCCATCCGCCAGCATCAGGCGCAGGCGCGCGTGATGGTCACGCTGACGCAGCACTTCTGGCCGGTGTGGGACTTCGATGGCGCTGGATGGTCGCAGTACTACGCGCCTGCTGCGCAGCAGAGCAGCCCGATTCTTTCGGTGCAGACATTTTTGAACGGCCGTGCCAATGCCTACACGGGCTTTGCGCAGCGCGTCGGTGGCCGCCAGTGGGTCGTGGCGCTGCATCCCTACCCGATTATGGCCCCGCCCTACTACACGCTTGGCTTCGAGACCAACGACTACCCGTATGTGACATTTGGCAACATTGGCGTGGCCCAGGCGTGGCTGCGCCAAACCTTCCCCGGCTCGCTGGCCGCCAGCGAGCTGTACCTGACCGAGCAGGGCCTTAGCTCGCACGTTGGCCGCAATCAGCCGGATTTCTTTGCCCAGTACTGGGGCGTAAGTACGCAGCAGGCCGCTGCCCAGCTACAGACCATGAGCACAGCCCAGATTCAGGCGCTGGTAGAGGACTATCAGTCGACGCTGCTGTGCCAGGCGTTCATCAATGTTGTCGGCACGCCCGGCATCAACAGTTTCCTCTACCATCGCATGGTCGATCACAATGGCGCTGGCGGCGAGGAAGACCTACAGCTTGGCCTGCGCCGCCAAGATGCGCAGCGCAGCGCAAAGCCTGCCTGGAGCACCTGGGTCTTCGCCAACGGTGCCCAGAATCAAGCGCCGCGCTGTGGCTTTGAGTTCGGCGCTAAGATCGCCCTGCATCGCTGGAGCGATCAGAGCACCGGCCGGCACTGGGTGTCGACGCGTGTTCCGCCGCGCACCTTTGGCGCAAACCGCACGCTACGCACCAACTATGGCGGCGCGCCCGAGGCATCGTGGCGCGTGTGGCGTGATCAGCGCCCTGGCACACTGGCGCTCTACTCATGTCTGGTTGGCGATCATAATCTGCTGACGCCTGATGTGAGCTGTGAGGGCGGCACGCTGCTTAATCTTGGCCCAGTTGGCTATGTCTATAGCCCGACGCTGCCGCAGCCGCAGGGTACTGTGCCGCTCTATCGCTGCTTTGTGCCTGCCAATGGTGATCACTTTGTCTCCCCATCCAATACCTGCGAAAAGACAGCAGCGCTGAACATTGTGACCGAGGGCCTGCTCGGCTTCGTGCTGCCCTAGTCTGGCGTGAGCCGTGCGCCCCAGCGGAGTGGGCATCCGCTGGGGCGCACTGTGTGCCGCCGCAAGTTGCAGCGCTCCGGTGCGATGTGCTAGTATGGGCGCAGGCAATCTCCCGCAGCTCTTGATCCTAATGGTGCTGTTGCAACACAGCGCTCATGCATCCATTCCTCGCTAGCCAAGCTCGCTGATCGCATCGCCACATCCGCTGTAGCACTATCGGCGGCGATGCTGCTCTCGCTACGCCTGCGCCGCCCACCCTAGCGCGCCTGCTAGACTCAGCGTAGGCCTGTGGAAAGGGGATTCTCTATGGATAAGCGCGTGACCCTGACGTTTCTGTGCGCCGGTAGCCCGGCGGCTGTTCCCGCTGCCCAAGCCGCTCGTGTCGCTGATCAGCTGCACCTGCTGGCCCAGCAGGTCGCCGTCCACGGCGGCCATGTTGTCAACTCCGGCCCGCACAGCATCGCTGCATCGTTTAACGCGGCGAGCGCTGCGCTCGCTGCGGCGCGGGTGGGCCAGCAGCAGCTCACGGCTACGCTAGCAGGGAGCCAGCTGGCGCTGGCGCTGACTGCCGGGCAGCCGGAAAAGCGCGACTTCGGCTCAGCGGGGCCGATCTTCCAGCGCTGTATGGCCCTGCTGGCGGCGGCGCATCCTGGCCAGGTGCTGCTCGCTCAGTCGGCTGTCGATGCTGCCCTTGGCGACGGTGCTGCGCTCGAGCTGCTGGATCTCGGCTCGCAGCGCCTTGGCGATCTGCTGCGCCCGGCCCACGTTAGCCAGCTTGTCGCCCCCGGCCTGGCCCAGGACTTCCCGCCGCTGCGCACGCTCAACGCCTACCAGCACAACTTGCCGGTGCAGCCAACGTCGATGGTCGGCCGCGAGACCGAGGTCGCCGCGCTCGCCGAGCTGCTGCAGCGCGCTGATCTGCGGCTGCTGACGCTGCTTGGCACCAGCGGCACAGGCAAGACACGCCTCAGCATCCAGGTCGCCGCCACGCTGCTGCCCCACTTCGCCGACGGCGTGTTCTTCGTGCCGCTCGCGCCGGTTAGCAATCCAGCTGTAGTCATCTCCACCATCGCGCAGACGCTCGATGTACAGGAGTCCAGCACGCAGAATCTGTTCGATACCCTTGCCGAGCACCTCGCCGAGCGCCAGCTGCTGCTGGTGCTCGATAACTTTGAGCAGGTGCTGGAGACTGCGCCGCAGCTTGTGGAGCTGCTTGAGCGCACCCAGCAGCTGAAGCTGCTCGTCACCAGCCAGGCGGCGCTGAATGTGCCCAGCGAGCAAACGTTTACCCTGCCGCCGCTGGCGGTGCCCAGCCTTGCAAGCCTGCCAGCACTCGACGAGATCGCCGCCACCCCGGCTGTGGCGCTGTTTATCGAGTGCGCCCAGCTCTGTAGCCCCACCTTCGATCTGACCAAGGATAACGCGCCAGCTGTGGTCGAGCTGTGCTCGCGCCTTGCTGGCCTGCCGCTGGCGATTGAGCTGGTCGCCGCCAACAGCAATCTGTTCTCGCCCCAGGGCATGCTGGCGATCTTGCGCGATACGCTCGATCTGAACCAGCGCACGCAGTCCAGCCGCGAGCACACCCTGCGCCACGTCCTCGACTGGAGCTACAGCCTGCTCGACTCAGAGGCGCAGGCGCTGTTCAGCCGCTTGGGCGTTTTTTCTGGCGGCTGTACGCTCGCCGACGCCGAGGCGGTCTGCTACGAGACAGGCAATCTGGTCAAGGATGTGCTCGAGGGCGTCGATATGCTGCTCAACAAGCATCTGCTGCTGCAGGAGGAGCTGGCCGACAGCGATCTGCGCTACATTATGCTCGACGCTGTGCACGAGTATGCGCTCAAACAGCTTCAGCAGCGCGAGGAAACCACACGCTTCAAGCAGCGCCACGCTGAATACTACCTTGAGCTGGCTGAAGCAGCCGAGCCAGCTCTCAAAGGCCCCGATCAGGAGAGCTGGCTGCGGCGCTTTGAGAGCGAGAATCACAATTTGCGGGCGGCCCTCGTCTGGTTTGCTGGCCAGGGCCAGCGCGCGCACCAGCTGCGCCTGGCTGGCGCGCTCGGCCGCTTCTGGATGCTCCACGGCCACTTTGGCGAAGGTCGCCAGTGGCTCACAGCAGCCCTGGCGCACAGCGCTGGCGTCGCTCCCGAGGTGCACTCACGCGCGCTGCGCGCCCTCGGTCTGCTGGCGCTGTTCCAGGGCGACTATGCCGAGGCCACGGCGCTGCATCAGGCGAGCCTCGCCATCGAGCGCCAGCTCAATACCCTGCCGGTGCTGGCCAGCGTGCTCAACAACCTCGGCGTGATCAGCGCAACCCAGGGCCTCTATCACGAGGCCATCGCGTACTGGGACGAGTGCCAGGCCATCCAGCGCCAGGCTGGCGACTTGGCCGGCAGCGCCGACACGCTCAACAACCTCGGCGTGATGGCCCACGAGCAGGGCGACTACGCCCAGGCCAGCGCCTACTACGAGCAGAGCCTAGCCCTGTGCCGCGAGCTCGGCGACCTTGCCAGCACGGCGATCTCGCTGCAGAACCTCGGCGAGCTGGCCTTGATCGAGCAGGATGTGGAGCGCGCCACCGCCCTGCTCAACGAGAGCCTTGCGCTGTCGCGGCGTCTCGGCGACACGCTCATGATCGCATCGACGCTGCACGATCTGGCCCTGCTCGCCTTTGCCCAGCATGAGTTCCAGCAGGCCCACAGCCTGTTCACCGAAAGCCTCGGCCTGCGCGCTGAGCTTGGCGATCGCCGTGGCATGGCCAGCGCGTTCGAGGGCTTGGCCTGGATTCAAGCGCGCCACGATCGCGAGCGGGCGGTTAAGCTGCTCAGCGCAGCGACGGCTCTGCGCACGGCGCTCAACGCACCGCTCACGCCAATCGAGCAGCCCAAGCGCGATGAGCTGCACCAGCTGCTGCAGTCCTCTATGCCCGCCGCCAGCTTCGCCAGTGCCTGGGAGGCCGGGCAGACCCTCGCGCTCGAGGACGTCTGCGCGCTGGCCTAGACTGCCTGTGTATGGAGCGCAGGCC
This sequence comes from Herpetosiphonaceae bacterium, assembly GCA_013538855.1. Taxonomy (GTDB): domain Bacteria; phylum Chloroflexota; class Chloroflexia; order Chloroflexales; family Herpetosiphonaceae; genus OHK22. The sequence continues at coordinate 26,337 of JABXJS010000030.1, forward strand.
GCCACGGGCGGCACGCCGATTGTGGACCTCAAACTGTGTTGAAGTTTACGAGGCCACAATGGTGTTTTTGCGCTGGCATATGTGGATGCTGCTGGCCTGTGGAGCTATTCCGCTGGGTGCAGGTGTTCGCCGCTGAGTTCGTCGTATGTACGGCCAGCGGGCGATGTGCTGGTGGCGGGCGCTGATGGCTAGCGCCGCAGATCGGCGTGGTTGCTGGTTGTTGGTTATATGTGAAGGCTACGCCTGCGCCAGCGCTACCCAGCGCTCAAGCCGCCCGCTGGTCCGTCTGGGTACGGCCAGCGGGCGATGTGCTGGTGGCGGGCGCTGATGGCTAGCGCCGCAGATCGGCGTGTTGCTGGTTGTTGGTTGTATGTGAAGGCTATGCCTGCGCCAGCGCTACCCAGCGCTCAAGCCGCCCGCTGGTCCGTTTGTGTACGGCCAGCGGGCGATGTGCTGGTGGCGGGCGCTGATGGCTAGCGCCGCCGTCTGCTGCTGGATGCGTTGGTGCGCAGCAGCGGCAGGTAGAGCGAGTGCTCCGGCATAACGACAGCGGTGCGGCTATCGCTGGTGGTTGTGCCATCGTCAACCTGCACCCAGAAGCGCTGTGTCTCGGTGATCGCTGGCGTGACGAAGGTGCTGGCGGTTGCGCCATTCAGCGGCATGCTTGTATCGCCAGCCTCGCCAGCGTACCACTGGTAGCTGAACGGCCCAGTGCCGCTGACTGTGATGGTGAGGGTGGCAGTTGCCCCCAGCGGCACCACCTGATCGCGCGGCTGGCTGATGATTGTTGGCGCGCTGTATGGCGTCACGGTGGCGGCTTGGCTGCTGGCCTGGTTGATGCCGTCGCTCACGTGCACCCAGAAGCGTGTGACGCTGGTGATCGGCCCGGTTGTCAGCGTGCTGCTGTTGCTGGCTGGGATGGGATTACTGGTGTCGCCGCTGCTGCCGCGGTACCACTGGTAGCTGAATGGCCCGCTGCCGCTGACTGTCACGCTGAGCGTGGCGCTGGTGCCAGTGGGCACCGTCTGGTCCTGCGGCCCTGTGACAATTGTTGGCGCATAGTAGGGCGTCACGGTGGCGGTTTGGCTGTCGGCCACGCTGCTGCTGTTGGTGACGCGCACCCACAGCTGCGTGGTTTGGGTGATCGCGGCGGTTGTCAGCGTGCTGCTGGTCGCGCCGGTGATCGGGCTCGCTGTGTCGCCGGATGCGCCAGCATACCACTGGTAGCTCAGCGGCCCGGCCCCGGTGGCCACAACCGTGAGCGTCGCCGTGGTGCCGCCGGTCACGGTCTGGTCGGCAGGCTGGCGAATGATGCGCGGCGCGAGCAGCCCATACACAACCAGCTTGTCGCTCAGCGGCGTGGTGCTGGCCGAGAAGCTGCCGATGTAGACGCGCCCATCGGCCACCAGCGGCGGGTTGAACTTGGCGAAGTTGCCCAGGTCGTCGCGGGTGCTGTTCTGCGTGCTGTTCCACAGCTCCTGCGCTAAATCTTCGGCGTTGTAGGCGCGCACGACGCCGGGCTTGGTGGCGTTGTTGGCGTCGCCAATTGGATGCGTGGCCCACACGATGCCTGTGCCAGGGGTGCTGTTGTTGGCCGAGATCGAGAGAATGCCGCCGGGCATGCCGTTGGGCAGCTGCGTCGAGCCAACGCTGGTCGCGGTCGTGTTGAACTGACTCGCCAGCGGGTCAAAGGCGAAGGTGCGCGCACGATCTTGCTCGCTCCACACATAGATGTGCGGCCCGCTCGGTGTGTTCCAGTAGACCAGCGAGCCGTGGATATGGTCGCCGAGCGCGTTGGTGCCCAGGAAGCTCTGCACAATCTGGTTGTCGTTGCCGCTGCCGAGGCCGCCCATGTCATTTTGATCGACGACATAGATTTTGCCCTCTTTGCTGCCGGTCACAAGCAGATCGGTGCCAGGCAGCGGCAGCGCGCCCGAGATGCCCAGATCATAGTCGTTGTTGTTCAGGTAGACATAGTTGTAGGGTGTGAACCACGTCTGGACCTGCAGCGTGTCGGAGAGCGGGTGCAGCCGTATGATGCTGTTGCCGTAGTTGCGCCCGTCGCTCATAAAGGCATTGTAGTTGCCGTTGCCAATGACCATGTACAGGTCGCCGGTCTCGTCTACCGCAATGCCCTGGCCTGACATCCAGATGCCGCCCTCGCCATCGTTGGCATCAGGCTGCGACTGCCCCGGCGGGTCGATGTCCGGCGTGGTGCAGAAGATATAGCGCTGCGCTAAGGTGTCCGCAGCATAGCCAAATACCCAGCCATGGTAGGGGTCGGTGTCGGCGTAGCCGGCAAAGGCCAGATAGACCACGCCGCCATGCAGCAGCAGCGAGACGCGCTGGAGCTGCTGGCGTGAGTCGAAGGTGATCACGCCGCCGACGTTGTCATCAGCCGTGCCCTGGACGCTGCCAGCGATCACCACGTGGTTCTTCTCGGCTCCAGTCAGCAGATCGAGCGCATACAGCCGGTGCTCGTACTGCATGGAGGCCAGCTTGCGAAAGGCCACCACATAGATCGTGTTGGTGGTCAGATCGATCACCGGCGTGCTGGTGATGCCGACATACGGCATAATATCGCGGTAGACGCCGTTGTAGCGCGTGCCGAACTCTTGCTCCGCACTCACGCCGTAGGGGCCGAGGTCGGCCGTCCACAGCGGATCGCTTGCCGCTGGGTCGTCGGCATCGAAGGCATAGACCTTGTTCTTCTGCGTGGCCACAAAGATCACGTTGTGCACGCCGTGGCCGGGGATGTCCAAGTCGGGCACGAACAGCGGCATGGCGTACAGCTGCCCATCGACTGCGCGTGTGAAGATTTTGCCAAACTGGCTGACATTGACGTTGCTTGTGTTGAGCACGGTCTCGTTGAGCGTTGCGCCGGTGCGCTCGTTGTTGTACGAGCGGGTGAGCACAGCGTCCTCAGCATGGCCTGGGGACCGCGGCGGCGTTGGGCGTGGGGAGCGCGTGGGCCGGGCCGCTGGCGTTGCTGCTGTTCGCGGCGATGGCTCGGCGGCGGCGGCGGTGCCGATGCTCACAACAGCGATGAGCAGCAGCACCAGCAGGGCTTGCATCCGGTTGAGCTGTTTCATGGACCAGCCTTTCCATTAAGAAGGTGAAATGCGTGGCAGGCCAAAAAAGCGCTCGCTACGAGCGCTGGGCTGCCACTGAAGGGTATGGATAGGCTGCAATTATAGAAGGAAATTTATGCGTGTGGCTCGATTAAGTCCCACTTGTTGCCATACAGATCGATAAACACCGCCACGGTGCCATACTCTGCGCTGCTTGGCTCGCGGATGAACTCGACGCCGCGCTCGCGATAGGCGTTGTAGTCGCGCCAGAAGTCGTCGGTGTACAAAAACAAAAAGACGCGCCCGCCTGTTTGGTTGCCGATGGCGCGCTCCTGCTCGGGCGTGGACGCCTGCGCCAGCAGCAGGCAGCACTCGCGCGCACCTGGCGGAGCAACGCGCACCCAGCGCTTGTGGCCCTGGTCGGTGTCCTCCAGCAGCTCAAAGCCCAGCTTCTGGGTGTAGAACTCGATCGCCTCGTCGTAGTTGCGCACCACCAGCGCCATAGCCCCAATCGACTGCTGCATAGCTCCTCCTTATCGAATTGAATAGCAGCCACATGCACAGCAGATGGTAGCACCGCCGCTGGATTTGCTCAACCGAGCGCAGCAAGCATCGCCACCCTGTTGCTCTGCGTGCTCGGTACAGCTGCGATTGGTGCCACGTAGCCCTTGACGCTCGTATGTCGGGCTGCGATACTAGGGGCGATCCACCTGCTGTTCTCTTGGCGCTTGGCTGCTTGGCTGGCTACATCGCTGGTCTGTGGCTGCGCATCCTTCTTTTATCATGTAGAGGAGTTGTGCTATGCAGGCTATCTCGCATCGACTGCTACGTGTTGTTATGGCTGTGCTGCTCGGCATGGTCGTCGTTGGCTGTGGCGCACAGAGCGCGACAAGCACGCCGGAGGCCAAGTCGTACACCATCGGCATGGTCTCGCTGGTCGATTTGAGCACGGTGTCGAATGGCTTTAAGGACGGCATGAAGAACTTGGGCTATGTCGAGGGCCAGAACCTCACCTATATCGACGAGGGCGCGGTCGGCGATTTCGACAAGCTAGAGCCAGCCATCCAGCGTCTCATCGCCGCTAAGCCCGATCTGCTGTTTATTCTCACAACACCAGCCACCCTCGTCGCCAAGGAGCTAACTGCCGACTCCAAGTTGCCGGTTGTGTTCGCGCCGCTCAGCGATCCGGTCGGCGCTGGCATTGTGCCCAGCCTGCTCCAGCCTGGCGGCAATCTCACCGGCGTCACCACCGGCAACAGCAACGGCCAGCGCCTGGAGTGGTTCCTGCGTATTGCCCCCAATATCAAGCGTCCGCTGCTGCCCTACAACCCCAACGATCCTGCCGCGCTTAGCTCGTTCAACGCCATGATGGATGCCGCTGGTCGCCTCAACCTCGACGTAGTGGCCCGTGAGATCCCCTCGCCGGAGGCGCTTGATGATTTGCTGACCAACTTTCCCACCGATGTGGACTCGGTTATTCTGCTGCCCGATAGCCTCGTTACCTCGCGCGTCGATGATTTTGTGCGCATCAGCTACGAGCGCAAGCTGCCGATCTCGGCCTCCAACACGGTGGTCGATGGCCCGCTGATGGCCTTTGGTGCCGACTTCACCGCCGTGGGCGAGCAGTCCGCCCGCATCGTCGATACAATCCTCAAGGGCGCTGATCCCGCCGATATTCCAGTTGAGACCTCCGAGTACTTCTTGCAGCTCAACCTGGCCACCGCCGAGAAAATCGGCCTCGATATTCCAGAGAGCATCGTGAGCCAGGCGCATAAGGTTATGCGCTAAGGTTATGCGCGGCTGGCTGTGTTGCCATGAAATCTAGGGCCTAGGTGTTAATGCCGCTACCAGCGCAGCCAGCCGCACACGCTATACTAAGTGCTGATCGACAGCGTGTCGCTTGAGAACACGCCGGCAGCACGAGGTTTGCTATGAAAACAAGTCTTCAGATTGCAGCGGAGGCTACGCCGCTGCCAATAGCGCAGGTCGCCGAGCAGCTTGGGCTGCCAGCGGAGTTTGTCGAACCCTATGGCCGCTATCGCGCCAAGATCGACCTGGATGTGCTCGATGCGACGCAGGATCGTCCGCGCGGCAAGCACATTCTGGTCACGGCGATGACGCCAACGCCGCTGGGCGAGGGCAAAACTGCCACCACCATCGGCCTGAGCATGGCGCTCAATCGGCTTGGCCAGCGCGCGCTCTGCGCTATCCGCCAAAGCTCGCTCGGCCCGGTCTTTGGCATCAAGGGCGGCGGCGCTGGCGGCGGCTACTCCCAGGTTATTCCGCTCGAAGATAGCATCTTGCACCTCACCGGCGACATCCACGCGGTCACGCAGGCGCACAACCAGATCGCTGCGCTCGTCGATAATAGCTGGTACCACGGCAATCACCTCAATATCGATCCTGAGCGCATCCAGATTCGCCGCGTTATCGATGTCAATGATCGCTTTTTGCGCTCGATCACCATCGGCGAGGGCGGCCAGCGCCACGGTATCCCGCGCCAGACCGGCTTCGATATTACCGCCGCCAGCGAGCTGATGGCGATCCCCGCGCTGGTCAATGGCACCACGCGCCTCGCCGCCCTGCGCGATCTGCGCGCACGCATCGGGCGCATGGTCGTGGCCTTCGATCAGTCCGGCCGCCCGATCACCGCCGAGGATGTCAAGGCCGCCGGAGCGGCCACGGTCATCCTGCGCGAGGCCCTGAAGCCAACCCTGATGCAGACGATCGAGAACACGCCAGTGCTCATCCACGGCGGACCCTTCGCCAACATCGCCCACGGCAACTCCACCATCCTCGCCGATCAGGTGGGCCTGCGTGTGGCCGACTATGTGGTCACCGAGGCCGGCTTTGCCATGGACATCGGCGGCGAGAAGTTCTTCGATATCAAGTGCCGCGCCTTTGGTGCGCAGCCTGCGGCGGTCGTGCTCGTGGCCACCGTGCGCGCGCTCAAGGCCCACAGCGGCGGCTTCGAGATCAAGCCCGGCCGCCCGCTGCCGCCGGAGCTGCTGGCCGAGAACCCCGATGCCGTGTACGCTGGCCGCGCCAACCTGCAGAAGCAGATCGCCAATGCGCGCATGTTCGGCGTGCCGGTGGTGGTGGCGCTCAACCGCTTTGCTGAAGATTATCCTAGCGAGATCGAGGCCGTGCGCGAGATCGCGCTGGAGGCTGGAGCGCGCGATATGGCCGTGAGCAGCGCCTTCACCGAGGGCAGCGCCGGCGCGCTCGATCTGGCCCAAAAGGTCATGGCCGCCGCCGCCGAGCCAAGCGCGGTGCGCTTCCTCTATCAGCTTGAGCAGCCGATCAAGACCAAAATTCACACGCTGGCGGTCAAGATGTATGGCGCGGCCTCGGTGAGCTACAGCGATGAGGCGACGGCCCAGATCAACGTGCTGGAGCAGCTTGGCTTTGGTAACTTGCCGATCTGCATGGCCAAGACGCACCTCAGCCTTAGCCACGATCCGGCGCTCAAGGGCGCGCCCAGCGGCTACGACTTCCCCATCCGCGAGGTGCGCGCCAGCATCGGCGCAGGCTTCATCTACCCCATCGCTGGCACCATGATGACGATGCCTGGCCTCGGCGCACATCCCGCCGCTGAGCACATCGACATCGACGCCGATGGTAACACTGTCGGCCTCTTCTAGCTGCCACCCACGGCGGGAGCGCCACCCCCACCACGCGCTCCCGCCGCGCCACCACGCCCGAACACCCACCGCCGTGTCACCGCCGCCGCCGAGCGCCATCGCGCCGCAGGCCGGAGCGTTTTAGCACCGCAGCAGGCGGATCGCTGAAGCTGCTTGGGGCAACCACCAACGCGCCTTTTCTGAAATGGCCGCGCCACCACGCCTGAACACCCACCGCCGTGTCACCGCCGCCGCCGAGCGCCATCGCGCCCAAGGCCGGAGCGTTTTAGCACCGCAGCAGGCGGATCGCTGAAGCTGCTTGGGGCAACCACCAACGCGCCTTTTCTCACATGGCCAGCGCTTGTGCGCCACCTTGCCGTCGCGTGCTGCCGTGCTGCGCTGTGGCTGGTGGTGGGGCGATTGTTTTGAAAAAGCAGCGCCGTGCTAGGTGCAGGCGCAGGTGCTGCATAGCCGCACTCCATCAGCGTCCCGGGCGCTGTTTGCGCGTGGCCGCGTGGCGCAGCCGCCAGCTGCGGTGCGATGGACAAGCCGTTAAGTTAAGTGGATGCGGCCCAACCACCGTCTATGTCTGCTGTATGCCAGCGGCGGGAGGTGGGGCAGCGTGTTGATGGCGAGATATGCGTGTTTGGTTGTCGAGTATCCACACACGCGGCGTGGCAGTCAGCCTATACTCAGTAGATCACAGGATTGGCTCGGGTGGCGTGTAGGGTCGGTACGGTGCGAGCGGGATAGCCCGAACCATGCCGTAGATGGCCGTTACGGCA
>JABXJS010000211.1 GCA_013538855.1 Herpetosiphonaceae bacterium
ACGGTTCCTTTCTTGGTTGGCACCACAAAGGATACCGCACGATTCGGCCGCCACACCGTTTACCCTGGCCCCAGGGAGTCCTGTGATCTACTGAATATACAAAATGCGTTGACTCTCGCTCATGGCAGGGCACCTCCGTGGTTGGCTTAGGCTGGTGCTGTCTCGGGTTCAACAATTGGGGCAGTTGCAATCGCAAAAGAGAACGTGCTGCCTACACCTGGTTTACTGTCGACCCAAAGCTCACCGGCGTGGAGGTCGATCAGGCGGCGGGTGATCGATAAGCCTAGTCCAGAGCCAAATATACCGCGGGCACCGGCGTGTACTTGGCGGAACTCTTGGAACAAATTGGCGATAGCATCGGCGTCCATGCCGATCCCCGTGTCTTGAACATTGATAATAATCCAGTCGCCGCTGGCAAGCGTGTGCGAGCCAACGGCGCTTGGATGGTCGATGATGCGGCGGTGGGCGCGAATCACCACTTGGCCGCGCTCGGTGAACTTGAGGGCGTTGTTGAGCAGGTTGATGATGATTTGGCGCAGGCGCGTCGGGTCTGCGTCGATCGGCGCGAGGTGCGGATCAACGTCCACGCGCAGCTGAATGCCCTTGCTTGCGGCGAAGGCGGCCAGCAGATCGACCGCGTCATCGACGATTGGCCGCACCGCCGTAGGCTCGCGCCGCAGGCTCATGCGCCCGGCCTCGATGCGCGCCATATCGAGAATATCGTTGATCAGCTCGAGCAGGTAGCGCCCATTTTTATTGATCGTCTCGAGGTCTTCGCGCTGGGCCTCGTCGATGCTCTCGGTTAGCTCGTCGATCAGCACCGTGGAGAAGCCGATAATGGCGTTGAGCGGCGTGCGCAGCTCGTGGGAGACGCTAGCCAAGAACTGCGACTTGAGCCGGTCGGCGGCCTGGGCTTGATCGAGCGCGTCGCGCAGCTCGGCGGTGCGCTGCTCAACCAGATCCTCCAGGTTTTGAAACGAGAAGGCATTTTCAATCGTTAGGCCGACCATATCGGCGAAGTTGAGCAGCAGCGAGGCGTCCTGCACCGAGACATTGCGATCCTGCTTGTAGTAGTCGGCGGAGATAATGCCAAGCACCTGCTCGCGGCCAACGATGGGGGCCTGAACATACGACTTGCTGTGCGAGGCGGCCTGCTTGCGCTGCAGCACCTGCGGATGTTCCCAAGGATTTTCAACAATCACCGCTTGGCGCGATGTGACCACGCTGGCCTCCAGCGAGGGACCATCGAGTAAGATCGGCTCCTGCTGCACTGCCTGCAGAAAGTCGCGCGCATTCTCATCGCCGCTGGAGCCGAAGGACACCGCCACGACCTTCAGTTGGTGGTCCTCGACCAAGTACAGCACAGCGCGATCAAAGCCGAGTCGCTCGCACAGCAGAACGGGGATCTGCTGGAGCACAGAGCTCAGCGAGCGTAGGCGCTTCAGCTCGTTGCTGACCTCGTTAATCGCCCCCATCTGCTGGGCATTCAGCTCAAGCTCGCCAACTTTTTCGCGTAGCGCCTCGGTCATCGAGTTGAACGAGGCGCTCAGACGGGCGATCTCATCGTTGCCGCGCACCGGCAGCTGATGGCTCAGCTCGCCCTCGGCCACGCGCTGTGCGCCCTCGTCGAGCGTGCGCAGCGGGCGAATGATGGTGTTACCGAGGATTGCGGCTAAGCCAACGATGATCAAGCTGGTGATGAGCAGCGTGGTGAGCAGATTCGAGCGCAGGCGATTCTGCTGCGTTTGAATAATCGCGCCGGCAGCCACAGCGGGCGAGACCACCTCGTCGATTGGCAGCACCAGCCCGACGACCCAGCCAGTGGTCGCCATCGGAGCAAAGGCCAGATAGCGGTCGCCGCCATCGAGCTGCAAGCGCAGCACCCCCGACTCGTGATTTTGCAGCAGCTGGGCCAGCGTATCAAAGCCCGGATCAGCGTTGTCGAGCAGATTATCGGTGGTGAATGTCTCGTCCCAGTGCGTATCGCCGACCTCAAGGTCCGGACGCACAATAATCTGCCCGTTTGGCTCCATGAGGAAGGCGTAGCCAGCGCTGTCACTGGAGAGGCGCAGAATATCGGACTGAATGGTGGTAAGCAGGATGTCCATACCCACGACGCCGACCAAGCGGCCGCTGATCGTCACCGGCACCGCCGTGGTGATGGCCAGATCGCGGGTGACGGCATCGACGTAAGGCTCGGTCCAGATCGGCCCTGAGCGCTGGATCGCGGCGATGTACCACTCGCGGCCGCGCGCATCGAACAGATCGGGCAGCTGGGATACAACGTCGGGATGGTCGAAGGCGACCACGCCGTTCTCGAGCGCGATGTAGCCGAGCGAGATGAGCTGATTGCCGCTGACCTGCGTGCGCAGCGCATCGACGACGACCTGCGCCTGATTGACCGACAGCCGCAGATCAGCGGGCGGGTTGGCGACGGCACCGCGGTTGGCCAGCCAGAAGCGCTCGATGCGCAGCGGCGGTAGATCGGACTGGGCGGTGCTAAAGGCTTTGACTGCCACATCGCGCACGCTGAGTGTCTGAAGTTGGATGGCATTGATCGTCTGGTCGTACAGCTCAGCTTTGTCGATGGCCCGCTCTTGCAGCGTGCGCTCGGCCTGGGCCAGGAGGGTCGCCTTGCTCTGCTCGACCGCAGCATCACGGGCGCGGGCAATGCGATTGAGGCTCAAGCCGCCGACGATGATCAGCGCAGGCAGCGCGAGACCTAAAGCAAAAACCAAAACCCGAGCTTGGATACCTAGCCCGATTCGTGACGGTCTGGATGCCATGGTGCGGTGTCCTTGGTATTGAGGTATCGGTGATAGCGCTAGTTTACCATAGCGCTCAGCATACAGCAAAACCAGATTGCAGCGAGGGACAATGGTATAATACAGCGCAAAATCAGGCACCGCGTTCGCATCCTTTTCACATACAGAAGGAGGCCACCTATGGGCGGTCTAGTACAAGAGGACGACTCGGCTGTTGCCGCTATGGCGGCGACCGATCCAGAAGACACGTCTGCGCCTGCTAGCGGTCGGCCTGAGATCCGAAACACCTTTATGCGGCGCTTGCTCAAGGTCAGCTATGTGGTGGTTGGGCTGTTTATGTTTATCCTGGCTCTGCGGATGCTGAGCAAGGGCGCAGGTGGCCTCGGTGGTGTAGTGCGTGATCGGCTGGGCATTGAGTCGGCCGTTAACACGTTGGGGTTTGGCTGGCTCTTCGCCTATCTTGTGCTGAGCGGGTCGCCGGTTGCGAGTATTGCGCTATCTTTTCTAGATAGTGGTGTGATCACGCCACTGCAAACGTTCACGATGATCACTGGCTCGCGGCTGGGGGCCTCGTTTATTGTGCTCGTCATCGGCTTTATCTACTACCTGCGCGGGCGACAGCGGGCGGCCTCGATCTCGATTGGCATTCTGGCGCTGAGTGTGACGGCGACCACCTATCTGCCGGCGCTGGCGGTGGGCTACTGGCTGCTTGACAGCGGGATGCTCGACAAGACGCGCCTGACGCTGCCTAGCTCGGTCTCATCGTTTGTCGAAGAGATCTTCGACCCGATTGTGGCCTATGTGCTCAATCATACCGGCAACTTTATTATCTTTGTGCTGGGCGTGGGCGTGCTGCTGCTGGCCTTCAACCTGCTTGACCGTGCGCTGCCGCAGATCAACGCCGAGCACAACGCCTTTGGCCAAGTTGGCCGCATGATCTATCGGCCGATGGCGATGTTTCTTCTGGGTGCGTTCGTTACGTCGCTCACGCTGTCGGTGTCGGTGTCGATCTCGATCTTGGTGCCGCTTTCGGCGCGCGGGTTTATTCGGCGCGAAAACACGCTGCCCTACATTATGGGGGCCAACATCACAACCTTCATCGACACGCTGGTGGCCTCGCTGCTGTTTACTAGTCCGTTTGGCTTTACGGTGGTGCTGGTTGAGATTATCAGTGTCACCATAGTTTCGCTGATTCTCTTGCTCTTTTTCTATCGGCCCTATGAGCGGTTGATTCTCCGACTGCTGGATCGGGTGGTTCAAGATACACCGATTCTCATTGCGTTTATGGTGGTGATGATCGTGACGCCCATCCTGCTTCTCTTTCTATGAGCGGGTAACCATATGCATACGTTGGACATAGTCGTTTATCTGGATGGTTCTTCGGCGGCACGGCGTGCGGTGGTCTATCTTGCGCCGCTGGCGCACTTCGCTCATGTTCAAATTACGCTGCTGCTTGATCAGCAGCACGAGGCGCAGGCTGAGCTGCTGTTTTCCAATGCCGAGCGGCTGCTGCAGGCGGCCAACACCCCGGTGCGCTCGATCCGTGGCTCGACGCCCGAGCGGGCGATTGTGCTGGCGGCGCGGGCGTGCGACGCCGACCTGGTGGTGTTTGGGCCGCTGAGCCGCCAGGGCTGGCAGCGCTGGCTGGGCCAGCCCTCGGTGCGCTCGCTGGCACGGCGACTCACCACCTCGATGCTGCTGATGCGTGGGCGGCCCAATGAGCTGCGGCGGGCGCTGCTATGCGCCGCTGGCGGCTCGGAGGTGCTGCGCGACGCCGAGGTGACCGCCGACCTGCTCGGGCCGCTGCAGGCGCAGGTTACCATCCTGCATATTCTGTCGCAGATGCCGCTGATCTTTGAGCAGCGCATCAACGAGCCAGAGTTTCTGTGGGAGCAGATGCTGGCGGCAGATAGCCGCGTGCTCTCCAATATCGAGGCGGCGCGCACAATTCTGCACGCTGTTGATGTTGAGACCAAGGTGCGCATTCGGGTGGGCATGGTGGTCGAGGAGATTAAGGCCGAGCTGCGCACGGGCGGCTATGATTTGTTGGTCTTAGGTGCGCACCGTACGACAACTCCGCTTGATCGGGTGTTGCTCGAAGATATCAGCGCTGAGCTGCTGCGCGATAGCCCAGTGCCGGTGCTGTTGGTGCATAACATTAGGGGTAAAGATGATGCGGATTCTACTGCTAGATAACTATGACTCGTTCACCTACAACTTGTACCAGTATCTGACGGAGCTAGGCGCTGAGGTGCTGGTGCGGCGCAACGATGAGATCGAGGTGGCCGATGTTGCGGCGCTTGATGTCGAGCGGATTGTCATCTCGCCAGGGCCGTGCACGCCTGCCGAGGCCGGGATCAGCCTGCCGCTGATCCGTGAGCTGTGTGTTGAGTACCCGATTCTCGGCGTGTGCCTCGGGCATCAGTCGATCGGGGCGGCCTTTGGCGGGCAGGTGGTGCGCGCGCCTGAGGTGCGCCACGGCAAAACCTCGCCGATCACCCATGCTGGCCAGGGCATCTTCGCTGGGCTGCCCTCGCCCTTCATCGCCACGCGCTACCACTCGCTGATCGTCGCTGCCGCGAGCCTGCCAGCGGTGCTTGAGGCCACCGCCTGGAGCGATGATGGGCTGATCATGGGCCTGCGCCATCGCACGCTGCCAATCGAGGGCGTGCAGTTTCACCCTGAGTCGATCATGACCGAGCATGGCAAGGCGCTGCTGGCCAACTTCTTGCGCATCCCCAAGCCACAGCTGGCCTAGATCGAGCCGCAGCCGATCAACAAAATGCACGGCCACAGCAAGTGAACCTCGCTGTGGCCGTGCTGTGTGCTTAGCGGCAGATCTACTTAGCGACGATAGGATTACGCAGCACGCCGATGCCGACGATCTCGGTCTCGACCAGGTCGCCAGGCTTGAGATACTCTGGTGGTGTGCGGGCGAAGCCGACGCCAGCCGGCGTGCCGGTGGCGATGATATCGCCTGGCTCCAGGGTCATGCCCTGCGAGAGCACCGCGATCAGCGTCGGGATATCAAAGATCAGGTCGCTGGTGGAGGACTCCTGCTTGAGGACGCCATTGACGCGCAGGCGCACGGTGAGGTTATGCGGATCGGGCACCTCATCGGCGGTGACGATCCATGGCCCGATTGGGCATGAGCCATCGAGCGACTTACCCTTGAAAAATTGACCGTGGCGCTTCTGGAGATCGCGGGCCGAGATATCGTTGATCACCGTGTAGCCCCACACGTGATCCATCGCATCTGCGCGGCTGATGTTGACGCCGCTACGGCCGATCACAACCCCTAGCTCGGCCTCCCAGTCGATTTTTGTCGAGACGGCTGGATCGATCACGATTGCGCCGGTTGGTGCATTGACAGCGGTCGGCGGCTTGGTGAAGAAGACCGGGTGCTCAGGCAGGTTCGGCTCAAGCCCTTTGGCGATGAGCGACTCGCGGGCGTGCTCGGCGTAGTTCATGCCGACGCAAAACACATTTTTGCGTGGGCGTGGCAGCGGTGCAAGCAGCTGATCGAGCTGGAACGGCATACCTGGTCGGGTCTCCAGATCGGCGAGCGCAGCGCTGATGGCCGACCATGCCGCCGGGCCAGCATCGACGACATCCTGAAGGCTGGTGTACTGATCGAGCAAGAAGATTCGATCATCAATATATACGCCCGGCCGCGGACCTGCCGCCGAGCGCACAGTGACAAAACGCATGGTAGCTCCTAATTGGCCGCAAACTTAATCACTAATAAGGTCAGATCGTCGATTGGCGGGGTGCCATTTTGGAACGAGCGCACATCGCCCAAGATCGCCTCGGCCAAGCCGTGGGCTGACAGGCGACCGTAGGCATTGACGGCAGCGATCAGCCGCTCGCGGCCATAGGCTTCGCCGCTGTTGTTGCGGGCATCGCACAGGCCATCGGTGTAGAGCACGAGCGCATCGCCGATGCCGAAGGGCACGCTGATCTCTTCAAGGAAGGCCTCATCGGTGATGCCGATAGGCATGCCGCCGCCCTCGAGCAAGGTGACGCGGCCAGTGACCGCGCGGTAGTGCAGGGGCCAATCGTGGCCGGCGCGCACATAGGTGAGCGTGCGGCTGTCGATGTTGAGGCGGGCATAGAGCATCGTGATCACAGCGGCGTCGATATTGGTTGAGCGTAGCAGGCGGTTGAAGCGCTCGACGGTGGCCAGCGGACTCTGCTGGTGGGTGTCGAGCAGCAAGCCTTTGGCCAGCGTCATCAGCAGCGCTGCCCCGGCCCCTTTATCGCAGACGTCGGCCATCACAACTTCGAGTGCGCTGTCGTTGAATGTGCGCACATCGTAGAAGTCGCCGCTCATCTCGTAGGCGGGAAATGTGGCGGCGGCGATGTCGATGCCGCTCAGCTCGGGGAACGTTGTGGGGATCAGCCGCCGCTGTAGCTCGCGGCCTAGCTCAAGCTCGCGGGCGGCGCGGGCGCGGCGCAACGCCTCGGCCTGCGCTTGCTCCAGGGCGGTGTAGGCTTCGGTGAGCAGGCGATTCTTCTGGCGCAGGCTTTCAAGGCGGCGCTCATCGGAGCGGCGCAGGTGATTGGCCACGCGGCGCAGCACATTAAACGCGAGCTGCGGATGGCTCTGGATCAGCGTCTCAAAGGCGTCGATGGGGATCTCTAAAACCTCGGTTGGCACAACAGCGACAGCGCCAGCGGCGCGGGTTCCATCGGGCTCGAGCAGGCTTAGCTCGCCGAAGAAAGCATTGGGGCCAAGCAGGCCCAGCGTTGTTTCTTCGGTGGAGCCTTGCTCAACAACGAGGCGGATTGTTCCGCTGAGCACGATGTAGCAGGCATCGCCACGATCATGCTGGTGGAACAGCCATGAGTCGGCTGGTAAGGCGCGCACCCGGGCATGCTGCTCTAGGGTGCTCAGCCCCTGATCGGAAAGGTCCGCAAACAGCGGTATGCGCTGAAAATACTCCAGAACTGACATGCTGCCCTCCTGATCGACGTGGCTTGCAGCATAGCATGCTCATGCTTTCTGTGCAAATAGACCTATGGCAGAGTGGGCGAGCTTGATCAGCCTTGTGGTGGCCTAAAGCACAACTCTAGACTGATGTTGCTGGTGCGAAGGTGTGATCAAATACAGTCAACCTAAATCACAGGAGATTTAATCCAATGGAAGCCAAGCGGCGTATAAAAGTCAGCAAGTACTTGAGCAAACATCTGCGCCACCAACCAGAGCGGCTGGGCTTAGTCCTGCAGCCTGGCGGCTGGGTCGATGTTGATCAGCTCCTCGCTGCCTGCGCTCGCCATGGCATGGTGGTAGCGCACGCGGAGTTGGCAGAGGTGGTGCGCACCAACGACAAGCAGCGCTTCGCCTTCGACGCCAGCGGCACGCGCATTCGGGCGAATCAAGGGCATAGCGTGGCGGTGGATCTGCTGCTAGAGCCGAAAGAGCCGCCGACGTTGCTCTACCACGGCACGGCGACGCACACCTGGCCTGCCATCGCCCGCGAGGGCCTGCGGCCGATGGCGCGTCACCATGTCCATCTGTCGAGTGACACAGCGACAGCCTACAAGGTGGGGCAGCGCCATGGCCCGCCGCTGATCCTACAGATCGATGCGGCGGAGCTGTATCGTCAGGGCCATGTGTTTTATCAGGCCGCAAACGGCGTGTGGCTGACCGACTCGGTGCCAGTCACGGCGATTCGTCGCCTGGAGTGATATCCCGCTTGGGCAGACTGCTCGTGATATAATGGCGGCGAGCCGTCTCTCAGCGCGAGGAACCTACCCATGTCTTTTGTCGACATACTGATGTTGCTGTTTGTCATACTGGGTTTGGCACTTGGCTTCTTCAAAGGTTTGGTGAAAATTGCGATTGCCTTTATCACCTTCTACTTAGCAGTGATTATCGCTAGTCTCTATTTTCGATTTTTGGCCCGCTCCTTAGCCAGCAACTCATCAACATCGCTGCCAGTCTTAGAGATGTTGAGCTTCCTGATCATCTTAATTGTTGCATACATCATCTTTTTATTTACGGCACTCTACACATTTCGCTATATCAAGGTTGGCGGTCGGCTTCAGTACTTAGATCGGATCTTGGGCACAGCGCTTGGCCTGCTGCTTGGAGCATTTTTTGCTAGTATCTTGGCTATGATGATGCGCTACCTGTTTATCATTCAGCCGACAGTCGACACGCTCGATTTTCCAGCCATGCGCTTTTTACAGGCCAGCACCCAGAAATCTGTGCTGAAGGATATCTTCTTGAATGGAATTCTGCCCATCCTGTACGCCCCTATCAGTCCGATTCTCCCTGGCACCGCTGATGAAATTTTCCGACGAATACGTTAGCATAGTGTGTTCACTGCACACCTAGAAATATACATATGATTGCCGATCACGTACTACATACGCTTGAATTTGATAAGGTCATCGACCAAATTGTTCGCTACACGTCTTTTAGTGCTAGCCGCGAGCTAGTCGAACAGCTATACCCGTCAACCGAGCGGGGTTGGATCAGTGAGGCACAGGCGCGAACAACTGCGGCACGAGCCTTATTGGAAGCGTTTCCTGAGACAACGATCGGCGGAGCACACGATGTTCGCCCAGCTGTGGAGCTGGCCCGCCGTGGTGGTATCCTCGATGTCCAGTCCATTGTCGCAATCAGCGGCACGCTGCAGGCGATGCGTAAGCTGCGCAGCCAGGTGCTGCGCGCTGATCCTGCGTTTCTGTCGCTGCGCCCACTCGCCGAGCAGCTGCCGCTGCTCAATCTGCTCGAAGCCGATATCGAGCGCACCATCGGCCCCGACGGCGAGGTGCTGGACTCGGCCTCGGCGGAGCTGGCACGGCTGCGGCGGGCTGTGCGCGTAGCCTTTGACCGTCTGCAGGAAAAGCTCCAGTCGATCATTGGATCTACCCAGTATGCGAGCGCGCTGCAGGAGGCGCTGATCACGGTGCGCGATGGGCGCTATGTGGTGCCGGTGAAAGCAACCCACCGCCGCACGCTGCGCGGCATCGTCCATGACCAGTCATCATCAGGGGCCACGCTCTACATCGAGCCGCTGGCCACCGTGGAGCTGAACAATGCGTGGCGCGAGCTACAGCTGGCCGAGCGCCAAGAGGTGCAGCGGATTCTGGCGGCGCTCTCCGAGCGTATTGCACAGGATGGCGGGGCGATCATTGCCGGCGTGCTGGCCACCGCCGAGCTTGATCTGGCGTTTGCAAAGGCCAAGCATAGCATTGCCCTCAACGCGGTTGAGCCGCTGATCGCAGCTACGCCGGCGGAGGTCGATCCGCATCCTGAGGCGGAGCTGTCGCTTGTGCAGGCGCGCCATCCGCTGCTCGATCAGCAGCGCGTGGTGCCCATCGATATCTGGCTTGGCGGGCCAACGTCGATGGTGATTATCACCGGCCCGAACACCGGCGGCAAGACGGTGGCGCTGAAAACCACTGGTCTGCTGCTGCTGATGGCCCAGGCTGGCCTGCATATTCCGGCGCGGCCTGGCTCGCGTGTGCCGCTGGTCGAGCAGGTCTTTGCCGATATCGGCGACGAGCAGAGCATCGAGCAGAGTCTTTCGACGTTCTCGTCGCACATGACCAATATCATCAGCATCTTGGATGCGGTGACGCCTAGCTCGCTCGTGCTGTTCGATGAGCTTGGCGCAGGCACCGACCCTGTCGAGGGCGCGGCGCTGGCACGTGCAATCATCGAGCGCCTGCTCGATATCGGCTGTCTGGCGCTGGCGACAAGCCACTATGCCGAGCTAAAAGCCTTTGCGTACAGCACACCAGGCGTGGAAAATGCCTCGGTTGAGTTCGATGTCGAGACGCTGTCGCCAACCTACCGCCTCTCGATCGGTCTGCCTGGACGCTCCAATGCGCTGGCAATCGCCGAGCGCCTAGGGCTAGCCTCCAGCCTCGTGGAGCGCGCCCGCTCGACGATCAGCCGCGATACAGTGCAGGTTGAGGATCTGTTGGCTGGCATTCATCGCGAGCGCGCCCGCGCCGAGGCGGAGTCGCAGCGGGCCAGCGAGCTGCGCGAGGACACCGAGATCATCCGCGATCGGCTCAGCCGCGAGCTTTACGAGCTAGAGCAGTCGCGCGAGCAGCAGCTGTCAACCTATCAGCAGCAGCTGGAGGATGAGCTGCGCGAGGTGCGTAGCGAGCTGCGCCGCCTGCGTGATGAGTTTCGCTCGGTCAGCGTTAGCCGCCAGTGGATGGAGCAGGCCGAGCAGCGCATTAGCAAGCTCTCCGAGCGTATGCCGACCCCGCCCAAACCCCCTAAGCCGCCAGTTGCCCCCAAAGCCCCACAGCTCCAGCCAGAAGCTCGCCCGCTCGCCGTTGGCGATCAAGTCTATGTGAGCAGCGTGAAGCTCTCTGGCGAGGTGTTGGACATCGATCTTGAGGCCAACGAAGCAGAGGTGCAGCTCGGCGGCTTCCGCTTGCGCGTTGACCTGCGTGAGCTACGCCGGGAGAAGGGCGGAGCTACGCCGCCACTGCCCGACAAAAAAGAGCGCGCGATCAATCTACCGAAAGCACCCAATGTGTCTATGCAGCTTGATATGCGCGGGTGGCGCGCCGCTGATGTGCAGGATCAGCTTGATCACTATCTCAACGATGCCTATTTGGCAAACTTGGCCGAGGTGCGGCTTGTGCACGGCAAAGGCACCGGCGCGCTGCGCCAAGTGGTGCGCACCATGCTGCGCTCGCATCCGCTGGTGGAATCGTTCAATAGCGGCTCGGCAGGCGAGGGTGGCGACGGTGTGACAATTGCGAAGATGGTTGCGCGCTAGCTGCGACGACGCCCGCACGCTGCAAAGTGGCCCACCGCTTGGTGGGCTGCTTTTGCATTTAACCAGTGCCGCAGCACACTGGCTGGGTTTGCTATAATCGCTGGTGGCAGTTTGCCATCCAACCTTCAAGGAGGAATCAACCGTGGACTATGATTTTGCAACGCGAGCTATTCACGTGGGCCAAGACCCAGAGACGGTGACCGGCGCAGTGATTGTGCCAATCTATCAAACGTCAACCTATGCGCAGCAGGCGGTTGGGCAGCACTCAGGCTATGAGTACTCGCGCACCGATAATCCAACCCGCACGGCGCTGCAGGAGTGCCTGGCCTCGCTTGAAGAGGGGCGCTACGGCCTGGCGTTCGCCTCGGGGCTGGCCGCAACCACAACGCTGCTGCTGATGCTCAAGGCTGGCGACCACGTGGTGTGCGGCGATGATGTGTATGGCGGCACCTATCGGCTGTTTCAGCGCGTGATGACTGACCATGGCCTCAGCTTTGACTTTGTTGACACCAGCGATCCAGCTAGCGTCGAGGCCGCCATCCGCCCAGAAACGCGCCTGATCTGGCTAGAGACGCCGACGAATCCGCTGCTCAAGCTGGCTCCAATCACGACGATCAGCCGCCTGGCCCGTGAGCGCGGCGTGCTCACAGTCGTTGATAACACGTTTGCCTCGCCCTACAATCAGCGCCCGCTCACCCTGGGCGCGGATATCGTGGTTCATAGCACGACCAAGTATCTCGGCGGCCACTCCGATGTGGTTGGCGGAGCAATCGTCACCTCCAATGATAGCGTGTACGAGCGCCTGAAGTTTTTGCAGAACGCCGCCGGCGCGATTCCGGGGCCGTTTGATAGCTGGCTGGTGCTGCGCGGCCTGAAGACGCTGGCGATTCGTATGCGCGAGCACGAGCGCAATGCGCAGGCGGTGGCGCGCTTTTTGAATGAGCATACGGCAGTCGAGCAGGTGATCTACCCTGGCCTGCCCTCGCATCCGCAGCATGCGCTGGCCCGTGAGCAGATGCGCGGCTTCGGCGGCATGATCTCGATTATTCTGCGCGGCGGCCCCGAGGCGGCCCAGCGCATGGTGGAGCGCACGAAGCTGTGGACGCTGGCTGAAAGCCTCGGTGGCGTCGAGTCGTTGATCGAGGTTCCGGCCGCGATGACGCACGCAAGCGTCGCTGGCTCGAAGCTGGAGGTGCCCGCTGGGCTGGTGCGCCTATCAGTTGGCATCGAGGACAGCAACGACCTGCTGCGCGATCTGGAGCAGGCGCTCGAAGCGTAACGCGCGCCTGCATTGAGCGTAGTACTAGGTGACGCTTTCTCTGGAAGGAAGGAACGATATGAGATCTCAACGCTGGGTTGGGCTAATCCTGGCCCTGCTCTGTTGGTCGCTGATGGCACCATTAGCGCTGGCGCAAAGCCAGTCGGTGATCATCGACGACCAGGCGGAAGTGCTGGACGATGCACGAGTCACAACGGCGGCGCAGCCACTGGTAAAAGAGGGTGCGCAGGTTGTGGTGATCACCGTGCAGAGCGCAGGCGGCGATGGCCTGGCCTATCTGAACCAGCGCTTGAGGAGCCTCGGGATAGCCTCCGATACAAACAATCTGCCAGCAAGTACCTTGGTCTACTATGTGGCCATGGACGATCGGCTGAGCTATATCTACGGCGGCTCACAGTTTCGCACGGCGCTCGCGGACCAGGTTGAGACGTTGCGCCAAGACTATCTCAACCCTGGTCTAGCGGCAGGCAATCCGACCCGTGGCTTCGTCGATGTGCTGCAGGGCACGGCGAAGATCATCAGCAACCCGGTTGCGGCGCGCACTGAGTCAAGCGATTCTGGCTCGGGCAGCGGCCTCATCTGGCTGGTGGCGCTGGTGGCGGTGGGTGCACTGGCCTTCTTTGTGGTGCCATCGCTGCTCAATCGGCGCAGCCAGTCCAAGCAAGCGGGCGATGTTTTGGCGCAGACACGCGCGCGCTTCGACGCATCACGCAAGAGCGCCGGCGCAGCGATCGCCGACCTTGGCCGCCAGATGGAGGATGCCAGCGCGAAGCAAAAGTTCGATAGCGTGAGCTATCCGTCAACACAGGCCCAGGAGCTAGCCCGCCGCCATACCGCCGCGCTGCAGAAGTTTCGCGACATCCAGGTGAAGTTCGATGATGTCGAGGAGCGTATGGCCGCCATGCCCCAGCCGCGCGTGATCGACCTAGAGGCAGCGGCCGGAGCCTACGATGAGATCAAGCAGCATGCCCAGGCGATCAGCGCCGACCTGAACGAGATGGATGTGCTGCGCAAGGAGCTCGATAAGATTGCCGCACAGGTGCCACAGGAGGTAGATCGCGCAAAAAAATCCTAACCGACGCTGCCGGGATGCTCCAGCGCGCTGGCGGAAGCACTGCGGTGCTCAGCCAAGCGCAGCAGCGCATCCAGCAGGCGGAGGCAAGCCTCCAGCGCCACGAGTTTCAAGCGGCGCAGGAGTCCGCCCAGGCAGCGTCGGCGATTGTAGTTCCGCTGCAGCAGCGTCTGCAGCGCATTGATGCCCTTGGTCAACAGCTTCAGGCGGCTGAAGATGCGCTAGCGCGCCTGCCAGCGCAGCAGGCGGCGACTGTGCGCGATCTGGTCCAGCAGGGCCGCGCTGCGCTGCAGCAGGCCACGCAGCAGCTGAGTCAGCCCGAGAGCGCCGATGCCACCCTGAACGAGGCTGAGTGGCTGGCCAATCACGCCTTTAAGCTTGGCCCCGAGTTTGAGAAGACCAAGCGCGACCTAGGCCAGCGCACCGCAGCGCTCCAGGAGCAGCTGCCCGCCTTTGAGCAGCGCCTAGAGCGCGGCCGTCAGGAGTTTGATATTGTCGATGAGTTCGCGCCATCGTCGTGGAGCGACATTCGCGGCAATGGCTCCGAGGCGACCGCCGCTGTGCAGCAGGCGCAACAGCTGCTCGGCGACGCGACTACCGCCCTGCAGAACCCCGACAGCGCCGACTGGAATGCGCTGCTGGAGAATGTTGAGACGGCTGAGGCGCGGCTGAAGTATGCCGATCAGCTGCTCAGCGTCATCACCACCCGCCTGCACGATCTGCGTGAGGCGCAGAAGAAGGCGGCCAGCGAGGTCGATACGGCCCAACGTGATATCAAGCTCGGCTGGGGCTATGTGCGCAACAACGATGCTGATGTGGGCAAGGAGCCGGAGGTGGCGCTCCAGCAGGCCGAGACGCTGCTGAGCGAGATTCAGCAAGCGATTGCCGCTGGGCGTCCAGACTGGCTCCAGGTGCTCCAGAAGGCCGCCCAAGTGCGCCAGCTTGCCGATAAAGCCTTGGCTGGAGCGCGCTCGGAGGTTGAAAACATGAATGCGCTGCGCAAGCAGGTGCAGGATGTCCAGCAGACGGCGAGCGCCGAGCTGAACAAGCTGACCAACTTTGCACAGCTGCATCCGGTCGAGGTCACAGCGGCGCAGCGCCAGTCGATCAACAGCCTAGGCCAGCTCTTCCAGCAGGCGCAGCAGGCGGTGGCCAACGCTGACCGCAGCGAGGAAGATGCGCGCATCGCCGCGCTGAACCAGGCATTTAAGCAGTTCTCGACGGTGACAGAGCAGGCGCATCCGCTCTACGCTGGTATGTACGAGAGCTTCCAGAAGCTCGAGACGCTGCGCACCGAGGCCAACACGATGACCCAGACCGCACGGCAGTCGCTCGACAACACAGCGGCCTGGTATAACTCCTATGGCCATGTGCTGCCAGCCGGCTCGCAGGGCCGCGATCTGCTGGCGCAGGCGCAGCAGCAGTGGCGGCCGTTTAATCCGCAGGCTAGCGCGGACGAGCTGCAGCGCATCATTGATGCCAATAAGCAGGCGAACACCCTCGCCCACCAGGCGGCTGAGATCATCCAGAAGGCGGCGCAAACCTACCAGAACCAACATCCCCAGCAGCAGGGCACCGACTTTGGCGATCTGCTGACGGGCATGGTCATTGGTCAGATGTTAGGCGGCGGCCAGCGCCATCGCTCCTGGGGCGGCGGCTTTGGCGGCGACTGGGGCCATCGCAGCGGCGGCGGCAGCTCTGGCGGCGGCAGCTTCGGTGGTGGCGGTGGTGGTATCTTCGGCGGCGGCGGCGGCTTTGGCGGCGGCGGCAGCTTCGGCGGCGGCGGTGGCGGCTTCGGCGGCGGCGGCGGCAGCTCTGGCGGCGGCGGCGGCAGCTTTGGCGGCGGCGGCGGCTGGTAAACGGCGATTGCCCGATCGAGGAGCTTGATCGGGCACGGGCGAACAGTTCAGCGGCATCTGCATGCAATGAGCGTAAGCACGTTCATTGCATGCCGGCGCTGATCACGAGCCGATGCTACGCAGCAGCGCGGCGGCTCTCCCACGGTAGTTCCAACACAGAGCGAGTGACGACAGCTGGGCGTAGCAGCAGATTTGGTCCATAGCTAACCCACTGCGTGCCTTCTTTGGGGCAAACGAACGTATCTTCGGCGACAACATCTAACACGGCTCCGCAGTCTGGACAGCTGCGCTCTTCGGTCGAACGATACATTTCCATCGTTGTCCTCCTTGTTGTAACCGCGATTGAGGGAGTTTTGGCACATAAAAACCCACCCCCGTTTTGGGAGTGGGCTTGCATTGCCCGAGGTTTAGTGGCTTCATCGCCCTGAACATAAGTATAGCGGAATTTCTGCATTTGTGCAATCTGTCGCAGGTCGTAGCTCGCCGCAGTGGAGACTGTGGCTTTAGTCTGAGAAGACGCGCATGCTCAATACCATTCATCTGTTTACATTTCTGATGGTGGCGGAGCTGGGCACATACTCGGCGGCGGCAGAGCGCCTGCACCTCACCCAGCCCGCCATCAGCCAGCAGATTCGCCTGCTGGAGAAACAGCTCGGTGGCGTGCGGCTCTTTCGGCGCGTGGCCCAGCGCATGGTGCTCACCCACGCTGGCGAGGAGCTGCTGCCCGCTGCCCGCGAGATTGTGGCGCTGGCCGAGCGCACCGAGACCGCCCTGCTCGCGCTGCGCGGCCAGATCACCGGCCGCGTGACGCTGGCCTGCCCGCCAACCACCGGCGAGCACGTGCTGCCGAGCCTGCTCATGGCCTTTCAGCGCAGCTACCCCGCTGTGCACCTCCAGCTCGATGTGGCGACAACCGATCAGATTGTCGCCGCAATCAAGGCCGAGCGCGTGCAGATCGGCTGGGTCGATGAGCCAGTCCGTCAGCGCGGCTGGGAGTGCATCGCTGTGGCGCGCGAGCCGCTGGTGTTCTGCGTGCCACCGCAGCATCCATGGCTTGCAGACCCGCTGGTTACCGTTGGCATGCTGCGCGAGGTGCCGCTGATCCTGCCACCGCCAGGCAGCGCATGGCGTAGAGCGATCGATGAGGGCCTGCGGCGCGCCGGATTGGCGGCATCCGATCTGCATATACGCCTTGAGTGTGCCAGCGCCAGCGCAGTCCTCGCTGCTGTTCGCACGGGCATGGGCTTGGGCTGGGTGCCCTTGTCCTGCCAGCCAGCTCACGCCAGCATTGGCTCGCTGACTCCCGGTGGCCTGACTCTTGAGCAGGAGTGGTACATTATCGGCAGCAAGGCCGCAGCGCTTGGCCGCGCGGTGCACGACTGCCGCGCTTTTCTCGGTAGCTCCGCCACCCATTCGCTGCTGCGGATGGCGGGCCTCAACCCGCTGGTATAATGCGCACGTTTGTGCCTGCACACCAGGTCGGTGTTTCAAGATAAAGGATTTGGTTATGAATATTGCACCCTGTGTCCAATGTGGTTCGCCGCTAACGGCGGGAGCGCGCTTCTGCTCCAGCTGTGGAACGGCGGTGGCTAGCGCAGCTGTGCCGCTGCCGCGCGATGCACAAGGCATTCTGATGCGCGGCTTGGTGCTTGAGGAGCGCTATAAGCTGCTCAAGGTGTTGGGCCAGGGCGGCTTTAGCCGCGTCTATGGCGCGGTCGATCTGCGCCTGCGCACTCCCTGCGCCATCAAGGAAAATAGCGAGCACGACCGCGCAGCCTACGAGCAGTTTATCGCCGAGGCCCAGCTCCTGGCCCGGCTCAAACATGCCAACCTCACGAAGGTGACCGACTATTTCGCCGATCCATCCGGCGGGCAGTTCTTGGTTATGGAGTATGTTCCCGGCCAAGACCTGGAGCAGCTTATGCGCGATGCGACCGCCCTGCTGCCTTGGCGTCAGGTTGCCGAGTGGGCCTTGATCGTCTGCGATGTGCTGACCTATCTCCATACGCAAGACCCGCCGATCATCCATCGCGATATCAAGCCCGCGAACCTGCGCCTCACCCCCGCTGGCACACTGATGGTCATCGACCTCGGCATCGCCAAGGTGCAGCAGGTCGGCCAGGCCACCAAGCGCGCAGCCCAGGCCTACTCGGGCGGCTACTCGCCCATCGAGCAGTACCTCGGCCAGGGCACCGATGCCCGCTCGGATTTGTATGCGCTCGGCGCGACGCTCTACCACCTGCTCTCCGGCCAGATGCCACCTGAGGCCGTGAATATTATGCGCGGCACCGCTGTGCCAGCGCTAGAGCAGCTGCGCCCTGATGTTCCGCCGCTGCTGGCGCGGGCGATTATGCGCTGCATGGCCGCCGAGCCGCAGGATCGCCCGCCATCAGCGCAGGCGCTCGCTATCGTCATCGAGAAGGTGCTCACCGAGCACGAGCCAGCGGTGCACGTCTCGGCACAGACGCTGGTTGGCGCTGAGCAGCGCTCGGTAAGCCAGCCCGCGATCGGTGTGCAGTCGCGCACCACCACGCAGCCACGTTCGCAGGCGCGCCCGCCAATCGGCTCGCAGCCAACCCCCATCGCCGAGCGCGCCACCAACCAGCAGCTGCGCGTTGAGCCGCGCCCAGAGAATGTCATCTGGCCCAATGATCAGCGCGAGATGGTGCGCATTCCCGGCGGCCCGTTTCGCATGGGTGCCGAGGGCTTCGATACCGATGAGCAGCCGGTACACTCCGTCAACGTGCCAACGTTTTTGATCGATCGCTTCCCGGTCACCTGCGCGGAGTACGCGCGCTTTCTCGCGGCGACCGGCCATCCCGCCCCGCCCTACTGGGGCGACAGCGCCCCGCCCGAGGCGATCGAGGACCATCCCGTCGTCGAGGTGACGCTGGAGGACGCCCGCGCCTACGCCCGCTGGGCCGGCAAGCGCCTGCCTACCGAGCCAGAGTGGGAGAAGGCCGCGTGCTGGGATGCCGCACAGCAGCACGCCCGTCTCTACCCCTGGGGCGACACCTGGGACTCGCAGCGCACCAACGCGCGCGAGGGCGGCGCAGGCGGCACGGTGCCCATCGGTGCCTACACGCCCGCTGGCGATAGCCCGTATGGCGTCGGCGAGATGGTCGGCAATGTGTGGGAGTGGACGGCCTCGGCCTACAAGCGCTACCCCTACGAGGCCAACGATGGCCGTGAGGATAGCAAGGCTGGCGGTCTGCGGGCCACGCGCGGCGGCTCCTGGTCGTGCTCGCCCGATTTTGTGCGCGCCGCCAACCGCAATGTGAGCGCCGCCAGCGACGCCGACTTCGAGCTAGGCTTTCGCTGCGCCGCCGATGATCCTGCCGCCTAGCTGCCACCTCCACCTGGCTGCTGCCCGCGCGCCAGCACGCGCTGCCGTGCCCCCTGCGGAGAAGCTGTATGTTCAGGCCAGCGCACTGCGGCCCGACGATGCACTGCCTACGTGTGCTCGTCGGGCCGCAGTGCGCTGCTCAGCCCAAAAGTGTGGGTATTGTTTGAACAAGAACACCGTGCTATGGGTGCGCGCGCTCCAGCGTAGGCTTGGCCATGCTTGCTGCACGCGGGCGTGCTGCTGGTTGCGCGCCCAGCCCGCTGATGCCCAGCGCCGCTGGTTGCGTTGCCGCCTGCGCTGCACAGCAGCAGACTCTTGCTCCAAAAGGGTGGGTATTGTTTGAACAAGCACACCGTGCTATGGGTGCGCGCGCTCCAGCGTAGGCTTGGCCATGCTTGCTGCGCGCCACCATGCTGCTGGTTGCGCGCCCAGCCCGCTGATGCCCAGCGCCGCTGGTTGCGTTGCCGCCCGCTGATGCCTAGGGCGCTGCTTAAAACGTGAGCGGCCCTGCGGCGTAGCTTCGTCAACCTGTGTGTTGAGCACCGGAGCCACCGAAGAGCTTAGGGCGCTGGCTGCTGCCAGCAGGTTCGCTGCGCTGCCGCTGGATTAAATGAAAAGGCGGCTGTGCGCTTGCTCAGCGGCACAGTCGCGGTGGCGCTACACCGACGTTGGCGGCGGGCCAGGCAGTTCTCGTGGCTAGCGTTTGACGCTTGGTGCAGCGTCAGCCAACATGGCTCTGGCGGGGCAAGTGCTGAAGAAACCAGCTGCGCGCTAGCTCGGCGACGTGCTCGAGCGCGCCTGGCTCCTCAAAGAGATGGCCAGCGCGCGGCACGGTTTCCAACTGCTTCCGGCAGCGCAGTTGATCGAGCGCGTAGAGGTTTAGCTCAAGCACCTGTGGGTCGTAGCCGCCAACGATGAGCAGTGTGGGCGCTTGGACGTGCGGCAGGGCCTCGGCGGCGAGATCAGGGCGGCCGCCCCGCGATACCACGGCCCGGACCGCCTCGGGGCGCTGGGCTGCGGCGATAAGCGCGGCTCCGCCGCCAGTGCTGGCTCCGAAGTAGCCAACAGGCAGCGCTGCGGTGCGCGCATCGTGGCTGGCCCAGTCGGTGGCGGCGATCAGGCGCTCGGCGAGCAGCGGCAGATTAAAGCGCAGCTGGCCGGTGCTCCGGTCGGCTTGCTCCTCGGCGCTGGTGAGTAGATCGAACAGGAGCGTGGCGAGACCACCGCGGTTAAGTGTCTCGGCGACGGCGCGGTTCCGTGGACTATGACGGCTGCTGCCGCTGCCGTGGGCAAATAGGACAATGCCCGTGGCTGAAGGTGGCAGTGTCAGGTTGCCGGTGAGGCTGATGTCCTGCCAGCGAATCTGGACGGTGTAGCTGGCAAAGTCGGGTGTGGGCGATTCATGTGATTGCATCGTGGCTCTCCTACAGCAGATGGCGGCGGGCGCTCCGTTGCGGCGCAGCGCCCGCTAGCCGATTACAAACCAGGAACAAGTTCGACCTTGATCCAGCCTGGCTCGCGCTCATTGAACGCCTTGTAGGCATCGAGCACGTTGGTCAGTGGCTCAACATTGCTCAATATCTTGGTTGGATCGACCATGCCGCCTTGCACAAGATCGAGGATGGTGGGGATGTAGCGGCGGTGGTGGCAGTTGCCCATGTTGATGGCCAGGTTCTTATTCATGGCCTCGCCAAGCGGGAAGGCGCGCATCGCCGGCGGATAGACGCCGATGATCGACAGTGTGCCAGCCTTGGCCACGCTCTTGACCGCCCAGTCGACAACCTGCGAGGGCGCGCCGCCAGGCTTCCAGCCTGTGGATGGATCGGCGTTGGGCGCGACCTGCTCCACCTCACGCTCGAAGCGGCTCTCCTGCTTGCGCGAGGCGGCAGCCGGGCCGTGGTC
The DNA here is from genome assembly GCA_013538855.1 of Herpetosiphonaceae bacterium. GTDB lineage: Bacteria > Chloroflexota > Chloroflexia > Chloroflexales > Herpetosiphonaceae > OHK22. Next base: position 20,983 of record JABXJS010000211.1, read on the forward strand.
GGCGTGCTGCGCATCGACGCCGACAGCATCGATCACGCGATCCACGCCGATGGCGTTGGTGAGCTCACGGATCACCTGAACCGGGTCCTCGCGGTTAAAGTCGATCACCTCGGCTCCCTGCTTGCGGGCAAGCTCAAGGCGTGAGTCGACGCAGTCGATGGCGATGATGCGCCCGGCGTCCATCAGCTTGGCGCTGGCGATGGCAAACTGGCCGACGGGGCCGCAGCCATAGACGGCGACCGTGTCACCAGGCTCGATCTCGGCCATGTCGGCCCCAAAGTAGCCCGTTGGGAAGATGTCGGACAGCAGGATGGCCTGCTCGTCGGTAACATTGTCTGGGATTTTAACCAGGCCGATGTTGGCGTAGGGCACGCGGGCATACTCGGCCTGGAGGCCATTGAACGGGCCGCTGGCCTTGGGGCCGCCGAAGAACGCTGTGCCGGCCTGCGGGCCATTGGGGTTGGCGTTGTCGCACTGCGCATAGTAGCCAGCGCGGCAGTAGGAGCAGGTGCCGCAGGCGATTGTCGAGGGGATGATCACGCGGTCGCCGACCTTCACGTTGCGCACATTGCGGCCGAGCTCCTCGACCACGCCGACGCCCTCGTGGCCGATAATCGTGCCCGGCTCCATGCCGCTGAACGTGCCGCGGATCATATGCAGATCAGTGCCGCAGATGGCGCTGGCGGTGATGCGCACAATCGCATCAGTCGCATCTTGGATGGATGGCTCGCTAACATCCTCTAGGCGGATATCGCCGATGGCGTGGAATACAACAGCTTTCACTCAGACCTCCTTGATATAAGACCAGTTCACACTGCAGACCAAGCAGCTGCGGCCCCAGACACCCGACAGGGTTGCGCCTGGCATCTACGCTCAGGTGCTTTGCTGGACAACCGCTCACACCTTGGATGGCGCTGCTTGGGTGGTGTGCTTGATTGCGGGGGTGCGCGTTATTCGCGGTAGTAAGGATCGCAAGGGCCATACCACGAGCCTGGTCTGTTGGCTGAGATGGGGCTGATACTAGGCGTTGAGCGAGCGGGCGAACTCCTGGCTGGCGCGTAGCAGCTCGGCGACCTCGCTGTCGCTGGTTTGACCAAAGTTGGCGTACCAGAGGCCCACAGCACGCAGTGGCTGCGGCGTAGCGGCGCAGATCAACTCATCGACGCTAGGCCGCAGCATGGCACACACCTCCGGTGCGCCGACGGGCACGGCCACGATGAGGCGCGCAGGCTGCTGCTCGCGCAGGGCGGTGATTGCAGCGCGCATGGTTGCGCCAGTCGCCAGGCCATCGTCGACCAAGATAATCGAGCGCTTAGCGCAGCGCAGCGGCGGGCGCTGGCCACGATACAGGTGCTCGCGGCGCTCTAGCTCGGCCTGCTCCTGCTGCGCCACACCACTGACAACGGCGGAGGGAATGCTGAGTTGATCGAGCACATCGTGGTTGAGCACCTGCACATTGCCCGAGGCCAGCGCGCCCATGGCCAGCTCTTCGTGGCCGGGCACGCCAAGCTTGCGCACGACAAAGACATCGAGCGGCGCAGCTAGCGCCTTGGCGACCTCGAAGGCCACCGGCACGCCGCCGCGCGGCAGTCCAAGCACCAGCAGATCGGGGAGCGAGCGATAGCGCTCAAGCTGGTGGGCTAAAATTCTGCCAGCGTGAAAGCGGTCCTCAAATAGTGGTGGTTGCATAGTGGTACCCTCCTTTGTGTGTTCACTGCTCCAAAAGCGAGCAGGATGCATGCCCGGCGACCAGGACTGCGCGGAGGGGCGAGCGCAGCGCTAGAAGACGGCGTCGATGTGGAGGGCGGCCTTGAGCAGCTGCTGATACTCGGCGCGGTCAACATCGTAAGCGCCGAACTGGCGCAGGTGCGGTGTCGTCCACTGCGTATCGAGCAGCACGAAGCCGCCGGCGCGTAGGCGCTGCACAAGCGCTACCAGCGCCGCCTTGCTGGCGTTTGGCGCGCTGCTCCACATGCTCTCGCCGGCAAAGAGACCCCGAAAGGCCACGCCATACAGCCCGCCGACCATCTGGCCGTCGAGCCAGGTTTCGACGCTGTGGGCGAAGCCAAGTTGGTATAATTGATAGTACACATCGACGAACTCAGGGCTGATCCATGTGCTCTCACGTCCAGGCGCAGGTGCGGCGCATGCCTCCATCGTTTGGCGGAAGGCAGTATCGACGCGAATGGTAAAATTAACCTTGCGCAGCGCGCGCCGCAGCGACTTTGGCTCATTGAAGCGTGCATCGAGTGGAATAATGCCACGTGGATCGGGCGCATACCAGTAAATTTCATCATCGTGCGCCATTGGAAAGATGCCCTGGGCGTAGGCGGTGAGCAAAAGCTGTGGCGTAAGCTGCATGGCTTCCTCCAAAACATCGGGCGCTGATCGCGACTACGATCATGGTACTACTGTTGCAACAGTTCGTATAGGCCCCCGCGCCTGAGTTGGAGAAGACGAGAGCTGCTGTATGACGAGGAATGGTGTGTGGAAAGGATTTCTATGTAAGCAGAAAGCAGGAGTACACGATGACTGAGCCACGCGATGTCGCTGTCGCTGAGCCTGAGACTACGACTACTCACGATATCGAATATCAGGTGCTCACAGAAGAAGATCTTGAAAAGCCCTACCGGGTGATGATCCAAAACGATGACGTTACGCCGATGGATGTGGTTGTTTGGGTTCTCCATACTATTTTTGAACTCTCGCCGCAGAATGCAATGAAAGTCATGTTTGAAGCCCACGAGACCGGTGTTTCGCTCGTGACCGTGCTGCCATTTTCCGAGGCGCATGATCGAGTGTATGCTGCGCATTCAATTGCGCGGTCGATCGGCTACCCGCTGACGCTCTATCTAGAGCCAGATGTATAGTGGTTGAGGCATGCAGCGGCGAGGCTGATTCGCAGCGATCGCTGTCTGGGTGCGCCCATTCTAGGCCGCCAGCCAAGTCCAGGCTGGCGGCCTAGAATTTAAGCGCTTCGCGGCTTGACACGCACGGTGCGCTCGGCGGTATAGAGCACCAGCCCTGGCGGCGCGCCTTTCAGCCGTCGCACATGTTTGCGGCGTGCGATATCGACCTCGACGGCCCCATCGTGGCGGGCGGATGAGTAGTAGGCGGCAAGCTGCGCGGCGCGCTCCAGCGTGGCAGGCGGCACCTCCGCGCCCTGCATGCGCACAATCACGTGGCCGCCGGTGCGCCCACGGGCGTGCAGCCAGTAGTCGTCGCCCTGGCCGAGCTTGAACGTGACCTCATCGTTCTGCGCGGCGGAGCGGCCGACGTAGATTGTCCAGCCATCAGGCGAGGTGACGCGCAGCGGGCCTTGGCGTGGCGGCGCTTTAACTTTTTTCTTGGTCTTGGGGGCCTTGAGCACATCTTGCTCGTGCAGCTCGCGCTCCAGGGCCATGATCTCATCGTAGCTCTCGGCGAGGCGGATGAGGTCGACCATCTCGCGGCCGTAGGCGACCTGGGCCTCGGCATTTTCGAGCAGCTCGGGCAGGCCAGCGATGGCGCTCTTGGCCTTTTCGTAGTCGCGGAAGCGGCGCTGGGCGTTCTCGACGCCGCTGAGGTTAGGATCGAGGGAGATGATCGCCTTATCGAGCAGCAGCTCGTCCTGGCCAGGCTGCAGCGTGTGCAAATAGGCGTAGATCATCTCGCCCTCCCAGCGCAGCTGCTCGAAGTCGGCGGCGCGCTCAAGCTGGCCCCGAATCTGATCGGCCTTGGTCTGGGTGCGGCGAATCCACTCCTCGACGCGGCCGGCCAGCTTCTCGCGTAGCTGTGCGTGCGCGCCCTGCTGATCTAGCTCGGTGTAGGCTACCGCGAGGGCATCGTTCATCGAGTCAAACGCCTCGCAGTGCGCGTACTGCTGGAGCCAGAAGGGCGCGACGGCGCTAGGCATGCCGCTCTCGTCGCGGGCGATGCACGGGCGCTGCTCGGAGCCGCTGATCAGCTGGCGCAGCGTGGCGGCGACGGCCTCGGGGTCGTCGATGGCGCTGAGCGGGGCGTCCGGGGAGCCGAGCGTGCGCATCGCCACCTCGCGGCCAGTCTGTGGCGAGATGCCGCGGTAGGCGCTCACCAGGGCGCGGGCGAGATTCGGCCCGGCTAGGCTGGCGATGCCGTTGGCGCTAACATTGTGCGGATCGCGCTTATCTTGGCGCGGCGGCAGCTCGTAGATGGCCCGCGGAACGATCGGGCGCTCGGAGCGGTCGCGGGTGAAGTGGCGCACCGACTCCATCACCAGGCCATCATCGTTGATGAGGATAATATTTGATGAGCGGCCGAGGATCTCGAGCACCAGCTCGCTGTGGAATGGCTCTGGCAGCGGCTCGTCGTCCTCGTCATCGGCGTCGCTCTGGTTGCGGGTTGGCGGGAACTTGGTTATACTGAAGGTTACAACTCGCTCTAGTGGCGGGCACTCTATGTTGGTGATGCGTCCGCCGCGCACATATTTGCGCAGCAGCAGCAGCAGCGGTGTGTCTGGGCCTGGGCCGCGGGTTGGTCGCGTTGGCACCAGATGCAGGCGCGCATGCTGGGCGTTGGCCGAGAGCATCAGCTGGTGGCGCACGCCATGGGCATAGATCTCAAGCCCGAAGCTTTCGGGGGTTGGTTGGGTTATTTGTTGTATGCGGCCATCGAGCAGCTTGGGCCGTAGCTCAGCTACGACTGCACCGACGACCAGCGCATCAATTATCATCGTCACCTCCCTGTTGCCAGAACTGTGCAATCGTAGCCGAAGATCGGGACCGTCGTCAACATGAAATCAAGGAGGCACACCGAGTGGAGCACGCTGAACTGAATCCCATCTTACGCAGTGAGCCGCCTGTCCCCCTGCTAGTGGTGATCTCCGGGCCTTCCGGTGTGGGCAAGGACACGGTGCTAATGCGTATGCGTGAGCTCGGCCTGCCGTTTCACTTTGTTGTCACCACCACGAGCCGGGCCAAGCGGCCAGGGGAGCTAGAGGGCTTCGACTATAACTTTGTCTCCAAGGAGCAGTTCGAGGCGATGATCGCCAACGATGAGCTGCTGGAGCACGCGGTGGTCTATGGTGAGTACAAGGGTATTCCCAAGCCGCAGATCCGCGACGCCCTGCGCAGCGGCAAGGATGTGATCATGCGCATCGACGTGCAGGGCGCGGCGACGATTCGCAAGCTGGCTCCTGGCGCGGTGCTGATCTTCTTGGCCCCATCGTCGCCAGAGGAGCTGGCGGCGCGGCTACGACTGCGCCGCACCGAGTCGCCCGAGGCGCTAGAGCGGCGGCTGGCCCTGGCCGAGGAGGAGCTGCAGCGCGTCGACGAGTTCGACTATGTGGTGCTCAATCCAGAGGCACGCATGGACGAGGCCGCCGGCATTATTCAGTCGATCATCCGCGCCGAGAAGGCGCGCATCCGCCCGCGCCGGATTAATCTCTAGCTACGCTCTAGAAATCCCCCCGAAGGGTGATTAAAAAATCGTTAATCACCCTTGACATTTGCTCGGGCTGAAGTATACTACAGACAAACCTTCTCCTCTCTCTTCTCTCCCATCAGCGGTCCCAATTCGGCGGACCGTTGATGGTTTAACGGCCTTTTTGTTTTGGCAATCACGTCCACTTCAATCATCAATAGCACACGCTTAATCACTGCCGCTAACCCTGACACTCTGCTGCTGATCTTAGGTGCACTATCCCCCATGCTAGGGATTAAGAACTACCAGGCATAGGTGAGCAGAGTGTAACTTTACGTTAAGCTCTATCTTGTCCTACAATACGCAGTATTGTGCCCAAATGATCTAGGTGCGACCCTGCGCGGCTAGGCTGGCGCTGTCCATGGCTGCGCGAAAATCGAGTATGCTTGGTGAAACACTGGCTCCACGAGTTGAGCGACGACGCATGACGGCGGTGGAGCGCTGTCTACTTTTAAGGGACTGGAAGGAGTCTATGTTGATGTGTGTAGGAGGGATTCGGCGCTGGAGCCGGATTGGTCTAGTGCTGGCTATTTTGGTAGGGCTAGGCGTGCAGCCTGCGGCCACACGTGCGGTGGAGCCGGAGGGCCTAGCGCGTCCGACGCAGATTCAGGCGCTGCCGTCGGTGACGGCGGTGCGACCGGCAAATGGCTCGGTTGGCGTGCCGATTGACACTGGCGTCGCTACCGATCTGTCGCTGCCCAACGGCGGCGTCGATATCAACACGTTGAGCAGCGCGACGGTGCGGCTCATCCGCGTTGCCGACAGCGCGGTCATCCCCGCGACGGTGGGCACCTCGGGCGGCTACGACACGATTACGCTGCAGCCGAATGCGCTGCTTGATAGCAACACGACGTACCGCTTCGAGATCACCGCTGGCGTGCACGATCAGAGCGGCGCGGCCTTTGCGCCGTTCTCCAGCACCTTCACGACTGGCACCAGCGGCGGCGGCTGCGCCAACTGCCAGGTCGCCTTTGAGAAGGTGGCGCTGCCGGACGCATCCGCCGACGGCGACCGCTACTCGAGCATGGTCATCGGCCCCGATGGCAAGCTCTACGCCTCGACGATCGATGGACGCATCAAGCGCTTCCCGATCTTGGCCGACGATACGCTTGGCCCAGCCGAGACGATCTCGTCGATTCAGGCCCACGAGGGCGGCCCGCGCGTGATCATCGGCCTGGCCTTTGATCCGGCCGCAACCGCCAACAACCTCATCTTGTGGGTTACGCATACCTACTTTGGCTTCAATGGCATCGACCAGCCCTGGAGCGGCAAAATCACCCGCCTGACCGGCGCAAACCTCGAAAATGTCGTCGACTATGTCGTCGGCCTGCCGCGCTCGCGCAAGGACCACCTCACCAACAGCTTGACCTTCCACGCTGGCGAGCCAAATGTGGCCTACTTTACGCAAGGCAGCAACAGCGCCATGGGCCAGGGCGACGGAGCCTGGAGCTACCAGCCCGAGCGGTTGCTGAACGCCGCTGTGCTGCGCGTGGACCTGGGGGCAATCACCAGCCCGCCGCTCAATGTGCAGACCGAGGGCCTCGGCGCGAACAACTATGATCCGTTTGCCGCCAATGCGCCGCTGACGATCTTCGCCACCGGCGTGCGCAACGCCTACGATCTCGTGTGGCACTCCAACGGCCAGCTCTATGTGCCCACCAACGGCTCCGCTGCTGGCGGCAACACACCGGCCACCCCCGACCCGCTGCCCGCCAGCTGCGATAAGCGCATCGACGCCGCCCAGAATGGCCCCTACACCGGCCCCGCTGTGCCCGGCCTGACCAACGTCGGCCAGACGCAGCACGACTGGCTGTTTCGCGTGGTGCAGGGCGGCTACTACGGTCACCCGAATCCAACTCGCTGCGAGTGGGTGATGAACGGCGGTAATCCGACCAGCGCCAGCGATCCGGCGCAGGTCGATGCCTACCCGCAGGGCACGCTGCCCGACCGCAACTACCGCGGCGCGGCCTACGACTTCGGCCTCAATAAATCGCCTGACGGCGTGATCGAGTACCAGAGCAATGTGTTTGGCCCAGCGCTGAAGGGCAAGCTGATCGTGGCCCGCTTCAGCAACAACGATGACTTGATCGTGCTCACGCCTGGCGGCGCGGCCCAGAACTACGACATCATCGCCGCCCAGACCGGCATCCCCGGTTTCACCGGCTTCAGCGATCCGCTCCAGCTGATCGAGAACCCGGCCACCGGCGCGATCTATGTCTCCGAGTACTCGCAGACGAGCAATCCCTCGCAGGCCAAGCTGATTCTGCTGCGCCCGCTCGGCGTCGACCGGCCGAACCTGGTCGCCACGCCGGAGCGCGTGGTGCTCAATGCCACCGTCGGGGCCAATGCCACCCAGACGGTCACGATCAGCAACACTGGCAGCACCAACCTGACGATTCCTTCCAATGGTCTGACGATCAGCGGCAGCGATGCGAGCATGTTTCAGCTCGTCAGCGCGCCGAGCCTACCGGCGACCATTCCGGCTGGCGGCGCGCTGAGCTTCAGCGTGCGCTTTACGCCGGCGTCGGCTGGCCCCAAGGGCGCGCTGCTGCAGATTCAGAGCAACGATCCCGATGCTGGCATAACGCCGCTGCCGCTGCGCGGCCTAGGCGTGGTCAGCAGCACCGAGCCATCGCTGCAGTGGATTCTGGACACGTACCAGATTGGCGTCAATGTCGGCGATGACAACGCGGCGACCTCGGTGATCCATAGCGCGCCGTCCCAGCAGACGGCACCGCTGCTCGGCGACGAGGTGGCGGTGAGCCAGTTCCAGCGCGCCAACCAGGCTCCGGTCACCATCGAGCCGCTGGCGGTCTGGGGGCCAAGCGGCACGCCCACGTTTGGGCTAAGCTGGTACCGCGCCGGCGATGCCAGCAGCGCGATCGAGGTGGCGACCTCTAGCTCGAACATGACGGTGCAGGTGGCGCTCGCTGGCGCGACCAGCATCGACACCTTCAACAACGCCTTTGGCCTGGCTGTGCGCTGGCCGGGCCTGGCCAACCGCACGGTCTACAGCGAGGACGTGCTCAACACCTTCGGCGGCGCGGTGCCGCACCAGATGCGCGTCTATCCGCTCAAGCAGGCCGATGGCACGCCGGTGCTCAACGCCTACGTCGTGGCCGTGGAGGCCGAGACCAGCGCGCTGGACTTTCAGGACGCGGTGTTTGTGCTGCGCAATGTCCAGCCCGCCAGCACGCCCGCCAGCGACGCCCGCATCAGCATCGAGAATCTTGACGGCCAGCCGGAGAACGGCGTGCCACAGGCGGGCTTCTTCAACGACTTCCTCGTGTTCAGCCGCATCAACAGCGGCACCACCAACCACCGCGTTCACGACACGGCTGTGCTGCGCATCCACAACACGGCGCGGCGCGACCCGCTGGTGATCACCGGGCTGAGCATCACCAACCCGAGCCAGTTTATCCTGCCCGGCGGCGAAGGCTCCAACCTGCCGCTGACCATCGCGCCCGACGGCTTCTACGATCTCAAGGTGAAGTTCGTGGAAAATAGCGGCTCCAAGGGCGTGCGCACCGCGACGTTGACCATCCAGTCCAACGATCCGACCACGCCGAGCGTGCCGGTGACGCTCTCGGGCGTGTATATGCTCCAGCCGGAGGGCAGCAATGAGCTGACGGCGCAGCAGCTGGTCGGCGCATTTGGCTACCCGATCAACCTGAACGAGCCGCTGCACGAGCAGCAGTCACAGCCGCTGCAGGGCGATGAGGTGCGCTCGGGCTTCTGGCGGCGCGCCAACCCCAGCAAGCCGGTGATCGTGCGCCAGCTGATGGCCTTCCACGGCTGCTGCAACAACTCCAACACCGCCGAGATCTCGATCATCGGCCCGGCTCCCGACAATACGCTGATCGGCTCGGTGACGCACGCCTACTCCGACGGCCAGTCGCTGCTGCCGCTGAACTACACTTCGAGCGGGCCAGCGCAGCTGATCCTCAACCCAACCACCGAGTTCAAGATCAGCGTCGTGGGCTACACCACCGACACGACCGGCCCGCGCGGCCTGCGCGTCTTCCCGATCCGCGACCGCCGCGGCCAGCTCATCCTCAACAGCTATCTGGTTATTCAGGACAACGTCGGCTCCGGCTGCAATGGCGGCGGCGCAAACTGCGACTACAACGACACAATGTATGTGGTCAGCAATGTGCAGCCCGTCTCCGGCCCCGACCCGAACATTCAGGGCCTGGTGCCCGATGTGCCGCCGCTGGTGCTGGACTTCGACCGCGCCTACCCTGGCACGCTGCAGGACGGCAGCGGCAGCACCATCGGCTTCCAGGGCACGCAGGTGAACGCGCTCGACCTGACGCCAGGCGCGAACTCGTTCCAGCCGTCGCTGCTGCGCATCAACACCGACGGGCGCGGCACGCTGACGGTTACGTCCTCGGTGGGCCTCAACAATGCGGCCACCAACACGCTGATCAACGGCCTCACGCTGCCCTTCGATAGCTCGCACGACACCTTCGCGGTGAGCGCGCGCCTGCTTGCGCCGTTCACCAGCTTCAACACTGGCTCGCGCCAGGCTGGCGTGATGTTCGGCTTCGATCAGGATAACTACATCAAGATCGTCGTCACCAACCAGGGCGGCGCACCGGCGATAGTGGCGGCGGTGGAGAAGGCCGGCACGCTCACGACCATCGGCAGCGCTGTGGCGGTGCCCACGGCCACTGTCAGTCAGGTCGAGCTGTTCTTGATCGCCGATCCGGCCACCGGCATTGTGCGCCCGGCCTATCGCTTCAACGACAACCCGATCACGCTGCTCTCGGCCAATGCCAACCTCAACGGCACGCAGTACGGGCGCTTCTTTGATCGGCGCACCTTCGGCGGCATTATCGTGTCGCATGCTGGCGCAACCCAGTTCTCAACGCAGTTCGACCGCTTCGCGATCACCAACGCCGATCCGACCCAGCCGCGCCTGCCGCGCGCCGCGCTCTATCGCCTCGATGTGGCCGGCAGCGGCATCTACACCGACACCATCGGCCAGCGCTGGACGCCGGACACCGGCCTCTATGCACCGCCAACAGCCATTCAGGAGGGCGTCGGCGTGCCGCCGCTGGAGATCGCCAACACCGCCGATGATGTGCTCTATCAGACCTATCGCGGCAACGTCGGCGCGGTGCCCTTCACGGAGCGCGTGCTGACCTACACGCTGCCCATTCCGCTGCAGACGGTCGATCTGCGCCTGCACTTCGCCGAGCGCTACAGCGGCAACAACGCCATCGGCCGCCGCGTCTTCGACATCGAGGTCGAGGGCCAGACGGCGCAGCCCGCGTTCGATGTGTTCGCGGCCAGCGGCGATCTCAACACCGCCGTCATCCTGCCGCTCAACGATGTGCACGTCGATGACGGCGTGCTCAATCTTGTTTTCCGCACTGTCTACGACTATCCGTCCATCGCCGCGATTGAGGTGCTGTGTCAGGGCGCGTGCCCGCCTGCCGACACCATCGCGCCTGAGCCGCCGGCCAACCTCGTGGCCATCGCCGAGCTAGGCGGCTCGGTGATGCTCGACTGGCGGCCCAACCACGAGCCGGACGTTGTGGGCTACCACGTCTATCGCGCACTGAGTCCCAGCGGCCCCTGGACGCAGCTCGACAGCTCGCCGGTGCTGGAGACCTCGTACCACGACGGCGCTGCGCCGCCCAATACGCTGGTGTACTACCGCGTGACTGCGCTCGACAGCTCCGGCAACGAGTCGCCGCCGGCCAGCGCCGCGGTGCTGACGCTGCCTGCGCCGGTCGCGCGCATCAACGCTGGCGGCCCGCAGGTCACGATCGACGGCGCGGTGTGGAGCGCCGACCAGCACTTCACCAGCGGCAGCAGCTACACCAACAGCAGCATCCGTAATATCTACAACACCTTTGCCGATGTGCTGTACGTGAGCGAGCGCAACGGCGCGCCCTTCGGCTATGCCATTCCGGTGGCCGGCGTCGGCGACTACCACGTGCGCCTGCACTTTGCCGAGATCTACTTCGGCGCGACCAACGGCTCCGGTACGCCCGCCCTGCCCGGCCAGCGCGTGATCAACGTCAATTTCGAGGGCGGCCCAGCCGAGCTGACCGGCCTTGACATCAACGCCCAGGTTGGCTCGATGGCGGCGCTGACCCGCGAGTTTGTGGTGCCGGTCAGCGATGGTACGCTCAACATCCAGTTCGACGGCGCGACGAACCAGGCCAAGGTGTCGGCGATTGAGGTGTTCATCGACGCTGGCAACCCGCCGCAGCCCACGCCAACGCCCACGCCGATCCCACCTGCGCCAGCGCTGCGCATCAACGCTGGCGGCGGGCAGGTCACGCTCAGCGGCGTGACCTGGGAGGCCGACACCTACTTTGTCGATGGCGGCACCTACAGCAACTACAACATCACAGACTTTGCCAATACGGTCGATGATGAGCTGTATCGCACCGAGCGCTCAGGCGCGAACAACACGCTCAACTATGCGATTCCGGTGCCAGGGGCCGGCCAGTATCGCCTGCGCCTGCACTTTGCCGAGATCTACTGGGGGGCGACCGGCGGCTCCGGCGGCCCCGGCACCGCCGGCCAGCGCGTCTTCAGCATCAACCTGGAGGGCGGCCCGGTGGAGCTGGCCGACTTCGACATCAACGCCGAGGTTGGCCCGATGGCGGCGGTGGTCAAGTCGTTCGATGTGGCGGTCAGCGATGGCACGCTCAACATCAACATGACCTCGTCGGTTGATCAGCCGAAGGTTTCGGCGATCGAGGTGATCCCGGTCGCGCTGGCCACGCCAACGCCGACGTTCACGCCGACGCCAACGGCCACGCCGACAGTTGATCCGAACGCGACGTTTACGCCAACGCCAACGGCCACGCCGACGGTTGATCCGAACGCGACGTTCACGCCGACCCCGACGGTTGATCCGAACGCGACGTTCACGCCGACGCCAACGGCCACGCCGACGGTTGATCCGAACGCGACGTTTACGCCGACGCCAACAGCCACGCCGACGGTTGATCCGAACGCGACGTTTACGCCGACGCCAACGGCCACGCCGACGCTTGATCCAAGCATCACGCCGACGATCACGCCGACGGTTGATCCGAACGCGACGCCAACGCCAACCGCGACGGCCACGCCAGGCGCAACAGCATGGAGCTTCTACCTGCCGTTTATGCGCCATGATCCGCCGCAGACCCGCCCATCGGGCATGACGCCCTTCGTGGAGCGCCTGCGTCTTACGCTGCTCTCGCTTTAGGCGGGCCAGTTTGTCAGCGGCTGTGGTGCAATGCCACAGCCGCTTTTTTTGTAGAAAACATGCCCCGCTTCATTCAGTACATCTGCCTGCATAGCTCCGCTGGGTGCTGTGTTGGCGCAGAAGGTGCGCCCGTGGGCTAGCCGCCCGCTGATGTGCTGCGCTGCGGTTGCGTGTTGG
>JABXJS010000212.1 GCA_013538855.1 Herpetosiphonaceae bacterium
TAGATCACAGGATTGGCTCGGGTGGCGTGTAGGGTCGGTACGGTGCGAGCGGGATAGCCCGAACCATGCCGTAACGGCCATCTACGGCATGGTTCGGGCTATCCCGCTCGCACCGTACCGACCCTACACGCCACCCGAGCCAATCCTGTGATCTACTGAAAATGACGAACATCTATTAGCAGCTTGTGCGCGGCGATGGTTATCTGCGTAAATCTTCAATCACTAGGAGGCTGTATGCAACGTGTGTCGCTGGTAACGCTGCGGACGGTGTACGCCACCACCATCCCCGCCACGCCGCGCCCGCCCTATCAGCCGACGCGGCGCGGGTCGCTCGTCGCGGTGGACACGGTTGAATCCGGCCATGATATTCAGGTCGCCTTCAGCATGGAGCTGTCGCAGACGCTGCACCTGGTTGCGCCGCCGCCTGCGGTCGAGTGGCTTGTTATCTATGATCCGATGCACTGGCAGAACAGTAGCTCAGATGCCCCACCAGCCACAGGTCCTGAAGATTTCTATACAGCAGTCCCCGCTGATGGCTGGCTGCTCGCGCCGCGCATCACTGGCACGCTGCCGATAACGCTGCATGTGCGCCTTAATCCATGTCCCGCGTGTATAAACACATCAACAATTGTGGTCTACACCATCGACGTGCACGAGTAGCGCTGCGGATGCGCGGCCAGCCGCTCGCGTACTACGGGCGGCTGGCCGCGCGCATCTACCTACCCCGCCTCCTCGGCGTCCCAGGCGGCTAGGACGAGGCGGCGGGTGCGGTACTCGCCGTACTGCTTGTGCTCCTTCTCCTTGAGCACGCGGAAGGTCTCGCCGGGGAAGTCGTCGCCGTAGATGTCGGCGGGGTCGAGGATGTAGCGCAGCTCGTCGCGGGTCAGGCCGTACAGGCGGGCGATGCGCGCGTCTAGCTCGGCGCGGATCACGGCGCGGCGCTCGTCGTCCCAGCGGAACGGCGGCAGCGCGAAGTCGCCGCGTGGCGCGAACAGCGCCGAATCCGCCCCGGCGTTGCACTGGCGATTGCGCTCCAGCACCTGCGCCCGCTGCGCCGCCCCTAGCTCCGCCCACACGTCCGCCGCGAACGGCTGCATGTCCCAGGCCGTGTACACCAGCTCCAGCACCCGCACGCCGATGTAGGCCACGTCGTCCGCGCTGAAGGCGTCCGGCGGCAGCACGGGGAGCTGCTTGAGCAGACCAAATGTGAGATGTGTTCCGCCAATTTTTTGACGTGTGATGTAGTCGAAGGCGATGCTGTTGATACAGCTCGCAAAGCAAATAATATTTAAGGTTGGCTGTTTCTTAATTACAATAATTGGTGCTGTGTGACCAACCGCAACGAGTGGCAAAAAACTAAAAATAGCTGTGCGCTCGTCTGTTGAGCGTGCAATATCGCGAAACCCCAGCAGCCATTGTTTCTTCCAGCGCCCTTCCAGCTTCTCATCAACAAGATGCTGCTCAACCCAGTAACGCGGCTGAGCTTCAAGCCGCGGGTCTTGTAGCTCAGCACTCTCTAGATCGCGGGTGCTGCCATCGGCCTGATAGGTGGCCCAGCGGTGGGTGAACTGGTGCATCAGCTTGGCCTCATACAGCGGCACGCGGTCGGGCGCGGGGCTGGTGTGGAAGAGGTGGCTGTCGTTCGACATATTAAATAGTCCTTGGCGGAAAGAAACGCCCCAGGGATTTTCAGCGGTCTGCTCATTCTCCAGCACGGGGGCGCGGCGGTAGATTTTCTTGGTCAGCTCGGCGTCGGCCTGGGTGCGGAACACCGGGCAGGTGCGCGTGTTGGGGTTGAGCAGGCCGATCTCCTCCGCCGTCAGCGTAAAGCGGCGCTGCGCATCGCGGAGTTGGTCGGTATTGGTGGCGAAAAAGACAAACTCGGTCGGCGCGCTTGTGTCGCCGATGGTCAGCAGCGAAAATTTGTAGCTACGGTGGACATCAGAAAAAATCGCCTCGCGGTTCTCGAAGTCGTACAGGCTGATGAGCTGCTGCTTGGCGTTGAGATCGCCAAAGAAGTGCTTGGTGGTATCGTCGGTGGCGATGCCGGTGGGTACGATGATGCCGGCGCGGCCGTGCGGGCGCACGAGGTTGCGATCCAGCTCGGCGAACAGCGGATAGGTGTTGAGTTTACCAACAGCGGTGAGCGGGAAGCGCTGTGAGGTACGGATAAAGCGATTTGTGGCGTGTTGGAGATGGAGGCTCTGCTCGTACTGTTCGGCTAGCGCTGGGTTTGTGCGCGGTAGTGCTTTGATCAGTTGGGCACGGGCGGCGGCGTTTGGGGCTTGTGCAATCTCAGGGTCGCGTTCAGCAAAAAACTGCTGCTCCTCAAGCTGTAGCATCTCCCAGGGCGGATTGCCGAGGATGACATCGAAGCCGCCGCGCTGAAAGACGTGCGGGAACTCGACGTCGAAGTGGAAGAAGCGCAGCTCGTACTGCAGGGCCTGGGCCAGGGCGGCGGTGCGCGGGCTGACGCGGCCGCTATTGGCGAAGCTGGCGAGGGCGGCGCTGGTGGGGATGGCGTCGGCGTCGGCGGCGGTCTGCGGGATGAAGAAGGCGCTCATCCACAGATTGAAGCGCTGGCGCTCGCGGTCGCTGGCGGCCAGGAA
>JABXJS010000031.1 GCA_013538855.1 Herpetosiphonaceae bacterium
TGCCGTAACGGCCATCTACGGCATGGTTCGGGCTATCCCGCTCGCACCGTACCGACCCTACACGCCACCCGAGCCAATCCTGTGATCTACTGAGTATAGCAGGTTCGCTGCAGCTTGACGAGAGGGGTTTAGACCTTATTGACCGCCAATTTCGTCCAGCGAGATGTCCAAGTCATTGAGCACATTGGCCAGATGGGCGGTGCGCCAACTCTTTGAGGCGCGGGTCAGATGATGCGAGCGCAGCGAGCCGTCGAGCAGATCGCGCACGGCCTCAATATCATCGTGCTCAAGCAAGCGCGCCAGCTCGGCGGTAACGCGGCGGCGGCTGATCGGCAGGCCGTGGCGGGCGAGCACCGCTTTGTAGTAGACGTACTGGTCGGCCAAGCGCAGGGTGGCGGACTCGTAGCCATGGCGAGCGAGCTTCAGCCGCGATTTATAGCTGAGCACATGCTCGGAGAAGACCAGCGCATCGTCGCGTGACGGCTCGATCAGGATGATGTCTACATCGGGATGCTGGTGGCGCAGCTTCTTGATGTGGTACTGCAAGCCAGCGTGGATGAACGTGCGGAACACCTGATTGCCAATGGCCTGAATGCCGGCGTCGGCGATGGGGCCGCCCAGCTCGTGGCGCTCGTTGTCGAAGGGCACCAGCGGATTAACGCACACAATCAGCTCGGCACCGCGATCGATGGCCACATCAAGGCTGGCGGTGCCGCGTACACCACCGTCGATATAGTCGTGGCCGTTGATGCGCACTGGCTCAAAGATCAGCGGCATCGCGCTTGATGCGGCGACGGCCTGCGAGATCGGCACATCGGCTAGCGCGCCCTCGCCAAACACAGCGCGATCGCCAGTGTCCAGGTCCGTGGCCACAATATACAGCTCGCGCTCTAGGCTACGAAACGAGTTTGCGCCACGCTCGGACAAAAACTGGCGCAGATAGTGCTCTAGGTTGTGCGTGCTATAGAAGCCCGCAGGCAGCCCTTCGAGCATCTGCCAGAGCCAATCGAGCGACAGGAAGGAGCGCGGGTTGCGCAGCGAGCCAAGGGTGCGGCGCATCAGCCGCGGCCAGTGGCGGCCACGGCGCAGCACACCGCGCAGATTCGGGGCCAGAATCTGATCGCGCTGCAGCGGGCCAGCGTCGGGCAGGGCACCCTCGACAATGCGCATCAGCTCGCGCGGAGTGATGCCATTGGCCAGACACGCGCCGATGAGACTGCCGGCACTGGTGCCGACGTAGATATCAAATTCATTGACTGAGTAGTTGGAAAGAAGATCGTCCATGGCGCGGAGAGCGCCGATCTCGTACATAGCTCCGGAGATACCGCCACCAGCAAGAACGAGCGCACAGCGTGAACGTCGACGAAACTGCATCATAAGGGCCTCATTGCCCGTGGATTAGACCACTTGGCGACAACGGGAGCGCTTGCCGGTTAGCTCAGCAACTGCTCCACTAACTTTGATAAATCCTCAACCTGTGTCTTCAGCCGCTCCACATCACTGCGGTCGGGCAGATTCTCGAGCTGGGTGGTGCTTTCGGTAAGCAATAGCCGCGCCAGGCGCTGACACTCCTCGTCGGTGATTTTACCCTCGTCGAGCAGGTGTTCAAGGCGCAGGCGGATCTCGGCGTCGATCAACTGCTCGCCGCCCACCGCTGAAAAAAGCGAGCGCCGAATCTGCGAGAGCGTCTCGCCGCTGCTTTGAATAAGATTTGAGAGGATCGAGAGCGGCAGAGGACCGGAGCGTCGGCCTTTATTCTGCAGCAAAATCTGCGAAAGCGTCTGCACCGTCAGATCCTCACCGGTAACGTTGTCAATCACGCGCACATCGCGACCCTCGCGTATGAGTTTGCCGATGCTGTTGAGGGTAATGTATTGCTTCGCATTGGTGTGATAGAGTTTGCGATTACCATACTTTTTGATGAGTTCCACGGGGCCTCCTGATGTGTAAGAGTAGGCTTAAAGTATACCATATGCGCCTGCTCACCATGCGTATTTTCAGCGTCGCTGTGACACATTGCAGCACAAATGCACGCCTAAAAAACACCGCACCCCTGTTGCCAGGGATGCAGTGCCAAGGAGGAAGGAGGAAAGGAGCGCTACTGCTGACCGAAATCTTGCGTCCAATAGTGCCGATACGGACCAAAGGCATCATTGGCATCGTAGACATAGCTCACCCCAATAGCGTGATAGCTACAGTTGAGGATGTTCGCCCGGTGACCAGCACTGCTCATCCATGCGTTCACCACATCCTCTGGTGTGCTCTGTCCAGCCGCAATATTTTCACCAGTTCCCCAGAAGTAACCCACATCTTGCGCCCGGCTGGCTGGCGTTGAGCCATCGGAGCCAGTGTGGCTAAAGAAGTCGTGGGCGGCCATATCGCCAGTGTGGCGCTGCGCAGCCGAGGTCAGCTGAAGGCTTTGCTGCAGTGGTCCACATCCCGCCGCTGCGCGGTGTTGATTGACCAGATCAACCACGCGCTGCTCATACGAGGGCGGCGGCGGGGTTGGCGTTGGCACAGGAGTCGGCGTTGGTGCAGGCTGGCTCTTGGCCATATACGGCAGCAGCACACGCGGCGTGTTCAACTGAACCTGATCCGTCGCATGTGATACAGCAATTGTTGATACTGCTGCACTTATGATTAAAGCTAGTGCTGCAACCCAACGCATCATACAAAAACTCCTCAAGTGGGGTTATTGGTATACAACCAGTATAAAGAAGAAATGCATGACACTCTAGCTGCTGAAGGATGACTTTGCTCCCATCGTGTGTGCACCATTCTGGCCGTATAAAAAGGCCAAGACCACCTGTAGTAGGTGGTCTTGGCCCAAGGGGTGATCGCAACTACCGCTATGGGTAGCGGGGGGCAATGACCGTAGCACTAGCTGGCGGCGTTACGCCGGGGCCGTACAGGTAAAAATCCTCCCACGGCAGATAGCGCGTAAAGAAGCGCTCGCGGGCGGTGGCCCCGTTGGCCTTCGTAATCACGCGATACATGGTGACATCCATGCCTGGGCGGCCGTGAACCATCTGCACCACAGCGCCATAGCCCAAGGTCTTGTCGTACTGCCACACATCGGCACCTGGGTTGCGGCGGTTGGACACATATGGACCTTCCATCGCCGACGTGCGGCCATCGCTGTAGCCCCACAGATTGAAGGTCACGCTGCCATCGCTGGGGATGGTCTCGGTGGTAATCAGAATATCAGTCGGCAGGTCGTTCTTCCAGCGGAAGTCTACATCTGGCGTAAACACTGTCGCATCGAAGCCAAGGATGTTCTCATAGTAGTTGACGATGTAGGTATGGCCGTAGCGCTCCACAATCGGCAGGCCGGCATTAAATACCGCGCGATACATCGTGGTCGAGACCTGGCAGAGGCCGCCGCCGATCACGCGCTCAAGCCGACCGCCCACAATCGCGTAGCCGTCGGAAAAGCCGGAGTCTGCGGAAATATCGCCAACATTGTCAATAAACGAGAAGACTTGGCCAGACTTGACCGTCACGCCGTTGAAGCGTGCCGCCGCCCGCGCAATATTGTTCACGCGCTCTGCGGCCGAGCCATAGTAGTGGGTTGTTGCCGAGCCAAGCTTCACGATACCAGCCACAGGAGCGAGGTATTTAGGATCGAGGCCAATCGAGCGAATATAGTTGCTGCCAAGCAGCCCAAGCTGAATCTCCCACTTGGTGCCGGCGTTCTCCGGGTGCCATTCAAAGCGTGCGCGCTCGAAGTACTGCACCGTGTAGGTCTGGCCGTCGGTGGTGCTGACTTCTTGGAACTCTTCGCTGATCGGATAGCCAAAGGTCTTCACACCACCATGCTGATACCAGAAGTCGCGGAAGCCATGGCCGAGCGAGTGACCGGACTCCTTGAAAAACTCAAGGCTTGGATCAGGGGCCTCGACGCGCCACTGGAACGGTTCTTCGTTCTCGCGGCCTTGCGTAAAGTAGGCGCCCAAGCGGCTGGGCAGAATGTAGTAGGGTGTGCCTTTATTCTCTGGATGAATTTCGAAGCGCGCCCGCTCGAAATACTGCACACTTTGCCCGTTCTCCGAGATCACCTCGGTCAGAGGCATGCCAAAAATCTCTAATCCGCCGCGTTCGTCATAAAACTGCTTCACCTCAAAGGTGATGTTATGGCCTGTCTCGGGAAAGTACCGAAATGGCTCCGCAGGTGTTTTTGAGTCAGCCAGCACAGCTGTTGGTGTAGCGGCCAGGGGCATCATACCCAGGCTCAGCACCAGTACAGCAAGCAGGCCGACGATAGACCGTCGTCCCATACCATGTCTCCTGAAGATTGCAAACCGTAAACCCAATTGTACTAATTGCCACACTATTGTCAATAAAGACACAGCAGTGTTTTGCGCTGAAGTGCCGCATGGATCAGAATTTGTGCCGCTTCTTATGTCTCTGGGGACCCAACGCCTTAAAGCGCAGACAGCCTGACCATGATCTCGGCCAAGCCGTCTGTTGCTGCTTTGGGTGAATAACGCTGTAGCTAGCGCCGCTGAATCAAGCTCTTGCCGGTCATATCCGCAGCAGGCTGTAGGCCCAGAAGGTCGATCAGCGTTGGCGCGACATCGGCCAGCCGTCCGCCATCACGCAGCGTGATCGCATCACGGCCAAGGTCGGCCGCTGGGGCGGCGACCAAAATACACGGCACCGGATTGGTGGTGTGGGCGGTGTGCGGGCCACCGGTGGTCGGGTCAATCAACTGCTCGGCGTTGCCATGGTCAGCGATCAGGATCGCTGCGCCGCCCTTGGCCGTGATCGCATCGACGAGCTGCCCAGCGCAGCGATCCACCGTCTCGCATGCCTTCACCACAGCTGGAATAACGCCCGTGTGCCCAACCATATCAGGGTTGGCAAAGTTGACGATCAGGAAGTCGTACTGATCGCTGTTGATCGCCTCCAGCATCTTGGCGGTCACGCCCTCGGCGCTCATCTCAGGCTGCTGATCGTAGGTTGGCACCTTGGGCGAGGGCACCAGCACGCGATCCTCGCCGGGAAACGGCTCCTCGCGGCCGCCATTTAAGAAGAACGTCACATGGGCGTACTTCTCGGTCTCGGCGCTGTGGTACTGGCGCATACCAGCGTCGGCGATCACCTTGGCCAACGGCTCCTTGATGTAGTGCGGCGGGAAGGCAACCGGCAGATCGAAGTCGCTCTCGTACTGGGTCATCGTACCATAGAGCAGATTCTCCAATAGGCGCTCGCGCTGCCAGGGCTGCGCGGGCACCGGCTGGCCCAGCGCCTGCTGCTTGGCGTACCACTCCACCACCATGGCGTTGAAATCATCTTGCGTGAAGGCGCGCGTGATCTGGCGCACGCGGTCGGCGCGGAAGTTAAAGCAGATCACCGCATCGTTATCGCCGATGCGCGGCAGCGGCTGGCCGTCTGGGCCAAGGATCACCGTCGGCTCGATAAACTCATCGCCGCGCGGATCACGGGCATACGACTGCTGAATGGCGGTCAGTGGATCAGGGGCGGTGTGGCCCTGGCCATTGACCATGGCCTCGTAGGCTACGCCGGTGCGCTCCCAGCGCTTATCACGATCCATCGCGAAGTAGCGGCCGATCACGCTGGCCACTTGGCCAGTGCCCAGACGCTCCATCTCGGCCAGCAGCGCCTCCATGAAGCCCAAGCCGCTCTGCGGCAGGGTGTCGCGGCCGTCGGTGAAGGCGTGGACGTACACCTCGGCCAGGTTGCGGTCGTGGGCGAGCTTGAGCAGGGCGTTGAGGTGCGTATCGTAGGCGTGCACGCCGCCGTTGCCAATCAGGCCGATCAGGTGCAGACGCGAGCCATTGCGCTGCACATGCTCAACGGCCGCGTTGAAGACGGCATTGGTAAAGAAGTCGCCGCTTTCAATTGCCACCGTAATGCGGGTCGAGTCCTGATGGACAACCAGACCCGCACCAATGTTAAGGTGGCCGACCTCGCTGTTGCCGATCTGGCCAGGCGGGAGGCCCACATCAAGGCCCGAGGCGTTGAGCTGTGTGGTCGGGCAGGTCTCCATCCAGCGGTCAACATTGGGCGTCTGGGCCAGCTCAACGCCGTTGCCCGGCCCCGGGGCAGCCAGGCCCCAGCCATCGAGAATAATCAAGGCCACAGGTTTTGGCATTATCAAGCTCCTTATTCTATCGTTTAGCCATCAACTTCCAGCTTCCTGGGGCTCAGTAGATCACAGGATTGGCTCGGGTGGCGTGTAGGGTCGGTACGGTGCGAGCGGGATAGCCCGAACCATGCCGTAGATGGCCGTTACGGCATCAA
>JABXJS010000213.1 GCA_013538855.1 Herpetosiphonaceae bacterium
ACAACACAACAGGCGCGCTTCGGCATCAGCGGGCGGTGGCGCAATGCGCGACAATCGGCGCACAGCAACCACCGCCCAGACACTGCACTAGCACGCCCGCCCAGCCGCCTCGCTGTAACGATCAACAACACAACAGGCGCGCTCCGGCATCAGCGGGCGGTGGCGCAATGCGCTACAATAGGCGCGCACACACCACCGTGTAGACATTGAACCAGCGCGCCCGCCCAACAACCACGCTGTAACGATCAACAAAAACGGCGCGCCCAATTAGCGCACCTGAAATCTAGCTGGAGATAGAACAGTGACGAATCATCAACAGCGCGCCCTCGTGACCGGCGGCGCAGGACTCATCGGCTCGCACATTGTGGACCTGCTGCTGCGCGAGGGCTGGCGCGTGCGCATCCTCGACAACCTAGAGCCGCAGACGCACCGCATGGGCCGCCCGGCCTGGGTGCCCGCCGCCGCCGAGTTCGTGCAGGGCGACATCCGCGACCGCGACACGACGCGCGCGGCGCTGCAGGACATCGACGTGGTCTTCCATCAGGCGGCCTACGGCGGCTACATGCCCGAGATCAGCAAGTATGTGGCGGTCAACAGCTTTGGCACCGCGCAGATGCTGGAGATCATCCGCGAGGACAACCTGCCGATCAAAAAAGTGCTGGTCGCCTCGTCGCAGGCCGTCTACAACGAGGGCGCGGCCGTCTGCCCCAACCACGGCCTCGTCTTCCCCGGCACGCGCCCGCAGAGCCAGCTTGAGCGCGGCGACTGGACGGTCTACTGCCCGCACTGCGCCGCCGCCACCACCATCGCGCCAACGCCTGAGGCGACGCCCATCGGCGGCGAGACCGTCTACGCCATCACCAAGATGGATCAGGAGCGGCTGGTGCTGACATGGGGCCGCCAGAGCGGCATTCCCACCGTGGCGCTGCGCTACTCGTGCACCTACGGGCCGCGCCAGTCGATCTTCAACCCCTACACCGGCGTGATCGCCATCTTCAGCACGCGCCTGCTCAACGACCTGCCGCCGGTGCTCTACGAGGACGGCGCGCAGACCCGCGACATGTGCTTCGTGGAGGATATCGCCCGCGCCAACCTGCTGGCGGCGACCAGCGACGCGCTCGACGGCCAGCCGGTCAACATCGGCTCTGGCGTCGCCACCAGCGTGCGCCAGATGGCCGAGATGATCGCCGACGTGCTGGACATCAACATCGAGCCAGTCTGCCGCGGCGAGTTCCGCCCTGGCGAGATGCGCCACCTCTGCGCCGACATCAGCCGCGCCGCCGCCATCGGCTACCAGCCAGCCACCGACTTGGCCACCGGCATCGAGCGCTACATGGACTGGATTCGCGCCCAGGGCGACGTGCGCGACTACTTCGCCGCCGCCGAGGAGATCCTGCGCTCCAAGCGCATCGTGCAGCAGGCCAACGCCTAGCTCAGGCGGCCAACCAATGCGCCTAGGCCAGCGCAGCATGGACTGTGCTGGCCTGTATCGGCTCACCGAGCGCTCCCTGCTCATCCATAGATTACCCATTATTTTTATGTCAATACACTTCCAGGCGCTACCTGGCGCTACTGCGCACACATCAGCGCATACGTTGTTAGATGGCTAGCCGTGCTTGCTGAGCGCGTCTGCTGGCGCAGAGTCCGCTGCTGCACAGATCGACGGCAGGGCAACAGGACTCGCCTGCGCTCGTGATCGGCACAGGCATCCGCCACAGTTCGCGACCGTCTGCCCAGCCACCGAGCAAGCGCAGGTTATCGCCGCATGGCGGCAGCAGCATGGCGCGCTCGACATCGGCGCAGTGCAGCGGATGAGCGAAGCAACCAAGCGCGCATGTTAATCGGCGAGGGCGAGGTCGGCGGTATCGAGTGGCTCTAAGCGCTGGAGAGCGACGAGGGTGAGGCCGAGATCGCGGATACGAGACAGGACGCCGAAGAGTGCAGCCTGATCAGGCAGCGGGCCGTGGATCACGCTGGCGGCCTCGCTGGTGGTGATGGTCAGGCCATCGAACCACTGCGACCACTGCGGGCCGAGCTGACCAAGCACCTGAATCTGATACAGGTAGGCCATGGTGACTCCTCCAAGCTGGTGACGATCACAGCACAGTGTGGGCGTGCATGGCGGCGCTACTGCAGTTGGCGGATCAGCATTACGGGGTGACGCTAACCAGTGTGCCGCAGCGTGCCAGACGCAATAAAATACCCTGAGCGTACACCAGGGGCAGGTGGGCTGGCACTAGCCGAAGGGTGGGCGACGCAGGTGGGTCAGAGCAGGCCAAGCTCCTTGGCGCGTGCCAGGGCCTGCGTGCGTGTGCTTACGCCGAGCTTGCCATAGAGATTATTGATGTGCCACTTGACCGTGCTCAGCGCCACCCGCAGCTGGGCGGCGATCTCGCGGTTGGAGAGGCCGCCGGCGATCAGGGTGAGCACGAGCTGCTCGCGCTCATTGAGCGGCTCTGGCAGCATCGGCGGCTTGGCGCTGCTGGGCACAGGTGCGGTGAGGTTAAGCGCGCCGAGCAGCTGGGCGATAAACGGCTGCAGCGTCAGCGCCGCCTGGTCCTGGCTTAGGCGCAGCAGCAGATCGGCCAGTGGCGGGCCAGCATCGACAAACGGCCGCAGCGCGCCCTCTGGCGCGGCCAGCATCAGGGCGCTCAGCAGGGTCTGCTGGGCGAGCGGCAGCTCACCGCGCTGGGCCTGGATCAGCGCCTCTAGAATCAGCACCGGCACCTCGGTGCGGCTGACGCGGCCAGCCGTGATTGCCGCGTCAAGCAGCGCAGCGGCGATCTTCGGCTGCTGCTGCCGCAGCGCCACGAGCACCTGGACGGCCACACTGGCAGCGCCTAAAAATGGATCGCGCTGTGGCAGGCGCTGGTGCCAGAAGTTGGCCCAAGCCGAGGCGCGCTGCAGATCGCCACGGTTGAGCTGATAGAGCGCATAGGCGCGCTCCAGCAGCCAGATCTGCTGCTGCTCGGGCAGGCCAGCCACCAGCGTCTCGACCTGCAGCTGGGTGGCCGCCGCCGCCGCATGATCGCCGCCCAGCTGCAGCAGCAGCGCCAGCCACGTCTGGCTCAGCAGCAGCAGCACCACACTGGCGAGCTGCTGGCCCAGGCTCAGCACCTGGCGCGCGTGGTTGGCGGCCAGATCGAGCTGATTGCGCTCGTAGGCCACGCGCACCACGCCGAGATGGATCAGGCCCAGCGGCAGTGTCGTCGGCCAGCGCTCGACCTCGGCGCGGCGCAGGGCGGACTGATAGAGCAGCAGCGCGTCGCCGAGAAACCCCTTGGCGCAGTAGGCCAGGCCCAAGTCGTTGACAAGCACCAAGAAGAGCGCGGAGGTTGGCAGCGTGACCGTCGCCTGGGCCTGGCTGTAGATTTCGCGGGCGCTCGCAAGATCGCTGCGCAGCAAGGCCAGCGCGGCAAGCATCCAGTGCGCCCACATGGCCCAAAACGGCTGCAGGAGCGTCAACCGTGCGCGCACAGCAGGCTCGTAGGCCGTAAACGTAGCCAGATCGCCGCTGAGCAGCGCGAGCGCACAGCGCACCAGCAGCAGCCCATCGTCGACCTGCGCCAGCCAGCCGTCAGCGGCTCCCGCCGCGCCAGCGACTGCAGCGGCGCACTCCAGCCACGGCGCAACAGCAGGCAGATCGGTGCCGCTGAGCAGGGCGCTGAGCGCCGCCGCTAATGCGAGCTGCGGCCGCTGGCGCACCACTGGATGCGGCAGCAGGCTCAGCCAGCGCTGCGTCTCGCGATCATGGCGCAGCTCGATCAGCGGCGCGATATTGCGCTCGACGATCTCGGCCGCAGCGGCGTCGGCAGCGCCAGCGAGCGCGTGGGCGATCGCCTCGTCGATCAGGCCGTGCTGCTCGAACCAGGCGCTGGCATTCAGGTGCATGGCGCTGATCTCGCTGCTGGCGGCCCCATAGCGCAGCCGCTCGCGCAGCACATCGGCAAACAGATGGTGGTAGCGATACCAGCGGCGCTCATCATCGAGCGGAATCAAAAAGAGGTTCATGCGCTCGAGCTGCTCGAGCAGCAGCTGGCTGTATGGCGCGATGCCCACCTGCTCTGGCCCTAAGATCAGCGCATCGCACAGCTCGGCGCAGAAGCGCTCTAGGATTGACGACTGAAGCAAAAATGTTTGCAGATGAATCGGCAGTTGCTCCAGCACCTCCTCGACCAAGTACTCAATAATAAAGCGATTGCTGCCAGTAAACGCCTTGACGAAATCCGCAGCTTGGCCACGATGCTGCATGGCCAGCGCAGCCAGGTGCAGCCCAGCGATCCAGCCCTCGGTGCGCGCCTCTAGCGCGGCGATCTCCTCCGGTGCCAGCGTGATGTTCAAGCTCTGGCGCAGAAACTCGGCCGTCTCATCAGCGGTAAAGCGCAGATCGGCAGCGCGCAGCTCGACCAGCTGGCGGCGGGCGCGCAGGCGCGACAGGGCCAGCGGCGGGTCCTCGCGGGTGACGATCACGATATGCAGGCGCGGCGGCAGGTGCTGTAGTAAAAAGCTCAGTGCCTGGTGAATCGGCGGCGACTGCACCACGTGGTAGTCGTTGAGCACCAGCACGGTGTCATGCTCAAGCATGGCCAGATCATTGAGCAGGGCGGTGAGCAAGACCGACTCGGCAGGCGGCTGTGGGGTTTGCAGCAGGGCGAGCAGGGTGGCGCCGCTGGCGGGCAGCACCGTCTGCAGCGCCGCCACCACATAGCGCAAAAACACAACAGGATCGTTGTCGCTGCGGTCAAGTGCGAGCCAGGCCACCGGGCAGCCGCAGTGAGCCAGCCACTGCTCAACCAGGGTTGTTTTGCCAAAGCCAGCCGGCGCAGCAATCAGGGTCAGCGCAGCATGCAGTCCCGCGTCGAGACGGCGCAGCAGCCGTGGCCGGGCCAGCGTATCCGTGCGCAGCGGGGGCACGTGTAGCTTGGTCGCAAGCAGCGGCAGATTAGCTGCCACGCCTTCGGCAGCAGCCGCGCCCGCACGATCAGCAGGCTGATCAAATTCAGGAGCGGCGGCGGTGAACTTCTCTTCAGATGGTGCCATGGGCTGAGACTCCGCGCATCAATGGAGCAATACGCAGGGGGCAATGCGATACCGCGCATTCTACAAAAAAGCCCTCCCGTCCGCAAGCCTCCGTAATGCCAGCGCCCACCCACCAGCCAAACCTTCGGCTAGTGACGACCAGCCCAGCTAGCCGCTACGATATCTGCATGCATCACCAGCGCCACCCTGCAATAAAACACGCATTGCGATCGAGCTAGCGCGCTATCCGCTAGCTACTTTGGCTGTTACTTTGAGGAGGAACATCGTGCTGCAAGCTGTTCGACCACAAGCCCCGATCCCATCGCGGCAGCTGGCGAAGCTGGGCCAGATCCTACTGCTCATGGCGATCCTAATCGCCGCAGTGCCCCATGCCCAGCAGCGCTCACGCGCCGACGATGGCCAGGCCGCACCAGAGAGCCGGCCCTACACACCGCCGGCTCCTGCGCGAACCCTGCCGCCAACGCTCGCCGATAAGCCCGAGCTAACCGAGCTGCGCACTGCCAACAGCGCTGTCTTCGATGTGGGCAACGGCACCTACGCCCTGTACCAAACCAGCCAGCCGCTGCACTACCAAGACGAGGATGGCGCTTGGCAACTGGTCAATCCGGCGCTCGCCGCTGTTGAGAGCGGCTGGATCAACCGCACCAACCCGCTCCAGACCAGCCTCGCGCGCTACACGAGCGCCGCGCGCATCGCGGCCAGCAGCATCGGCACCGGCTGGCGGCCAACGGAGCTAAGCGTCATCGACGCGCAGGGCCAGGCCAGCGTCATCGCCACGCCGCTCAACGAGTGGAGCGCCAAGCCCGGCGTGCGCGCTGGCAATGCCCAGGCCGTGCGCTACCGCGAGTCATGGAGCAACGCGCTGCTGCAGGATCAGTGGCAGACCAGCGCTGGCTCCAGCGAGTACACCATGCGCCTCGCGCAGCGGCCGAGCGCGCCAGCCAACGCCCAAAGCCTCGACCTGCGCGTCGAGCTAGCGCTGCTGCCCGGCACCACCATCTCCGTCAACGGCCAGCGCGCCAGTCTGCCGCTGGAGACCAGCGACGCCATCGAGTTTGTCGGCGCTGACGGCGTAGCCATGCGCCTGCTGCCACCGCGCACCTACGAGCAGAACAATCCCGACGAGAGCGTCGCCGGCACGTACCTGCTTAGCGGCACCAGCGATGCCTCGGTGGTTGAGCTGCGCGTGCGCACGCCCTGGTCGTGGCTCAGCGCGCCTGCGCGCCACTACCCGGTCATCATCGACCCGCTGTTCCAGATTCGCTCGCCGCTGGAGTACAAGATCGCCAGCTACAACTGGAGCGATTTCACCTCAAGCGGCCACCCGACTGCCTTCACCGAGTACTTGAGCGGCAAGCCCGCCGCTGGCAACTTCGGCCTCTCGGCCCAGCGTCTGCTGGTGCACTTCGACCTGCCGACAATGCCCCAGGGCACCACCATCACCGACGCCCAGCTGTCCGTCGCGCCCTCTGGCGCATGGTTCAACAAGTCGCTGTCGATGCCGATGGATGCCTACACCTTCGACGACTGGAACAGCCCGCCGCTGGCCGTGGACACGCCTGGCACGCCGCTGGCCAACGCCGACCCCTACAACTACGACAAGGTCGCCTTCAGCAAAGACTTCGCCGACAAGGGCATCCATCTGTCTCACGACTGGGATGTCACCGCCAAGATCAATCAGTGGCTCACCACCGAGATCGGTGCCGGGGAGTCCGGCGGCATCTTGATTCGTGCGCGCACCGAGCAGCCCTGTATCTTGATCTATGCGCCCTTTATCCGCAAGAACTGTGGCGGCTTCTACTTCGAGCACCCGTCAACGTGGACCAAAGACGATCTATTTATGACGGAGTACCTCAGCGATCCTGGCGATATCTTCACCAGCTTGCCCAAGGGCGCAGGCATCCGCCTGCTGGCCTACTATCAAGGCCCAACCATCATCAAGGGCCAGACCATTGACATGCGCGGCACCCTGGGCAACGTCGGCGGCGCGCCAAGCCAAGACCCGCCCTACTATCACGCCGACCACAACTACCGCGTCACCTCGAACCTGCGCGATAACAAGTGGACTGCGCTGGTGGCGCGCGGCTTTGGTACCCCCGTCAATGTGCCCAACCCGCCCGAGGGCAACATTCAAAGCTCGCAGGGCCTGAATGGCTCACTGACGCTGCAGAGCTACTCCAGCGATCAGAGCTTCCTGCGCGCCAAAACCGCCGCCAACTCCGGCCAGGTCGGCTATATCCTCTACGACGGCAAAGACGCCGGCCTCGATCAGAACCCGAATGTGCGCGTCGGCGCAGTCGATAGCTCATCGCCCGACAATGCCTACGATGTGCGCCTGATCGATCAGAACGGCACGCTGACTACCGCCCTGCCTGCTGGAACCTACGCCAGCACGCAACTGCTTAACTATGCATTCAGCACCGCCAATCCGCTTGGGCTGTGGGATATCAATCTGCCAGCCAACAGCAACAGCCGCGTTGATGTTATTGTCCTGTCTGACAACTTAGAGTCGACCGCCTACTACGCCAATGCGAAGTACTTCAACGCCAATCTGTACCCGGCCAGCGGCGATAGCTACTTCACCACCGATGATCAGCATCTGGCGGTTAATAGCAATGTGCTGCCAAGCACGCCCAACGCCCAGATCAGCTACGGCGGCGTGTTCCTAACCAGCAGCATCTTCCCAATTGGCAGCGCCGAGCGCTATGCGCTAGCGCTCGCCTACAACGGCCCCGATCTGGTCATCAACGACCTCATTCCACCACCGCCACGCCCTGGCAGCCAGCCAAGCGAGGTTCAGGTCATCAAGCAACATTCGTTTAATATTCGCGTGCGCGTCACCTCATGTGCGCAGACCGACGCGACAGGCTTCCCACTGTTTCCCACCAGCGCAGGCACCTGTCAGCAGGTCAAGTGCCCGACGGTCTCAACGCCGTTCCGCACTGGCCACAATAATCTGCTCGGCCTGTGGAGCGAGGGTGGCTGGAGCGCTGGCACGCCGCCGTACTCCAGCAACGCTGGCTCGGCTCCGCTGATCGGCGCGCCGTCGAGCGCCACCGCGCCCACGATTGCAGTGGTCGGCGGGAAGGTCAACGCACCGTCAAGCTCCAGTGTCACCGTCACACCTGACGGCGGACCGTCGGCGACAGTTATGCTGCTAAGCTGCGCGGCGCCCGCTGCCCAGCCCCAGCCGCCATCAGGCTACTTCAGCATCTACGACGGCGCGCTCAATAGCGCCACACCGCTGTTCAGCCCGATCACGCTGCTACCGAATGGTGTTGGCAGTGTGAAGCCCGACCCGTGGAACAGCGCCGACAATCTGGATATGACGCGCTCGGCCTTCAGCATCTACCCGACGCTTGGCCGCGCTGGCGAGTACGACAGCGTCACCCGCCACACTGGCACCGACCTTGTCTTTGGCGTCAGCTGGGGCGTCGATGTCAACGGCATGAGCTCGCTCGATCAGCGCACCAGCGTCTCCAAAGTTGGCGCACAGACGCCGCCGCCGATCGCCAGCCTCATCTTGAACATGGGCACCGACTTCAAGATGCGCATATCGCCCGACTTAGGCAAGGACGCCGCGCGTAAGTTCATGGGCATTCGCTTCGGCCATACCGGCAAGGCTACCATCACCCAGCCGGGCGGCCTCGGCAGCGCCTCGAAGCCCATCCAGGGCCTCATCTCCAACCGTGGCATGCTCGTGCCCGACCTGACCGCCGCCGATCCAAACCTGTCCAGCGAGAACGGCAGCGTTATCGACCTGCGCAACCCTAACGATCCAGGCGGCTACGACCGCGTCTGGACTATGCCCGACATCCACACCGAGCTGTCGCCGGGCCTCGTCGCCCTGACCCAAGACGGCGCGATGCAGGTCTACAGCGCCGACCATCCCAACGCTGGCCAAGAGTTCAGCAAATCGTTCGAGTACAAGGGCTTCAAGGCGTCGGTGAGCGTCAACATGGAGAAGTGCACCAACGCCGATCCCAACCAAGTGCTCGTCATCAAGGGCGAGATGAGCATGACCCTGCCCAGCCTGGGTGATAGCAAAGATCCGTCCGGCGTGATCGCAGCGAAGTTCAAGCTGTGCGAGACGAGCCTGCGCTCCGTGCACCTCGAGTTCAAGTCGCCTGTCGGTATTCCGATCGGCAACACCGGCCTGTTCCTGATGGGTGTCACCGGCGATGTGGAGATCTACGCCGATCACACCACCATTGGCTTCGATCTCGCCTTCCAGAGCGGCCCCGGCGGCGACGGCGGCGCGGCGAAGTTCCACGGCGGTGTGCTCATCGACACCCGCGGCCTCTTCGCCTTCCAAGGCGGCGGAACCCTGCTCAAGGGCAAGGTTAACGTCGACGGCAAGCTCTGGGTCGCCTGGAATCCGCTCGACGTCGGCTTTGAGGTCGATCTCAAGGTTGGCGACTGGCTCAAGGGCTTCGCCCGCGCCCATATGTGGAAGGGCCAGGGCTTCAACCACCGCTACGCTTGGCTGCCCGACGGCGACGAGACCCACATCACCGCCCAGATCGGCGCTGAGCTGAAGGTCAAGAAG
Source organism: Herpetosiphonaceae bacterium (assembly GCA_013538855.1). Taxonomy (GTDB): domain Bacteria; phylum Chloroflexota; class Chloroflexia; order Chloroflexales; family Herpetosiphonaceae; genus OHK22. Next base: position 9,590 of record JABXJS010000213.1, read on the forward strand.
GGTGCGATTGGCAAGGTGCTCATCGATATTCCGCCGGAGGATATCACCATCGGCATCGAGGTCGCCTTCGGCCAGTTCTGCACCAATAGCAACTGCACCCAGTACGAGTGGGGCATCAAGGGCAAGTTCGAGGTGCTCAGCTACGATGTCGGCATCTACTACGGCACCGACCGCGGCCTCGACTTCATCCTTGGCAACGACGGCTATGTGCTCATCGACCAGTACGGCGGTGCCCAGTCGGCTCCGGTGCGCCCAAGCGGCAGCGACAGCGCGCTGAACGTGCGCAAGGCCGCGCCTGTCGTCGCTGGCACTGCCACCGAGCCGTTCACCGTCACCGCCCAGACCGAGCAGGTGCTCACCGGCCTTGGCTGGCGCGCTGGCAACCCGCACGTCACGCTGATCGCGCCCGATGGCACGCGCCTCGACACGCTCGCCACCCAGACCACCTACACCACGGTGATCTCGGACACCGGCCTCCAGACCATGATCGCGCTCCAGCGCCCCAGCGATAGCTCCAAAGCCTGGGAGGGTGTCTGGAACGCTGAGATCAGCGGCCTGTCTGGCGACTCGTTCTTCGAGAACTATCAGTTCATGGCCTTCATGAACCGTGGCGCGCCTGGCACCCCGGCCGACTATCAGTTCACGTCGCCAGCGAGCGATGCGCCCGCCACCAGCTCGTACACCATCCGCTGGAGCGTGCCCGCCGACACGAGCGCTGCGCCAAACAGCACGATCAGCCTGTTCTATACCAAGCTGCCTGATCCAACCGACCCGCTGACTGGCAACCTTGGCATACGCGTGCCCATCCGCTACAACCTGCCCTTCAGCGATGGGCAGTATGTCTGGGATATGCGCGGCCTCGCCACTGGCGCATATCAGATCTACGCCACCGTCGATGACGGCGTCAACGAACTGCCTGTGGAGAGCATCAGCCAGCCTGATGATATGTGCACCCCGCTCAACAGCGGTCTGCCGCACGCGCGGGCCTTCGATCCGGCGCGCTTCCCTGGCACAGTCGCCTTTACATCAACGGGGACGATTCAGTACACCGACAACACGCCGCCGCCTGCGCCCAGCGGCCTCCAGGTCGCCGTGTTCGATGGCGAGCTGTATGCCACCTGGGACACTCAGGCCGCCAACGACTTCGATACGGTCAACTACATTCTGCACTGGACCCAGGACACGCCGCAGGCGCTGGTCGACAGCGAGGATCGCATCGTCGCCGATGAGGAGCCAGGCTATCGCATCGGCGGCCTCACCAACGACCTCACGGCCACCGTCGAGCTACAGGCCGCTGACTCAACCGGCAATCTCAGCTCCAAGGTCACGGTCACAGCGGTTCCAACCGGCACAGTCGATCCAGTGCCCTTCCAGCCGCAGACGTTCACCACCACCCTGGTGACGGCCAACAGCGCCAGCTTCACCTGGGAGGCCAACCCGTCTGGCCCGACGCCCGCCAGCTATCGCGTCCTGACCACCGATGTGCTCAGCGGCACGTCGAGCGAGATGACGGTCAACACTCCTAGCGCCACCGTCTCCGGTCTGACCATCGGTCGCACCTACGATGTGCAGGTCAGCGCCAACAACAACGGCGGCTGGCACAGCGTCGGCACCGATGCCATCCGCGTGATGGCCACCAGCGGCGTTGATGCCAATAACGATGGCATGGCCGACGACTGGGCCGCCGCCTATGGCCTGACCAGCGCCAGCGCCGACGACGACGGCGACGGCCTGACCAACGCCGAGGAGTACGCTGCGCACACCAACCCGCACATCCAAGACAGCGACAACGACGGTTTCAGCGACTACGAGGAGCTGAACCAAGGCTCGCCGCTCAACAACGCCGACGCGCTCGATGGCACCGAGGTGCCCAGCGAGTACATCCAGCCGCGCCTTGTGCTCAGCGAGGACGAGCTAAACTTCAAGGCGCTCGAAGGCCCCACCAGCGTGGTCAGCACGCAGGCCATCGACTGGTCCAACGTTAGCAGTGGCACGCTCAGCCTGGCCACTGAGACCGACGCGCCATGGATCAACGCCAGCGCCAACGCCGCGCAGTTGATCATCGGCATCGATCCAAGCCACCTGAACCGCGGCTTCTACTCCGGCATTGTCCGCGTGAAGCCCGCCCCGGGCAGCGATCCGCTCATCGGCGCACAGACCTGTGTCCGCGTCAATGTCTGGGTCGACTCGCAGGTCGGCGGCCTGAAGATGTTCTTGCCGGTCATGTACAAGAATGCCACGACCAGCAAGCCGCAGGCTGAGCCACTCAAGCAGACGCCGATCGAGATGTCCGCAGCGCCAGCTGTGGCCCCAGCCGCAGCCATGCCGGTTGATGCCGCGCCGACTGCTGCGATCCCGATCAACCTGGCTCCAACCCTAGTTGTGCCGATTGAAGCGGCACCAACTCTGGCCAGCCCGATCGAAGGCGCGCCAGCAAGCGAGCGCTAAGCCCGCTCCTACAGCCACTCGTCCGCCTACACGGCGGCGCTGGAGCAGCCTCCGGGCTGCTCCAGCGCCGCCGTTTTTTTGACCCGCGCCGCCGGAGCAGCGCGGTCCAGCGCAGGCGTTTGACTCCCATACCTAGCGCGGTTAGAATCGCCGCAGGTAGTTGAACAAACAGGAGAACAACGTGCGCGCCTATCTCATCACCGTTCAGCCGCGTGAAACCCATGGCCCTGAACGGTTATATTTGTTGGCAGGGGACCTCACGACCGACGAAGTAGCCGCGCTAACGCAGTCGCTGCTCCACGATCCGGTCGCCGAAAACGCTCGCTGGGAGCTGATCGACGCCAGCTTGAGCGCAATCCCAAGCCAGCCGACCGTTGAAGTGGCCTTCCGCCCCGGCGTCACCGACAACGAAGCAGAGACGATCCTCACCGGCGCTCATCATATGGGCGTGCAGCGCCTCTATCAGGCCAAAACCCTCCGCCGCTACGTTTGCCCCACCTTCACCAATCTCGCCGCTCTGCGTGCCCACGCCTACGCCGATCTGCTCAATGATTTGATCGAAACCGCCTATATTGCGCTTAGCCCGTCCAGCGCCGAGCGCACCGCCTTTTACGAGCACCTGCTCCAGACGCCAGCGCCTGCTGCGCCCAGCATTGCCCAGGTTGCGCTGCGCCAGGCCAGCGACGCCGAGCTAGAGCGCATCAGCCGCGAGGGCATCCTGGCGCTCTCGCTGGCCGAGATGCAGGCCATCCGCGAGTATTTCCAGCGCGAGGGCCGCGAGCCAACCGACGGCGAGCTAGAGACACTGGCCCAGACGTGGTCCGAGCACTGCCGCCACAAGACCTTCCGCGCCCGCATCAGCTACAGCGGCGCGCCGGTTAGCCAACCCTGTGATCCGGCCCTGCACCCAGCGCTCGCCGAGCTACAAAGCCCGGACGGCGCGGTCATCGACGGGCTGCTGCGCCACTATCTAATGCAGGCCACCAACGCTGTGCGCACCGATGCGCTGCTCTCCGCCTTCGTTGATAATGCTGGCATCGTCGCCTTCGATCAGGACTACGAGGTCTCGTTCAAGGTCGAGACGCACAATCACCCCTCGGCGCTCGAGCCGTTTGGCGGCGCAAACACTGGCGTCGGCGGCGTTGTGCGCGATGTGCTCGGCGTCTCGGCGCAGCCGATCGCCGTCACCGACGTGCTGTGCTTCGGCCCCAGCGATCTGCCCGAGGCGCAGCTGTCGCCAGGCGTGCTGCACCCCCGCCGCATCCGCGAGGGTGTCGTCGCCGGCGTGCGCGACTACGGCAACAAGCTCGGCATCCCCAATGTCAATGGCGCGATCTGGTACGACACGGGCTACACCGCCAACCCGCTGGTCTTCTGCGGCACCGTCGGCATCGCCCCACGTGGCAGCCACCCCTCGGGAGCCAAGCCCGGCGACGCAATCATCGTGATCGGCGGCCGCACTGGCCGCGACGGCATCCACGGGGCCACCTTCTCCTCCGTCGAGCTAACCCACGAGACCGCCGAAAAAGTCGGCGCGGCGGTGCAGATCGGCGACCCGATCACCGAAAAGACGGTGATCGACGTGCTGCTGCAGGCGCGCGAGCTGGGCCTCTACTCGGCCATCACCGACTGCGGCGCAGGCGGCCTCTCATCGGCCATCGGCGAGATGGGCGAGCACACCGGCGCCGAGGTTCAACTGCGCGATGTTCCGCTCAAGTATGCCGGCCTCCAGCCCTGGGAGATCTGGATCTCCGAGGCGCAGGAGCGCATGGTCGTAGCCGTGCCACCCGAGCATGTGCAGACGCTGCTGGAGCTGTGCGCTGGCGAGGATGTCGAGGCCACCGTCATCGGCCACTTCACCGACGATGGCTACCTCACCGTGAAGTACAACACCGATGTGCTGGTCGAGATCGCCATGAACTTCCTGCACTCCGGCGGCGTGCGCCTGGAGCTGGCGGCGCAGTGGGATGGCGCGCCAGCTGTGGATGCTGCCACTGTGGTTGATCCAACGCCACAAGACACGCTCCTGGCGCTGCTGGCCCACCCGATCATCGCCTCTAAAGAAAATGTTGTGCGCACCTACGACCACGAGGTGCAGGGCGCAACGATCCTCAAGCCGCTCGTTGGCGTGCGCGAGGACGGCCCCGGCGACGCTGCCGCGCTGCAGCCGCGCGTGGACTCACGCCGCGGCATTGTGCTTGGCTGCGGCCTCAACCCACGCTATGGGCGCATCGACGCCTACTGGATGGCGCTGGCCGCCGTCGATGAGGCGCTGCGCAATATCGTTGCTGCCGGCGGCGATCCCGACCAAACCTGGATTCTCGATAACTTCTGCTGGGGCGATCCAAAGCTCCCCGACCGCCTCGGTAGCCTTGTGCGCGCGGCGGCTGGCTGTCACGACGCGGCGCTCGCCTATCGCACGCCCTTCATCTCCGGCAAGGACTCGCTCAACAACGAGTACCGCGATCAGGCTGGCAACCGCGTGGCCATTCCGCCAACGCTGCTGATCTCGGCCCTGGCGCTGGTCCCCGATGTGCTAAACACCGTCTCGATGGACGCCAAGGCCGCCGGCAATCTGGTGTACTTGGTTGGCGTCACGCGGCCCGAGCTAGGCGGCTCCATTCTGGGAGCCATCGGCGGCAGCGACAATCAGCGTGTGCCGCAGGTTGATCTTGGCCTTGCGCCGCAGCTGATGCGCGCCATGCATGTGGCCATCCATGGCGGCCTCGTGCGCGCCTGCCACGATCTGAGCGAGGGCGGCCTTGGCGTAGCCGCTGCCGAGATGGCCTTCTCTGGCGAGCTAGGGCTACAGCTCGATCTGCGCGCCGTCATCAGCGATGGCGCCCACAGCGACGCCGAGCTGCTCTGGAGCGAGTCGCCCACCCGCTGGCTCGTCGAGGTGACGCCAGAGCAGAGCGCCACCTGGGAGCAGGCCCTGAGCGGCTTGCCCTGGGCCAAACTCGGCACCGTCACCGCTGAGCAGTCGCTTACCATCATCGGCAGCGACGGCAGCACGATTATTAGCACGCCGCTGCCAGCGCTCAAGGCCGCATGGCAGAGCCAGCTTCAGTCGGCGTCATAGCACAACAACATTAGCTCGGCAGCATGATTGGCATGCTGCCGCTAGGTGATAGTATATGTCTGATACCTACTCCAACCAGCCGCTGCTCGACGAAGAAGAGTTCGGCGACCTGGTCGAAGAACGGCTCGAACACATCAAGGGCCTTGAGGAGCTGACGCGCAGCGGGATGGAGCTAAGCTTTCGCTGGCATGGACGTGCGGTCGTGTCCGAGCTAGAGCACTTCTACCAAGCCTACCGCCGCTCTCCAGCCCAGCTTGAATCCATTCTGGAGACCATCGAGGGTGCGGTGCGCTCGTTTGCGCCCGACCGGAGCCAGCAGCTCTGGGACGAGCTTGAGGATCGCATCTACCCCATGATCAAGCCGATTGAGATTCTGGCCGATGTGGCCGAGCGCCAGCTGCCACAGCTTGTCTACCGCCCGTTCCTGGCCGATCTGATCGTCTGCTATGTCATCGACGAGCAGGAGAGCGTGGCCTTCGTCAACGAAGAGCACCTTAAAGCCTGGAATGTGATCGAGTCGACGCTCTACACACGTGCCGTCGATAACTTGCGCGCCCGCTCACTCAAGCCCGATATGCTCCAGATGAGCGGACAGGGCGACCAAACGCTGCTGATCTATGCCAATCAAGACGGCTACGATGCCGCCCGCCTGCTGCTCATCGATGTGCTGAATGAGTGGCAGGCGGTTATTCCTGGCCGCCTCGTGCTCGGCATTCCCACCCGCGACTTCCTGATCGGATTTAGCGACGCCAATCACGAGATCCTGCAGCGCATCGCCATGCAGATCGCCCAAGACTATAGCCGACTCGACTACAGCCTCACCGATGCGCTGTTCACCATCGTTAACGGACGCCTGGAGATCTACGACTACGACTGGTCATCAAGCGAACGTCAGTAACAAGGAAACGCTATGCCCACCCTGATGATCTTGATTACTATCATTTTGTATGGCGCTGCGCTCTATCTATGGGTGCGCCAGCGCTCATACCGCTACACGGTGGTGCTGGCCGGCGGTCATCTGATGGCGCTGCTGGAGCCACTCTGGCAGCGCTTATACTACTACAGCTACACGCCCAGCTCATCTGACCTTACGCTGATGGGCAAAGCCGTGCCGCTCTACATTGTGCTCAGCATGAGCTGGCTATTTGCGCTGCCAGCGCTGGCGCTCTTCTTCGCGCAGCGCCAGCGCTGGTGGCCACGCCACTACCTGGCTGGACTAGCCGCCTTTGTGAGCTTGGTGCTGTATCATGTCATCATCCAAGGTCTGGCGCGGCTCACTGATTTGTGGAAGTACACGCTTGATGCGCCGCACTGGGGCAGCAATGCGCTGCTGTATCAGCTATTTCTGGCGCTGATGGGCGCGCTGGTATCGATGATCATCGTCTATGCGCTTGTCGCCACACGCTACTACGCGGCAGAGATCGCCGTGCCGGTGCTGATCGGCAGCATGTTCGTCGCGCCGCTGCTGGTCTATGGTATCCTTGGCGCGCCGTTTTGGCTACCGCGGCTGATCGAACCAAGCACCTGGATTCTGCGCGGTGGCGTTGTCGTTACCCTAGGCTTGATCGCCTGGGTTGTTCACTTGGCATGTTGGGGCCTGCACGCCTCGCGGCGGCAGCAGGTTAGATGGGGCTAGAAACACCAATGAAAGTACTTGTTCTTCGCGCACCTGGCATCAACTGCGATGGCGAGGCCGCCGCAGCGATGGAGCTAGCAGGCGCACTCGCCGAGCGCGTCCACGTCAACCGCTTGCTCGATGGCAGCGTGCGCCTGCTCGACTACGGCATGCTGCTGCTGCCTGGCGGCTTCGCCTACGGCGACCACCTCGGCGCTGGTCGTATGCTGGCCGTCGATCTGGCCCACCGCCTGCACGATGATCTCCATGTCTTTGTCGCCGATGGGCGGCCAGTACTGGGCATCTGCAATGGCTTTCAGGTGCTGGTCAAGTCGGGTCTGCTGCCTGGCGCAGGTGCCAGCGCCACGCTGACCAACAACGCCAGCGGCCACTACGAGTGTCGCTGGATCGGCCTCAAGGCCAATCCGGCCAGCCCATGCCTGTTTACACAGGGCATCGACGAGCCATTCGAGCTGCCAGTCGGCCACGGCGAAGGGCGCTTTTTGGCCGCGCCAGCCACACTAGCGCAGCTACAGGCCAACCAGCAGATCGCGCTGCAGTACGTTGACGCGCAGGGCCAGCCAACCCAAAGTTACCCGGCCAACCCCAATGGCGCACAGCTCGCCGTCGCGGGCATCTGCAACCAGCAGGGCAACGTGTTTGGGCTGATGCCGCACCCAGATCGCGCCTTCCTGCCCCAGCAACACCCGCAGTGGCGGCGGCGCGGCCTCGGCGCGGCGGGGCCAGGCATGGCCATCTTCCGCAACGCCGTGCGGGCGATGCAGCAGGTCTAGGACGTTTTCGAACAAGCAGCTCTCGCGTATAATGAGCATGCTGCTGTTGATTATTCCTGGCATACGTGGGAGAATGCATGTCGAGCTATCGTGATGCAGGCGTTGATATCGACGCCAAAATGAATACTATTCGCCAAATGAGTTCCGCCGTTAAGGCGACCCATACCGCAGCTGTGCTGGCCGGCCTTGGTGCCTTCGGCGGCTGCTTCGATCTTCAGGGGGTGCAGCAAACGATCACGCACCCAGTCCTGGTAGCCTCTACCGATGGCATCGGTACCAAAACCATGGTCGCCGCCGCCGTTGGTCAGTATCAGCATTTGGGCTTCGATCTTGTCAACCACTGCATCAATGATATACTCTGTCAGGGAGCAACCCCGCTGTTCTTCATGGACTATATCGCTGCCGCCACGCTCGACCAGGAGCTTGTGTTAGGTGTGGTGAGCGGCTTAGCGCAGGCCTGCCAAGCTGCTGGCATTGCGCTGCTTGGCGGTGAGACAGCCGAGATGCCCGGCGTCTACCAGCCAAACACCTTCGATGTCGCGGGCACGATTGTCGGCGTCGTCAGCCGCGATACCCTGATCGATGGCACGGCGATCCAGGCCGACGATGTGGTGCTCGCCCTGCCTGCATCGGGGCTGCATACCAATGGCTACTCGCTGGCGCGCAAAGTCTGTGAGCCGCTTGGCTACACAGCACAGCCCGCCATCCTCGCCGGCCGTACTATCGCAGAGGCTCTATTGGAGCCACATCGCTCCTATCTTGCTGATGTGCAGGCGCTGCGCACCGCCGGAATCGCAATTCATGGCTTGGTGCATATTACTGGTGGGGGAATTTGGGATAACATTCCACGAGTGGTGCCGCCACACCTCGCTACCACCATCGTGCGCGGCACATGGCCGGTAGCGCCGATCTGTCAGCTGATTGTCGAGCAGGGCCAGCTCGATGAGCACGAGGCCCACCATGTGCTGAACATGGGCCTGGGGATGCTCGTCATCGTGCCCGCCGCACAGGCGGCGGCGGCGCAGGCGCTGCTGCCTGCGCTGGCAGCCGTCGGCCACATCGTGCCGCGTGACACCGATCAGCCAGCCGTAAGGCTTGTCAACGCCTAAAGGTTTAGGCTATGATACAACTCGTCACACGATTGTCATCTTCATCTCCCGCCGGATGCGACAGGAAGCTGGTATGATAACCGAAGAACCCCTCGCACAGCCGATTGTGCGCGAAGTTGATGTCTATCTGGCAGTGAGTCGCGGGCGAGAGCTAGCACGCCGCCTCGGATTTGACGAAATCGACCGCACGCGGATCGAGATCGCAATCCTAGAGCTGACCAGGAATATTTTAGTTCACGCACAGCGCGGTATGCTGACACTTCACACTGTCGAAGCGAATAACCGTCGCGGAATTGCAATTGAGGCCCACGATGACGGGCCAGGCATTGAAGATATTGAGCTGGCGCTCAGCGATGGCTATAGTACAGCCCACACGCTTGGCGCCGGCCTCCCAGGCGTCCGTCGCCTGATGCATGAGTTTTCTCTCGAAAGCGCTCCCAACGTTGGTACAACGGTAAGAGCGATTCGTTGGTTGCCATTGGGAGGGCGACGATGAAATTAGAATGGGGCGTGCAGTGTCGCACCAAGGCCCACCAGACCGTCTCTGGCGATGGGTACGCCGTCATTGAAACCACCAATGGCTGGCTAATTACAGTGATCGACGGCCTCGGCGGTGGTGCGGAAGCCGCACGACCAACCAAGCTCGCACTTGAAACCATCCGCGAAAATCCCCAGCGCCCGCTGAAGGATTTGATTCAGCTGTGCCACGCCAATCTCCATGGCACACGCGGAGCTGTTATCGGGCTGCTGCGGCTTGAGACGCATCAAAATCGCGCCTCCTATATCGGTGTCGGTAATATCGGCATCCATGTGCTGAGTCAGCGCGTAATTAAGCCTATCTCAAAAAATGGCATCCTGGGCCACCGCCAGCTGCCATCGCTGCTGGAGATGAACTATACCTTCGACTCAGGCGATACCTTCATCCTGTACAGCGACGGTATCTCAACCCGCATGATCAGCGACTCGGCGCTCGCCCACCCACCCAGCGACCTCGATGCGCTGGCCGCTGAGCTGCTCGAGCGCTATGGCAAGACCACCGACGACGCAACCATCTTAATCGCCCGCCCCAGCTAGAGGTAGTGTATGGACTTAGCAACGCAGCCACAGCTTCAAGATTGGCTCTCCAGCCACACGGACGTGATCGTCAAACGCTGGCAAGAGCTGTTAGCTGCTAACTGGCCCGAGCACGAGGAGATGTGGTCGAGCGAGCGCCTACAGCAGCTTTACGCCGCCTTCACGCAGCCCAACGCCACCAGTCGCGCCGAGATGCTCGAGCTAACGGTGCGCGCCGGTCGCACGTTTGGGCTAAGCTTTGCTCTGTCCCTCCCGCTCATGCTGCGCCGTGCGATAAGCCTCACCTTAAGCGAGCAGCCCTGGGATAATGGCGCAGCCTTCAGCGCGCTGGCCGCTATCGAGACGCTGCTCGACGCCACGATCAGCGCTATCTCCCACGCCTACCACCACGATATCGAGGCCGAACACGAGTACCTGCTTGAGCAGCAGGCCCAAATGGCCACCGAGTCCGATCAGATGGCCCTGCAGCTCTCAACACTCTACGATATCTCGCAAACGCTCAGCACCACGCTTGATCGTTCTTTACTACTACAGAATGTAGGCCCACGCCTGCTGCAAACGTTCGATGTCCAGCACTGCGCGATTGTGCTTGAGGATACGGTGGCCATCTGGCGCGTCGAGCAGGCCTGGGGCGAGGGCTGGGGCCAGCTGGCTGGGTCAACCATCGCCGCCGAGAAGCTGCCCAAGGCGCTGCTCACCGCCTGCAGCACCGATCAGCCGCAGCGGCTGAAGAAGGTGCCCAAGTCCGGCACAACCTGGCTCTTCACCGATCAGCCGGTGCTGTTTGTGCCACTGATCCAGGAGCCAAGCCTCAAGGGCTGCCTAGTGGTTCAGTCGCCGCATCTGCTCGATCACCTCGATGCCAATACACTCAAGCTCTGGCACACTGTCGCAAACCAGATCGTGGTTGCGCTGCAAAATGCCCACCTCTACAGCGAGGTCCATGAGCTTAACACCGACCTTGAGCGCAAGGTCGCCGAGCGCACCGCCGAGCTACGCGAGGAGCGCGACCGCCTTGAGGCCATCGCCGATATCGCGCGCGACATCAGCACCCTCGAGATCGATGTGCTGCTCAACCGTATCCTGCAGGCGCTGGCTAACTTGACTGGCGTTTTGCACGGCTCAGTGATGCTCATCGACTCGGGCACCGGCCTGCTGGTCGACCGCGCTGTGCTCACCGAGAGCGAGCACTCGCTTGGCTCACGCCGCTTCCAGGTCGGCGAGGGCATTGTCGGCTGGATCGCCCAGCATCGCCAGCCCGCCCTGGTCAACGATGTCGAAAATGATGACCGCTGGGTCACGCTCGATGCCTTCGGCCAGATCGTCGGCAAGAATACTGGCGCGCTGGTCGGCGTGCCGCTGATCGCCGGCGACGATGTGGTGGGCGTGCTGATGCTCTCACATCCCCAGGCGCACTACTTCAACCAAAGTCACCTGCGCCTGCTCAAGGCCATCGCCGGCGAGATCGCCATCGCTATCTACAACGCTCAGCTGTATGAGTTCCTCGGCGAGCGCACCAATCGCCTCTACACCATGCTGCGCCACCAGGAAGAGGTGTCGAGCCAAAACAACGCTATTTTGCAGTCGCTCAACGATGCCGTGATCGTGTTCAACACCGAGCGCAGCGTGATCTTGGCCAACGACGCCGCCGCGCGCGTGCTCGACCGCCCACTCGACGATATCTTGACCCAAACCTTCGATGAGCTGCTCGATAGCCTCAATATCAAGCTGCCTGGCGATCCGCTTGGCCACGCCCTGTCGTACAACGGCGGCGAGCGCCCTGATCCGCTCTCGATCACGATCACCCGCGAGACCCAGTGGCTGCAAGTCACACTCGTGCCCGTGATCACCGAGCGCGGCGAGATGCTCGGCGCATGCTTGATCGGCCGCGATATCACCCGCGAGGTCGAGTCCGATCGCCTCAAGACCGAGTTCATCGGCACTGTTTCGCACGAGCTGCGCACGCCGATGACCTCGATCAAAGGCTATACGCAGCTGCTGGCCATGGGCTCGCTCGGCGAGGTCAACGACACCCAGAAAGAGTTTTTGAACACCATCACCTCCAACGCCGAGCGCATGATCGCCATCATCAACGACCTGCTCGACATCACCAAGATCGAGACTGGCTCGGTTGAGCTCAACCCAGCGCCGCTGCGCATGACCGAGGTGCTGAGCCAGGTCGTCAGCGGCATCCGCGCCGATCTCACCTCGCACGAGCACGACTTCAGCTTGAACCTAGCGCCCAATCTGCCCAATCTCTGGGCCGACCAGGAGCGCGTCTACCAGGTGCTCAACAATCTGCTCAGCAATGCGATCAAGTACACGCCGCGTGGCGGTAAAATCGCGCTCAGCGCGAAGTCCATCGACTACGCCAGCATCCCCGAGCGCCAGCGCGAAGGCCTTAATCGCACCCGGCAGTACATCGAGATCCAGGTGCAGGACAGCGGTGTCGGCATCGACCCATCCGAGCAAGATAAAATCTTCGAGCGCTTCTATCGCACCGAGAACCAGCTCAAGATCGAGGCCGGCGGCACTGGCCTCGGTCTCTCGCTGGTCAAGCCGCTGCTGCAGCTTATGGGCGGCCGCATCTGGGTCGAGAGCGCCCTTAACCAGGGCAGCACCTTCACGGTTGTCTTGCCTGGCATCGTCGAAAAAGCGGCGCAGTAAGCCGCACCGCCAAAGCACAGCCGCCGCAGTCTCCTGCGGCGGCCTTGTGTTGTACTAGAACTGCATGTGTTTGGCAGCTTTTAAGCATGCACCAGCATGCCCTAGCGCCGCCAGATGCCTAGGTAGCCATCAGGCAGCGTGGCCGGGGCAGGCTGAACGGCGTTGGGTGTGGTGATTAAGCGCCCGTTGTTCACCGTCAGCGCCACAGCCATCACGCCGTTGTGAATAGCCACCGCCCGCAGCGGCGAACCACCTGCGCTCACGCCAGGCCCGGCCAGCGGCGTCCAGATGTAGCGCTGGGTCAGATCAGCGCTGATCACGGCGATAAAGCCCTCGCCGCCAGCATATGGGCCAACGGCAACGCCGGCCACCGTGCGGCTGTCACGCTGATCGATACAACAGTAGGACTCACCGGCGAGGTAGACCGTGCCATCAAGGTCTGCCGCGATACTCAGTGGCACCAGCGTGTTGCCCTTGCCGCTCGATAGCCGCGCCACCAAGAACTGTCCGCGCTCAAGCGCGCCGTTCGCTGGGCTGTAGCGACCGTACCAGGTCAGCGCAGCGCTGTTGTTGTAGGGGTTGGTGTAGAAGTCGGGCTTGATGATGGTGGCCGCTTGGTTGATATCGAGTGGATTGCGCTCGAAGACGTTGTTGCCGCCATCGCTGCGCCCAGTGAAGTAGAGCTTGCCGTCGCGCCCAAGCGCCACGCGCCGCCCACGTGTGTCGGCTCCCAGACCCGCACCGCTTGTGGCGCTCGCCGAGAAGTCGTAGCTGGTCCACACTGGCGCACCAGCATACGTCCAGGCGCGCAGAAAGGCCACCTGGAGATTCGAGTATTGCTTATAGCCGGTGGCGATCACGGTGGCGTTCGGCGCGTACACCGCCACATCGAAGGACTCGCTATCGGAGGTCGAGGCCCCGGTTGACCACGAGCCAACCTGCGTGCCGCCGAGGTTGTACACAAATACCTCTGGCGCAACAGCGGCGGCCACCGTGCCATCGCTGCCCAGCGCACAGCGCCGCACCACACCAGGATTGGCGCTCCAGAGCAGAGTTTGCGCGTCGGCGCTTAGCAGGGCCACGCCCCAGTTGCCACACACCACCAGTCGATTATTGACAACCTCAAGATCGTATACGACTGGATCGGCTACAAGCGCACCGCCGATGCGCGTAAGCGAGAGCGCGGTGTCGCTGTCAGCGTTGAAGCGCAGAATCGCGCCTGTGCCGCCACCAAGCAGGTTGGTCGGCGTCAGACCAAACGGATCAAGGCTCAGCGCACCACCCCAGATAACCTGCCGCTGCCCATCCACATCCGCCGCCCAGCCAGCATCGGCTCCGGCACCACCAAGATGCGTCGCGTAGGTCAGCGGCAGATCAAGACTTGGCTGCAGCGCTGTTGAGCGTGCGACAAACGGCAGAAAAATCGTAGCCTGGCCATGCACACGCGGGTGCGGTGCCGCCCAGGCCGCCAGCGGAATCAACACCAGCAGCAGTCCAAGCCAGCGATAGCGCATAGCATACCTCCACAAACGGTCACAATCCTAAGACCAATTCACCATTAAGCTTAATTAATCTGTATTAATCAAATCTGAACGCCTATAGATTAATACCAATGCACCTTGGATCAGGTGCAGGATGGCACCCTGCCGAGGGCGTGGGGCTGCGCCTCAAACTGCCGCGCATTGCAGCATCTGTAACGTGAATTGGTATAAGGATTGTTAGCAATCTGCAATCGCACCACATTGCAGATTTAGGCCGCCAGGGCTATAATCGGCAGCGCGGATAGGAGTTCTCAACGAGGTTAACCTGCTATGGATTGTTTTGAAGCACGTCGCCGCATTGCCGCCGGCCTACGTCCTGGCTCGACAAATCGCGAGCGCACCCTGCTGGGCTTTCACCTCGTTGACTGTCCTGCCTGCCGCGAAGTCCTCGCCGAGGCCGTGCAGGAGGAGCAGCTGCTGCAGCAGCTTTTAGCCGCCCATCCGACACCAGCGCCACCAGCTTCAGCCGCACATAGCTCTGCGCGCAGCCACTGGCGACGCTGGGCCTGGGTCGCTAGTCTGCTGGTCGTGGTGCTGATCGGCGTTGGTCTATTTTTAAGCCAGGGCCACCAAGCTGCGCTCGCCACGGTGCCGGGAACACCAGCACAGCCAAGCGCCACACCGCTCGTCGCTGGCGGCGTCGAGCTGCCGCCTGATATCGACACTGCGCCAACGGCAACAGCAGCACCTAGCCCAACCGCGCGCCCAAGCGCCACACCACGGCCAACTGCGACACCCACGCCCACGCCAACCGCCACGCCACAGCCGCTTCAGCCGCTCAATATTCTGCTGCTGGGGCTGGATCGACGGCCTGACGAGACAGATGTCGCACGCTCCGATGCGCTCATCATTCTGCACCTCGACCCTGAGAATCAGCAGATCGCGCTGCTCTCACTGCCCCGCGATCTGTGGGTTGGGCTTCCAGATCGGCAGCTCTATGTCAAAATCAACGCGGCCTATATGTACGGCGAGCTAGATGGCGGGGCCGCTGGCGGCGCAGCGCTCGCCCGGCAAACGATCAGCACGGTCATCGGCCAGCCGATCAACTATACGATTGTGACGACGTTCGAGGGCATGATTGCTGGCGTCGATGTGCTTGGCGGCATCGATGTCGATGTCCAAAAGTATATCTATGATCCGCGCTATCCAACCTTTGACTATGGCTATATGGAGGCCGAGTTCACGCCTGGTGTGCAGCATATGGACGGGGCCACCGCGCTGATCTACAGCCGTACGCGCCACGCCGACAACGATTTCGAGCGCGGCAAGCGCCAGCAGCAGGTGCTGATCGCCATCATGAGCGCCTTTCAGCAGGCGAGCGCCAACGACAACAGCGATACGATCAGTCAGCTGCTGCTCCAGCTCTACGCCACCGCAGAGTACACCGATCTGGACCCGCTGGTCGCTGCTCAGCTCGCCCGCTGGGTCAACAACAACCCTGATCTAGCGATTAAGCGCGACTCGGTGGACCTGCGCTATGGCTACGAGACGAGCACCAGCGATGGTGCTTACATTATTCAGCCCGATCTGCCAGCCATCCAGGGCCTGGCAACAACACTGTTTGGAACAGAGTAAAACGCATGAACAAAATTCGCTTTGATCGAATCTTACCGCTCACCAGCCTCGTGGCGCTGGGCTTGATGGTTGTCTTTCTGCTTGAGTCCAACCCCGAAAATCCCCTCGTCGCGCGCATCAGCAACGACCTGCCGGTGATCTCGGTGGCCTGGCTGATCATCGCCGTCCTGATTGTGGTGATCAGCACTGGGGCCGATCTCTTCGCCCGCAGCCATCCACAGCTGGAGCATAGCACGCTGCTGCGCCTGCCTGGGCGGCTGCGCAATATCGAGATAGCGCCGCTGTTCTGGATTTTGCCCTCGCTGGCGGTGGTAGCAGCATTTGCCTTCTTCCGCCTCTTCCGCGACACCTTGCAGGGCGGTGCATTCGTGCTGGTGCTGCTGACCAGCGGTGTTTTGCTCACCGGCACCCTGGTGGCTCAGCACTACGATCTGGACCGCGATCCAGCAGTGCGCGAGAAAGCGCGCATCGGCCTGCAAGCGGTTGCCTATCTCGTCGCGTTTGGGCTGTTCAGCGCAATCCTACATACGCGCTACCGTGCGCTGATCACAGCCGTGCTGATCGTCTGCACCAGCGTGCCGCTCGCCTATCGCCTGCTCGCACGCTCGGTCAACGATCACCGCTGGCCGCTCACGATCGCCTTGGGCGTGGTCGGCGCGATCTTGGCCGAGGCCAGCGTTATTTTGACCTACTGGCCAGCAACGTTTTTGGTTGGCGGCACGCTGCTGCTCGCACTGTTTTATGTGCTGGTCAGTACGCTGCAACACGCCGAGGCGGGCACATTGACGGTGCGCGTCGGCTGGGAGCTGGCGGGGCTAGGCACGCTGGTGCTCGGTGTTTTAGCGGTAACAACGTTATGGTAACACGCACGGTTCTTTTTGATGCTACCGGCACACTGATCGCGCTAGACTACCTGCGATCTGGGGCGGTGATCGCATTTCCAACCGACACGGTCTATGGGCTAGGCTGCAATGTGTGGGATGGCCAGGCAGTGGCGTCTGTCTATACGGTCAAGGAGCGGCCGATGACCATGCCGCTGCCGGTGCTGCTCGCGACGCCAAGCGATCTAGAGCACGTTGTCACCGAGGTGTCGCCGCTGGCCTCCGCCATCGCAGAGCGCGCGTGGCCCGGCGCGCTCACGCTTGTGCTGCCAGCGCGGCCAAGCCTGCCGCCAGAGCTGCTGCTCGGCGGATCGACCATCGCCGTGCGCGTGCCAGACCACGATCAGCTGCGCCAGCTGATCCACGCCCACGGCCCCATCGCGGGCACCAGCGCCAACCGCCACAAGCAGCCAGCGCCAACCAACGCCGCCAGCGTGCATCTACAGCTCAAGGGGCGTATTCCGCTGATCCTCGATGGCGGCCCTTCCGGCGCTGAGCTGGCCTCAACAATCATCGACCTGACGACCGCGCAGCCCCGGCTGATTCGCGCCGGAGCCTTCGATCTGGCCACGATCAGCGATCTCGTGCCCACGCTGGCCGCCGAGGGTTAGACCGTCAGCAGCAGCACCGTGTACAGCACAGCGCCAATCAAAAACGCCGAAAAGCGGCTCGCCCGCTCCTCGGGCAGCTCTTCTTTGAGCACATTCAGGATCACGCCGCCAGCCAGCAGCGCCAGCAGCACAGCGATGGCCGTCTTGGATAGCTCGGTGAGCGCACCAACACTCCAGCCCAGCAGCACCGCCAGCGCCAAAAGCCAGCGCCCAATCCGGCTGTACATCGATTTATGGTGCTCGTGCAGACCGAAGTCGTTGACAAGAAAGTGCAGGCCCATGGCCAGCCCAAACAGCAGCAGCGACTGTGTGGTTGACTGCTCGCGATGCAGCAGCAAGTAGCCGATCAGCAGGTTGTACATTCCAAACGAGATAATGTGAATCCAGAACACCCCTGGCGAGGTGGCAGCCTCGGCGCGGTCGGCGGAGGACGCGGCGGCCTGCTGCTCGCGCGAGCGCTTGGCAAGGCGCTCCAATCCATAAAAAACCACCAGGCTTAGCAGCGCCAGAATATACACGTGGTGCTCGAAAAAGCGCAGCGGCTCAGCTGTCGACTCTGCTAAAACCGCCTGGCCGGCACTAAGCTCAGGCAGCAGATGCAGAAACACATAGGCCACCGAGGCACCGCCCGCCAGCGAAAGCCAGCGGCTGCGCGGAATATAGCGAATCATGTGCAGCTGCTGGGCAAACACATGGATGAGCGCCAGCGCCAGCGCAATCATCAAAGCAATCCACTGCATAGAAACTCCAAAGCTAGAGGCTATCTACGAGCAGTGGCTAGCAGGAACAGTGCCAAATATCCGTCTGCTGGCCCATCAGCAGCGGCTGCGACGATGATACACTGAAGCCAATGGGGGCGGCAGAGGCGGCGGAGCACTTAAAGCCAACGTGCCGTGCTTCGTCTCGGGTGCAAGTCCCGACGCCTCCACCACCTGCGCAGCTAGGCGCTAGGAGAAGCGCGCTACCAAGCGTCGCTCAAAGGGCAGCGCCGCGTCCAGAGCCAGCGCGCCTGGGCCAAGCAGCACCAGCGCCACACACGCCGCAAACAGCGTCAGCACAAACTCGTAGCCATTGGCCCCGGCGAAAAAGCCATTCTCCAGATGCACGGTGAACAGCGCAACCAGCATGTTGATCGCCAGCGCGAGCGCCGCCGGGCGCGTCATAAAGCCAAGGATCAGCGCCAGGCCGCCGAGAAACTCCACCGCGATCACCACCACAGCCGCCACCGAGGCCGCCGGAATATTCAGGCTTTGGAAAAACTGCGTCGTGCCGTCCACGCCGAAGGTGAACAGCTTCTGCCAGCCATGAATGAAAAAGACTAGCCCGACGACCACCCGCAGCACCGTCGTCCCGAGTTGTTTACGTTGCATCAGTTGTCTCCCACAGAATGTCACAAGGTTGCTCAATGGCGCTAAGCATAGCCAGCGCTGTCCTTCGCAGTGTCCTTTTGCTGTAACCAATCTTTGACTTTTCGGGCTATTGCGCCAACTGCTGGCCCAGTGTTTGCTTTCTAAGGCTTGTAGCAAGCATTTTCGTACGCATCCCAGCCTGAAGGAGGAGTTATGGGGCATTGGCAGCAAGCACTGGGCATTCTCATCGATGAGCCGATTATCTCCATCTATCTACCCCGCACGGGCCAAGCGCGCCCCTTTCGGCTGCTCGGGCAGCATGTGAGCGCCATTCGCACGCAGCGCCAGAGCCTGCTGCTGGAGCTTTCGGGCAAAGATGCGCTGATCTGCCCCAACCACCCAGAGCAGATCTGGCAGATCGAGCCACGCGAGCCTGCTGGTAAGTCGCTCGCCGCCGCCGCTCGCCTCAACATTATCACGCTACGCCACACGGCCACGCTGCTGCATGGGCCAGAGATTGTGCTGGCCGATCGCGCCAGCGCGCTGCAGGCCGCCCCTGACATCAGCAATCTGCACTTCGAGCGCACAAGCGCCTGGCATAGTGTGCAGAGCCAGCCCGATCTACCGATCAGCGTGGCAATCCAGCAGCAGCAGATCGCCGCTGGCATCGGCAACATCTATCGCTCTGAGGCGCTCTTCTTAGCCGGCATCGACCCACGCACACCGGTGGCGCAAACGTCGCAGGCCCAGTGGGACGAGTTCTGGGATATCGCGCTGCTCGAGCATCCTCAGCTAGCCCAGCTCATCACCGCGCCAGCGCTCAGCGACCAGCACGGATCGCAGCGCTGGGTGTATCAGCGCCACAGCCAGCCCTGTCGCCGCTGTCAGACGCCTGTTGAGATGGTGCGGCTCGGCGCGCTGCAGCAGCCAACCTACTTCTGCCCCACCTGCCAAGCGCCGCCAACCAGCCTCACCGCCGCGCCGCCGATTAGCCTGTTTACGCCCCACTACCAGCAGCGCTCAGCCTAAGTACGTCGCCGCCAACTCCATCGTGTAGCCCAGTGCAGTTGCTCTGGGCTATAGGCATTGAGGACGGCCGCCATGACAGCGCCAGGGACAGCAGCGCGCTACGCTAGGTGCAGACACCTTGGCGACAACCAACAAGGAGGGCGGCATGAATATCGCACTGTGGATTGTTCAGTGGCTGCTTGGCGTAGCGTTCATCATGGCCGGCGGCCTGAAGCTCACTCAACCTTACGACGCGCTGGCCAAGCAGATGGCTTGGGTGCGCGACTTTAAGCCCAACACGGTCAAGCTCATCGGCGGCCTCGAGCTGCTCGGCGGCATCGGCCTGATCGCGCCAGCCCTGTCCGGCGTTCTGCCCTGGCTCACGCCGCTGGCCGCCGTCGGCTTAGCGCTGACCATGCTCGGCGCAATCAGCGTCCATCTGCGCCGCCAGGAAATGCCCAACATCGCGGTGAATGTGGTGCTGCTCCTGCTAGCTGTGTTCGTCATCTACGGGCGCTTTATCGTGGCTCCCTTCAGCTAAACCAACCTGCTCATAGCAGCAGCGCGGCCGATCGCTCGATGGCGATCGGCCGCGCTGTGTGCTTGGAACCAATCTTGCGGCCACAAAGGGCATTACCGCAAAGGAGGTTCTATGAACACGTGGAGAGTCTGGCTCACCACGCTGGTGTGCAGCCTCTGGCTGGGCCTCGCTGCTCAACCCAGCAGCGCGCAAGCCGCCAACCTGCACATCGAGATTCGTCCGGAGATCGGCCCGGCCGGCAGCACCGTCGAGATTTTCGGCAGCAGCGCGGCCCCCAACGCCCAGATCAATGTGCTGTACGCGCCATTCGATAGCGCTATCGGCTGCCGGGCGGGCCGCGATGCCCAGCTCGTCGCCAGCGTCACCGCCGACGAGCGCGGCCAGTTCTACGCCGCGCAGCGCGCCACACCCAGCGCCGCCGACCAGATCGGCATCACCTATCTCGCAAAGACCAGCGGCCCCGACGCCCGCGCATCAAACGTCGCCTGCTTCACCTTCAGCGATGCCGGACCAGCGCGCACCTTCCCTGAGACTGGCTTCACCGTCAGCGGACGCTTCCTTGAGTACTGGGAGCACAACGGCGGCCTGCCCGTCTTTGGCTATCCCATCGGCCCCGCCCGCCAAGAGTACAACGCCGACACCGGCCAGACCTATCTGACCCAGTGGTTCGAGCGCAATCGCTTTGAGCTACACCCCGAGAACGACGCGCCCTACGATGTGCTGCTCGGTCGCCTCGGCGTCGAGCGCCTGCACCAACAAGGCATTGACTGGACCACCCTGCCGCCTGGCGAGCGCAGCTCCGCCTGCTCCTGGTTTGCCTATACGCAGCACAATGTCTGCGATCAGGCCAACGGCGCTGGCTTCCTGACCTACTGGCGTAGCCACGGCCTCAACTTCGACAACGACGCCCGCAGCTCCTTTGACGAGAGCCTGGCGCTGTTCGGCTACCCGCTGACCGAGGCTTACTGGGACACCAACAGCAGCGGCGATACCGTGCTGATGCAGTACTTCGAGCGCGCCCGCTTCGAGTGGCATCCCGCGAACCCGCAGCCATTCCGTGTGCTGCTCGGCCGCCTTGGCGCTGAGCTGCGGCCCTAGATCAAGGAGCAAGCATGAAGCTTAAATCATGGATCAAAGCTGGCGGCTGTGTCGCTGGGCTGCTGTGGCTGCTCACGGCGCTGCCAGCCGTGTTCGCCGCCGGATTCAACAGCGACCCAAGTGCCTGGCACGATTTTTTCTGCCTTGACGACGAGGTCTGCGCTGTCGGTGACTTCAACGGCGATGGCCGCGACGACATCATCACCTTTGTGCGCAGCACCACCAGCGGCGGCCAGGTCGGCGATGTCTATGTCGCCCTCTCCACCGGCTCCAGCTTCGCCGCTGCGACCCAGTGGCAGGAGCTATTCTGCATCGACAGCGAGACCTGCGCGATTGGCGATGTCAACGGCGATGGCCGCGCCGATATCGTCGCCTTTGTGCGCAGCACCAGCGGCGGCGGTCAGGTCGGCGATGTCTACGTCGCCCTCTCCACTGGCTCCAGCTTCGCCGCCAGCGCGCAGTGGCAGGAGAGCTTCTGCCTTGAGCAAAGCATCTGCACGCTCGCCGATGTGAGCGGCGATGGCCGCGCCGATGCGGTCGCCTTCGTCCACGGCGTCGGCAGCGGTGCCAGCGACGGCAACGTCAACGTGGCGCTCTCAACTGGCTCCGCCTTCGCTGCCGCCAGCACCTGGAACGACTTTTTCTGCATCGGCGACGAGACCTGCGCCCTCGCTGATGTCAACAACGACCAGCAGGCCGATGCGATCACCTTTGTGCGCAGCACGCGCAGCGGCAGCGACACCGGCAATGTATTCGTGGCGCTCTCAACCGGCAGCCAGTTCAGCGCCGCCAGTCTCTGGCACGACACGCTCTGCATCCGCAGCGAGCAGTGCGCCATGGGCGATGTCAACGGCGATGGCTTCGTCGATGCGCTCAGCTTTGTCAAAAATACCCGCAGCGGCCCGCGCCAGGGCGATGTCTATGTCGCGCTGTCCAACGGGGCCACCTTCGGCACGCTCGCCGAGCGCTGGAGCGATTTTTTCTGCATCGACGGCGAGCAGTGTGCGGTCGGCGACTTCAACGGCGATGGCCGCGACGATATCGTCACCTTCATCCGCGACACCCAAAGCGACGCCACCCGCGGCGATGTCTACGTCGCCCTCTCCGATCCCAGCTTGGCCTCGCCAATCATCGACCCCGGCCCAGCGCTCAACGAGCACAGCCTGCTGCCGTTTATCATCAAGTAGCCCAGGCGCGCTGCAGCCGCCGTGATATGCAGCGCCAATCTGCCGCTCGCCTGCACTGGCCACCGCACGCCTAGCGATCAGCATCAGCTCATGTGGCGGTATGGTGATGCTGACCGCTGTGGTTAACGCGCTGGCTGTGCTGCCACAATCCGCAGCCGCGCCGCCCGCTCCCTCACCGCGATTGCCTAGCGCGTGGCTGCGCCGCCCGAGGCTGTCCCGCAGCGGC
>JABXJS010000214.1 GCA_013538855.1 Herpetosiphonaceae bacterium
GGGTTCTGAATCCATGGATATCCTCACTTCTCAGGGCCAATCAGGTGTCCGCGCCTTGCTCGACAGGCCAGCATAGACACACGCGGCGGAATGGCGATCATCTAATGGTAGAGCGTCGAGCGTGCGGCACGTGGGCAGCAGTGCAGCGCCATTGTCCGCTTAAGATGCATTCGGCGGACAGATTATGCATATGAATTCGTGATCAGTTGATCCAGTGTGCGCACGCTGATCGGCTGTCCTGCGGCGGTAACCGCAGCGCAGGGTCGAGAAGCCGACGGTATGGCAGCAAAGGGTCGGCGCATATGCCGGTGCCCAGTGGCACTGCCTGTATTCGATGCAATCGGCGGAAACATCGTGCACATGAATTCGTGATCAGGTGATCCGGTGTCCGCACGCTGATCGGCTGTCCTGCGGCGGTAACCGCAGCGCAGGGTCGAGAAGCCGACGGTATGGCAGCAAAGGGTCGGCACGCATCCAGGTGGACAGTGCCACTGTCGGCATTAGATGCAATCGGCGGGGAAATCGTGCACAGACAATGAGAGCTTGGAGGGCATGGGCAACGCCAGGCGGCGGGGCTTTGCGCTGGCGATCATGGTGGCGCTGGAGTGGCACAAGCGGGGGCTGCGGGCGCTGTGTCCCCAAGCTGCGGCTGGAGCTACGTCGGCTAAGCGCGTCTAGCTGCCAGCTAGCGACGGCCAGAGCTGGTCCGACCGCGCTTCAAGGAGCCACATCATTGAACGTGGGGGATAGCACCAGCGCCGACTCTGCTACAGCACGGCGGGCGCATAACCACGGCGCTGCTTTTTCAACATTCGCACCCACGCCCAGCGCCACCCCAACGTTTAGGGCGGCGCTGGGCAGACTGTCCTACCGCTCACTCGGCGCTGACGCTGACCGCGTCGGTGAGGGCGCGCAGGATGGCTTTGGCCTGGGCGTCGGCGTCGGCCTGGAAATCGACGCCGTCGAAGAGGCTGCCGAGGTCGCGCTGAATGTGGATGTGCAGCTGCTGGCCGTGCATCGGGATGCCGTCGGCGCTGGCCAGGGCGGCGTTGCGGCCCCAGGTCAGGTCGCTGGTGATGCTGAACGGCACGGCGACCATGGTGTTGGGCGCGATGTAGGTGCCGGTGATCGCCACGGTAGTCGTCGGCTGCGCCGCCGCAGGATCGGCGGCGACGAGATAGTGCAGCTGGCAGTAGGACGGCTCATCGACGGTGAGCACGGCCGATGTCTGGCTGATCGGCGCGGTCAGCGGCTCGACCCATGCCTGCGTCAGCCGCGAGGTGTCGTGGTGCAGCGACGAGTGGCCGGCGGCGGCGGATGGCGCGTCGAGCAGATCGAGCAGCTGGCTGGACAGGCTGCTGGTGCTGGCCGGGTGCTCGTGCGGGCAGGCCACCAGCTCCAGCGCGTGGGTGGTGATGTAGCCGTCGCTGACGCTGACCGTGTAGCCACGGTCGCTGGTCGTCCACCAGCCGTCGGCGTTGGGCTGCGCGCGGCCCCAGCTCCAGTCCAGCACATAGGTGACGGAGCCGCTGGGGGTATGCACGGCGGCGCTGGTGGAGGCCGTCGTGGTGTCGGAGCGCAGCCAGCTGATGCCAATCGGCAGCACGAGCAGCGCCGCCAGCGTCAAGAGTGCCCAGTGAATCTTTTGCATACTCGTGCTCCTTTTTTATGATGCGCAGCCGGTGAATGCTACCAGCGCAGCGTGCAAGCGTCAGGATCATCTGCAAGCGGTCGGCGGGGCGGCGATCCACGCCCGCAGCAGGTGAGCGCTGCGGGCGTGGGCGATCAGGCGCACGCTACGGGCGCGGGCCACGGCCAGGGCCACGTCCGCCAGGGCCGGGCTGACCGTTGTTGGGCGGCGTGCCGTTGCTCGGTGGCGTGCCGTTGCCGGGGCCAGTCGGCGCACCGCCGTTGCTGGGCTGACCGCTCGAGCCATCGGCGGGCTGACCGGGGCCAGGGCCGCCGCCGCCGGGGCCGTTGCTGATCGCGGTGCCACGGTAGCAGCCGAGGATGTAGGGGAACGTGTCGGTGGCGTAGTAGCGATACTGGCCGTCGGCACCAACCATGCCGTTGCACTCATCGAGATCGCCGGAGCCAGCGACGTAGGCGTGCGAGTCCCAGGCGGCCGCCGAGTCGTTGATCTTCTGCCAGCTGCTGCTCACCTTACGCGTGGAGGTGCAGCCAGCATCGACGCAGACGTAGGGCGTGACAATCGGGAAGCCGTCGAACGAGTAGCCCACAACTTGATTGACCAGGCTGGCCTGATTATCGACCAGACAGTCGGGCCGGGCGTGGAAGTGGTAGTCGCCGCGCTGGGCCGTGTGGCCGTTACAGAAGTCGAGCAGATTATTCACCAGCGGATCGCCGTAGGTCGGCTGGGCCTCGTTGGGGCCGTAGAAGGGCAGGCCGTTGATGGCGATGGCCACCGGGCCAAGCAGCGGGATGGACGACGTGCTGGCGGCCTGCTGTGGATTGAGCGGAATCTGCCAGGCATACGACTGCGCCTGGAGGTCCGAGGGCGTGATCTGCACAAACTCGAAGTTGGGGATGCCGTTGGAGTTGACGGTCATCACTGTGTCCGAGCACGCCACGCTCAGCGTCGGCGCTGGGTAGTTCTGGGTCTGCTGGTAGGTTGAGACATCCATGAACGCGGCGGATGGGCAGTCGCTGCCGCTGGACGGCGCGGCGGGGTTGCTCATGGCGGGCAGGTAGACCGTGCCGGAGGCGCTGGTCTGGCTGATGGAGCTAGCGGCGGCCCAGCCGGCGGCCAGGGCGATGAGCAACACCACGCTGAGGGCAATACCGATGCGTTTCATGCGGAACCTCCTTGAGAAGTGAGCGAATAGAACAAGTTCGATCTGCTCTTAGCATAAAAAACGCATGTTCAGAAGTTGTTCAGATGGTGTGGATGTTTGAAGTAGTTGGCAGGCCACAGCCGCTAGGCTGGATCAGCGGGGTCAGCGCTAGGCTCTGGGGCGGCCAGCGGCGGCAGCGGCGGCCCCGTCTCCAGGCGTGCGCCGCACCAGGGGCAGAACCAGTGATCGCGCTCGGGGGCGTCGCCGATGCTCCACCAGCGGTCGCAGACCTCGCACTGGAAGTGCACGAGGCGCTCGACAGAAAAGCGTGCGGCGGGCATCTAGACCGCCTTGGGCGGCGCGCTGAGCGGCAGCGTCAGCGCAACGGTGGTGCCGACGCCGACGGCGCTGTCGATGGCGATGCTGCCGCCGTGGGCCAGCACCAGCGAGCGAGCGATGGCCAGGCCCAGGCCCGAGGTGCCCTGCTCGTGGGCGCGGGCGGCATCGGCGCGGTAGAAGCGGTCGAAGACGTGGGCCAGCGCCTCCGGCTCGATGCCTGCGCCAGTGTCGCGCACGCTCAGGTGCAGCGTGGCGGCGTCGGCGGCGGCCGCCAGCGTGATCGATCCGTGCGGCGGCGTATAGCGCAGCGCATTGCTGATCAGATTGGCGAGCACCTGCACCAGCCGCTCGGGGTCGGCGGACACGCGGGGCAGGTCGGCGGGCGCGGCAACAGCCAGGCTGATCTGCTGCTGGGCGGCGGGCTGCTGATAGGTGGCGGCGACGCGCTCGAGCAGGGCGCGCGGATTGACCAGGCTGCGCTGGAGCGAGAGCTGCCCGGCGTCGGCCAGCGAGAGCAGGCGCAGGTCCTCGACGAGCCGCTGGAGGTGCTGGGCCTCGTCGTAGAGCATGGCGAAGCGCGCCTGGGTTGGCGGCAGCACGCCATCGCGCAGCGACTCGAGGTAGCCAGCGATGACCGTGAGCGGCGTGCGCAGGTCGTGGGCGATGTCGGCGGTCATCTGCTGCTGCACCTGCGCGGCGCGGGCCAGATCGGCGCTGAGCTGGTTGAAGGCGACGGTCAGCTCGCCGACCTCGTCCTTGGAGCGCACCGGCACCTGCTGGCGCAGCTCGCCGCCGGCCATGGCCTTAATCGCGCCGGTGAGCGCGCGCAGCGGCTGGCTGAGCGTGCGCGCCAATACGAGGCCCAGCAGAATCGCCACCGCCACCGCGCCAATTGAGCCAAGCAGCAGCGCGCGGTTGGTGCGCTCGATGTACTCGACCTCGCGCTGGCTTAGCGCGGGCAGCGTGCCGGTTGGCAGGATCGTGGCCACCTGCGCGCCGTCGATCACCAGCGGCGTGCCTGCAGCCAGCTCGGCCGCGCTAAGCTGCTGGCCCGGCGCGTACTCGCCGGCTGGCAGCACGATAAAGCCATGGGGATCGGCCAGGGCGAACACAAGCAGCGGCTGGCCGTTTTGCAGCGGCGGCAGCTCCGGCGGCGGCTGGCCTGGCTGTGGCGGCGGCGGGGTCAGCGCGCGCTGGCGCAGAAAGGGGCCGAAGCCCGCCCACGCGCCGTGGAGCTGATAGTAGCTGGTGGCATCGCTGGTGAAGTTGGTCAGCGCCTGCTGGCGCACAAGGCGCTCGAACTCGGTCACCGTAACCCAGCGCGCGATCAGCGCCGACAGCAGCGCGCCGACGAGGCTGACCAAAATAAAGGCCAGCAGCAGCTTGAGCCAGAGGCGCATCAGGCTGGCTCCGCAGCAAGCGGCGCGGCCCGAAAGCGGTACCCCACGCCAAAGACCGTCTCGATATAGCGCGGCGTGCTTGGCTCTGGCTCGATCTTCGCGCGCAGATTGCGCACGTGCACGTCGATGGTACGCTCGACGCCCTCGAACGCTGAGCCTTGCAGGTGCTCCAGCAGCTGCGCGCGCGTGAAGACGCGGCCAGGCGCGGCCATGAACACCGCCAGCAGCTCAAACTCCGACGGCGTGAGGTGCACTGGCTGGCCGCGCACGGCGACGGCGAAGCTGGCGCGGTCGAGGGTGATATCGGCGGCGCGCATAATCTCGGCGGCTGGCGGCGCGGCGCTGCTGCGGCGGAGCACAGCGCGGATGCGCGCCAGCAGCTCGCGCATGCCAAAGGGCTTGGTCACATAGTCGTCGGCTCCCAGCTCCAGGCCGAGCACCTTGTCGGTTTCCTCAAGCTTAGCGGTGAGCACAATGATCGGCGTCTGCGAATCGGCGCGGAAGTGGCGGATGAAGTCGTAGCCGCCTAGCTCGGGCATCATCAGGTCGAGCAGCACCAGGTCCGGCTGGTGCTGGCGGGCGAGCAGCAGGCCCTGGCGGCCATTTGCCGCCGTCAGCACCGCGAAGCCCTCGGCCGTCAGGTACTCCTGCACGAGCATGCGCAGGTTGGCCGTATCGTCGATCACCAGAATAGTCTGCGGCATAGGCGTGGCCCTCGTCGTATCAAACACTCGAACCCAGGCGCGTGCGGAAGTAGTAGTCGAGGTGTGCATCGGCGGTCTGCAGCGCGTCGAGCAGGTCGTAGTAGCGCAGCGCCTGCCACAGCGGCGGGGCGAAGCGCACGATCTCGGTGTGCTCATCGTACTCGAGCAGCTGCTGGATACGAAAGCGATCAAGCGGGAAGCGCACGATCAACTGCTTGACGGCATCCAGCGTCGTGCGCTGCGGATCGGCCAGGATGCCGTCCTGCTCGGGCAGCAGACCACGCTGCTGACGCTGGATGTAGAACTGCCAAAACTCCACGGTGATCGCATCCAGCGCCGCCTCGCCATTGCGATCAACCAGCTTGATCAGCGCCTTGATCAGCACTGGCTTGTAGGAGCGCGTGAGCTTGCGCTGGCTGAAGTACTCCTGAAAAGCTAGTCGCCAGTCCATGCCCGCGCGGGGCGCGGTGTCGAGCAGCAGCGTGCGCCGAATCTCGTCGATGCGGCGGCGCTGAAAGAAAAAGCCGGTGCGCTCGTCAGCGTGTGGCTCGCGGTCGGGCGTGAGACGGCCCTGCTCGATCCAGCGCCGCAGCGTGGTGGTATCGACGCGCAGGGCGTAGCTCAGGGCGCTGAGCGAGATCAGGTCGTCGGCGGGCGCGGGCGGAGGCAGGGCGTCAGGGGCGTCAGCGTCCACGTGGTAGGGCGCAGGCGACTCCTTGAGCTGCGGTGGTGCAGGCGGCGACTGCGCATCGAAGGCGCTGAAGTACGCCTCATCGAGGCGCAGCCGATCCTCGCCGCCAGGCATGACGCCGAGGCTGTGGCGCAGCATCAGGGCGCTGAGCTGCGCGCCGTCGATGGTGTCGATGCGCACATAGCGCGAGGCGCGCGCCTTCTCCTGCGCCTTGGGCGCAAAGGCCGAGGTGGTGATAAAGATGCCGTGGAAAAACTGCTCGCTGAGCGCGCCGATGAAGCGGTCGATGTCCGGGCGCTGCACATTGTGGCGCAGGCGCTTGACCTGCACGCCGGTGGGCACGCGCACCAGGCCGGACTCAGCCAGCAGATCGCCGTGCGCATCGATGCCGCCATCGCTGACATATTGGGTGATCGCCACGTTCTGCAGCCCAATGTACACCAATAGATCGCCGGCAAACAGCTCGAAGCCGCGCGGCGAAAGCGCCAGCAGGCGCTCCTGTAGGTCGTGGTGGATAGCAGCACCAGGTGGCTGTGACATCGACGGCACCCATTCAAGCAAATGGTGGATTGCGTAGCTCCATCATAGCTCAGGAGCTAGCGCCGGGCAAGCACCAACGCGGCCCCTGTCGCTGGGACATGGGGCCGCGCTGGTGTGACGGGTGGATTGCGATGATCTAGATGTAGTTCAGCTTGCGCGCCTCGGCCGTCAGCTGGTCGCGGAAGGCGGGGTGGGCGATACTGATCAGCGCCTGCACGCGCTGGCGGATGTTCTTGCCGTACAGGTCGGCGATGCCGTACTCGGTGACGACATAGTGCACATCGTTGCGCGTGGTCACCACGCCTGCGCCAGGCTTGAGCGTGGGCACGATGCGGCTGATCGTGCCGCCGGAGGCGGTGCTAGGCAGCGCGATGATCGGCTTGCCGCCGTTGGAGCGCGCCGCGCCACGAATAAAGTCCACCTGGCCGCCAGCACCGCTGTAGAAGCGCGTGCCAATTGAGTCGGCGCAGACCTGGCCGGTGATGTCCACCTCCAGCGCCGAGTTGATCGCGATCATGCGATCGTGCTGGCTGATGATGAACGGATCGTTGACGTAGTCGCTCGGGTGCAGCTCGACCTCGGGGTTATTGTCGATAAAATCGTACAGGCGCTTGGTGCCAAGCAGGAAGCCCGCCACTAGCTTGCCAGCGTGCAGCGTCTTGCGCTCGTTGGTGATGATGCCGGCCTGCACAAGGTCGATCACGCCGTCGGAGAACAGCTCGGTGTGCACGCCCAGGTCGCGGAGGCCAGCGTTACGCAGCGCCAGCAGCACGCCGTTGGGGATGCCGCCGATGCCCATCTGCAGCGTCGCGCCATCCTCGATCAGGTTGACCACCTGCGCGCCCACCTGAAGCTCGACCGGGTCGGAGCAGGTCATCGGCACTTCGTCGATTGGCTCGTCGACCTCGATGATCGCGGCCAGGCGCGAGACGTGGATGAAGCTGTCGCCAAGCGTGCGCGGCATCTGCTTGTTGACCTGGGCGATCACCGTCTGCGCCGCCCAAGCGGCGGGCTTGGACACGCCGACATCGACGCCAAACGAGCAGAAGCCGTGCTCATCAGGCGGCGATACTTGAATCAGCGCCACATCTGGTCGCAGCACCGTGCGGTAGAGCCGCGGCACCTCGGACAAGAACACCGGCGTGAAGTCGGCGAGGCCGTTGTTCACCGCCGCGCGCACGTTGGCCCCGATGAACTGGGTGTTCACGCGCAGGTGGCCGCGCAGCGCCTCGCTCACATAGTCGCTGGAGCCGACGGTGAAGATGTGCAGCACCTCGACATCCTCTAGGCCGTAGGCGCGCTGCACCAGCGCATCAAGCAAGTATTTCGGCACACCAGCGTTGCTCATGGAGTAGACGCGCTGATGTGACTGCACCAGCTCCAGCGCCGCATCGGCGGTCGTGAGACGCTGCTGATAAAGCTGCTCGACGGATTCTGTTATGGTCATGACTGCACCCTTTTTCACACAATTTCACTGGCTTTAGGGTAGCATCGCCAGGCGCACGCTACGGTTGTGGCTTGATACCCTGCGGTTAGGAAGCGCCAACTTAGCTGCGCTGCTGGCGCGAACAAATGTTGCACAATTGCGCTGGTCTGGTATCATGGCGCGCAGCATCTGCAACCAAGCGCGGTCCTGGCGCGTACCAACCACCAGCCACATAACACACAACGAGGAACCCCATGACGATAGTTCTCGACGAACGAGCCGACTCTTCTATCGCCGTGTACATCGATGGCGACTTGCAGTTCGATAGCCGCGATGAAGGTCTGTACCACGAGCTGCTGGCGCTGCCGGCGCTAGCGCTGGCGACCGCCCGCCGTAGCGCACGCGGCAAGCCCAAGCTGCGCGCCCTGATCTGCGGCGGCGGCGACGGCCTGGCCGCCCGCGAGCTGCTCAAATCCGCCGTGATCAGCCACGTCGATCTGGTCGACTACGATGCGCAGATCATCGCGCTAGCTCGCGACGACTGGGCCGCGATCAACGGCCACGCGCTCAGCGATGCACGCCTGCACGTGCATGTTGAGGATGCATTTCAGTTTGTTGATCGCGCCGCCCGCCTGCACCGCGCCTACGATCTGATCATCTGCGACTTCACCGTGCCCCGCGACAGCGCCGGCGCGCGCCTGCACACGATCGAGTGGTACGGGCAGCTGCGCGCCATCCTGGCCGACACCGGCGTGCTGGCCGTCAACGCCGCCTCGCCCTCGCAGACGCCGCTGGCCTACTGGTCGATCTACAACAGCCTGCGCGCCGCCGAGCTGCACCCGCGCCCCTATCGCTTCGTGCTGCCCTCGTTCACCAACGCGGGCTATGGCGATGACTGGGGCTTCTTCATCGGCGCGGCCCGCCATCTGCGACCACGCGAGTTCAGCGAGCTGCGCTTTGCCGAGCCGCGGCAGTTTCTGCACTCCGCTGATCAGCTACGCCGCTGCTTCTGCTTTCCAAGCGCTATCGCCAAGCTGCGCGACAGCGCCCCGCCCACCAGCATGGGCAGCCTGTGGCTGCTGCAGGCGCTGTTCAACCCAACCTGGGAGGATGCCAGCGCCGTTGATTGGAGCGCGCTCGACTGGAGCCACGATCCCGCCGAGCTGCCCGCCACCGACAGCGCCGCCCCCGTGCTGCCGTATGCCGTGCGCGCCACCCTGCAGCAGGCCGAGCCAACGGTCTCGGAGACCGAGGTGTTCGAG
Organism: Herpetosiphonaceae bacterium; assembly: GCA_013538855.1. Classification (GTDB taxonomy): domain Bacteria; phylum Chloroflexota; class Chloroflexia; order Chloroflexales; family Herpetosiphonaceae; genus OHK22. Next base: position 9,158 of record JABXJS010000214.1, read on the forward strand.
CAGGTGATCGAGGTGATGCCTGCGCTGCGCGCCGACCAGACGCGCTCGATGATCCGTGAGTTTATCGACAACCCAGCGCGCTTCTTGAACACGCTTGATCTGCGCGCCATCGTCGATGCGCTGCTGCGGCGCGCCGCCGAGCTGCCACAGCGCCTGGTCGGCGAGCTGCGCCTGCTGCGCGCCAACCTGCGCCGCACGTGGAGCAACCCACACTCGCTGCTGCAGCGCGGCCTGCGCATCGTGTCGATTATTGCGATTGTGGTGATCCTCTCCAACATCATCCATCCCGATGCGGCCTACGGCAAGGGCAGCGTCGACGGCGGCACGACCAGCGGTGCCTACCAGAGCGGCTCGTTCGCACGCACCTCCAGCCCCTACGACGTGGTGGCTCCGCCGCCATCGACCGTCAGCGGGCCAGGCTTCGCGCCCAGCCGCTACGGCCGCGGCGTGGTCGTCGATGAGGTCGGCTCGTACTATCCAACCAGGCGCTATCGCTACTACCGCTCCTACTACGGCGGCTCAAGCTATCGCTCGTACTCGCGCCCAGCGCGGCCCGACGATCCCAACGAGGGCGAGGCGCTGTATCGACTGACGCCAGAGACAGACCTGCTGGCCAACGGCGAGATCGTGATCGCGCTCACCGACCAGTCCTATCTGCTGCTGGCCGATCAGGTCACCAGCGTGGTCGATATCAACACCGGCCTGCCAATTATCTTCCTCCAGCGCGACCCGGCCCTGATCTGGCGCACGCACCAGGAGCTGAATCGCCAGCGCACCGGCCTGCGCGACAGCGTCAAGGGCAAGCAGGACTGGATCGACTGGATCAGCTGGATGGGCTTTGCGCCCTGGCGCGACGACGACGAGCGCGAGCTAGCCAACATGCAGAACACCGTCGATGTGGTCAACAAGGCCATCGCCAGCCTCGGCAGCGTCCCCGCCCAGCAGCCACCGGTGGCCGAGCCGCCGCTGAGCGGCAGCTACCAGCTCTTTACTGGCGTGTGGGTCACTGGCGATGGCAGCATGGCGATCATCCAGCGCGCCGATGCCCAGCCGGCCTACCTTGATCGCAACGGCTGGTGGCTCGACCCTGGCCGCACCGCGCCGATCAGTGATCCCTACCCTGATGACCTGCGCAAGCTGGTGCTGGTGCCCTTCCTGACCAAGCTCGTCAACGAGTACGACGCGGTCAAAAAGAGCATCGAGTCCGATCTAGCCTCCGCGCGCCAAGACATGACCAGCCTGCAGAAGGACCTGGCCGAGTACACGCAGATCCAGAAAACCTACGGCCCGAGCGACACTGTTGAGTACGGCTCGTCGGAGATCTCGGTGAGCCAGGCGCTGCAGCTGACCAACGCCGATATCGGGCGCACCGATCAGTTGATCAGCGTGCTGCAGCAGCGGGTCGATCAGCTGCCCAAGCAGCACGAGGCCGCGCAGAAGCTGCTGGCCGTGCTGCGCTAGCGCCTGCTGAGATTGATGATGCAGCTCTCTGTTCAACAGCTTGATGATCTGCGTCCTGACGCTGGCCTCGGCTGGCGCTGGGAGCAGCTGGTGCAGGCGGCACCAGCCAGCGGCCTGATGCAGTCGCTGCACTGGGCCGCCTTCAAGCGCACCCGTGGCCTACGCGTGCTGCACCTCGGCCTGTTCGCTGCCGACGAGCTGATCGGAGGCGCGCTGCTGTATGCGCCTGCCACAGCTCAGCCTGCCAGCCTGCTGATTGCGCCGGAGGGGCCGGTGCTGCCGTGGGAGCAGCCGGAGATCGCACGAGCGGGCCTGCGCCTGCTGCGTAGCGCCGCCCTGGAGCGTGCTAGCAAGTACGCCGCCGTCGGCATGCGCATCGAGCCGCTGCTGCCCACCCCACGGCCGCCGCTGCTGCGCGACTGGGGCCGCGCTCCGGTTGATCTGCTGGCGCGCGAGACGCTGCTGCTTGACCTCACGCAGTCCGAGGCGGAGCTGCTGGCGGCGATGCGGCCGAAGTGCCGCTACAATATTCGCCTGGCTGAGCGCCACGGCGTTCATGTGCGCAGCTCAACCGCCGAGCACGATATTCCACTGTTCTACGCCCTACTCGATGAGGCTGGCGAGCGTGACGATTTTTATGTCGAGCCAATTGACCACTTCAGCGATCTGCTGCGCATGCTCGCCCCGCACGGGCTGGCGCGGCTGCTGATCGCCGAGTATGCGGGCGCGGCGCTGGGCGCGCTGCTGCTGACCACCTACGGCCAGCGCGCGGTGTACCTGTATGGCGGCACCGCCACCAGCGAGCGCAACAAGATGGCCGGCTACGCGCTCCAGTGGGCCGCGATCACCAGCGCCAAGGCGGCAGGCTGCGCCAGCTACGACTTCTATGGCTACGATGCCAGCGGCAACCCGCAGCACCAGTACGCCAATTTCTCGCGCTTCAAGCGCGGCTTTGGCGGCACGCCGCGCACATTCATCGGCGCACACGATTTTTACTGGCCCGACCGGCTCGCCGACGCCGTGGTGCGGGCCGTTCATGCACTACGCTAGTTCATGGCCTGCTGCACGCCAGCAGGCACCTGTGCTAAGGAGGCTTTATGTCACAGCCGCGCTTTGGGCGCATACCCCCCAACACCTCGCAGCTGGTCGCGGGCATTGTTCAGACCATCACCGGGCAGGTTGTCAGCGCCCTGCCGCCGCACGCCGGCCCCAACACACGCGCCGCCGCGTCCGAGATCATCATCGGCATCGTGCTGCGCGACTGGCGCGAGAACGAGAACACCTCGGGACTGCTGCCGGATGATGTCGCCGACCTACGCTCGTTTGTGCAGCTTGCCGCCACCCTGGCCGGCAACGACCTTGAAAACCAAGGTCTGCCGGTGTTCCGCTCGGTGCTCACCGGGCTGATGGAGGACTGGCTCGAGAACTGGAACGCACCTGGCGATCCTGGCCCGCCTGGACCCTACTAGGCGGCGCACCAACGCAATCAACGCTCTTCGCTTTGTACTATTTCAGGAGTGTGTATGACCACAGATGAAATTTTGACGATCCTTGGGCGCGTCGCCGCCTCGGTGGGCTGGACTGTCGTCAGCGTGCTGATCTTCTACGGCGGCGCGCGCCTGTATGACCTGCTTGACCCGATTGACTACCGCGCCGAGATCGAGCGCGGCAATGTGGCTGCGGGCATCAAGATGGCGGCGGTAACGCTGGCGCTGGCGGCAATTGTGATTATGGCTGTGGCGACCTAAAATGCAAGCTCTATCCAAAACTCAACGGCTGACGCTCAACACGCTGGTGTTTTGGATTGGCGGCGCAGGCGCGCAGTTTCTCACGCTGTGGGCTTTAAGCCTCTTTTTCAGCAAAGATCGCGTCGCCGATGGCGGCGTGGCCACCACGGTGCTCATCGCCACCGTCATCGCGGCAACCTTCCTCTGGTACGTGCTCAAGCGCTTTTTCTTGGGCACGACGGCCTGTATGCTGGCGGTGCTGTGGTGGAGCAGCTGCTTTGTGGTTACGCTGCTGGCTGCGGCCTTCTTCAGTGCCGAGAAGGGCATGCCGCTGGTGGCCTACTTGCTGATCTGGCTACTTGTCGGGCTGCTCGCCGCTTTTGCTACGCGCACATCGGCGGGCTTCCAGCGCAGAGTCGCCGCCGGGGCTGCCGCCGCCGGAGCCGGGGCCTACGTGGCCACACGCCAGCAGCAGACGGTCATGAAAAGCTCTGGCTATGGCCGCATCCCACCAGCCACGGTTATCCTGCTCTCGCAGCACGTGCGCACCGCCAACAACGCCGCCAACCGCCTGCCGCAGCAAGTCTCGCCGCCCTTCCGCACCGCCGCCATCGGCATTGTGCTCGACTACCTCGTCAAGGACTGGTGGTACAACGAGAATCGTGAGGGGCTGACGCCCACCGACGAGGGCGACCTCGGCGCGTTTGTCCAGCTGGCCTGGAGCGTCTGTCGCGTCGGCCCGCAGTCCGCCGAGGAGGCCGTCGGCGTGTTCAAAGCCGTGCTCAACGGCCTCATGGACGACTGGTTCCAGTCTTGGAACGACGAGGTCGATGGCGCGCCACGCTGGCAGTATTCCTAAAACACCACAATCTCCATCCATCAAAAATGCCGCCCTGAAGCTTCCAGGGCGGCATTTTTTTGCTTAAACGTAGCCTCAATTACTGCTATACTTAAGTAGATGAATTAAGAATATACTGTTTTGGGCACACTCAGGCAAGGAGCACAGCATGAACATACCAGTGGTACCCTGTTCAGCCTGCCATGGCAGCGGCCAGCAAACCTGTCCCGTCTGTGGCGGCAGCGGACGGCAGCGGGTACGTGGCGTTCCAGCACCGCTTTCCAGCGGGTTCGAGCGCCTTAACCCGGCATGTCCGCGCTGCACACCAGCCGGGGCGCGCCAAGGCAGCGGCCAAGTGCGCTGCCCAGTCTGTCGTGGCAGAGGCACGCTGGGTAAGCCGTAGCCGAGAGCTTGGGAGGAGCCATGGGCATTGCTGCGGATATCGCGATCATCGTCGTTGCCGGGCTGATCGGCGGCTTTATCGCCCAGCGGCTGCGCCAGCCACTGCTGCTGGGCTACATCATCGCTGGCATCCTCGTCGGCCCCTACACCGGCGGCGTCACCGTCACCGAGATTCACGACATCGAGCTGCTGGCCGAGATCGGCGTGGCGCTGCTGCTGTTCGCGCTGGGGCTGGAGTTCTCGCTTAGCTCGCTGCGCCATGTGCAGCGGCTGGCGCTGATCGGCACGCCGCTGCAGCTGCTGCTAACCATGGGCGCGGGCGTGGGGCTAGGCGTGCTCAGTGGCTGGAGCGTGTACCAGTCGTTGTGGTGGGGCGCGCTGATTGCGCTCTCCAGCACGATGGTTATTCTCAAAACCTTGATGGCGCAGGGACGGCTCGGCACGCTCAGCGGCCAGATCATGCTGGCGATGCTGATTGTGCAGGACCTGGCGGTCGTGCCGCTGATGATCATCCTGCCGACGCTGCGCGACCTACAGCAGGGGCTGCCGGCCATCGGGCTGGCGATCATCAAGGCGGCGGTGTTTCTGCTGGTGATGATCTACGCGGGCACGCGGGTGATGCCGGCGGTGCTGCGGCGCATTGCGGCCTGGCAGTCGCGCGAGCTATTTCTGATCGCGGTGGTCGCGATTGGGCTGGGCATCGGCTACGCGACCTACCTGGTCGGCCTCTCGTTCGCCTTTGGCGCGTTTGTGGCCGGGATGGTGCTCAGCGAGTCCGAGTATAGCCATCAGGCGCTCAGCGAGATCGTGCCGCTGCGCGATGTGTTTGGGCTGCTCTTTTTCGTGTCGGTGGGCATGCTGCTCGATCCGCTGTTCCTGCTCGGCCACCTGCCGCAGATTCTGCTGCTGGTTGGGGCGGTGGTGCTCATCAAGACACTGATCTTCGGCGCAGTGACGCGCGGCTTCGGCTACGGCGGCGCGATCCCGCTGGAGGTTGGGCTGGGGCTGTTTCAGATCGGCGAGTTTGCGTTCGTGCTAGCCCGGGTGGGCCTCGACAGCCAAGCGATCAGCAGCGACATCTACGCGCTGCTGCTGGCCACCGCGCTGCTGACGATGGTGCTTACGCCGCTGCTCTCCGGGCTGGCGCAGCCGCTCTACGGCTGGTACCAGCGGCGGCGCGGCAGCAGCATAGCCCCGGCCGCACCGCTGCCGAGCAGCACGCTGACGGGGCACATCATCATCGCTGGCTATGGGCGGGTGGGGCGCTACACCGCCGACATTCTGCAGCGGCTTCAGCTACCGTTCATCGTCATCGAGCTAAACCCGCACGTCTACGAGCAGGCGCACGCCGCTGGCGCGCCTGCGCTCTACGGCGATGCCAGTAGCCCAACGCTGCTGGAGGCCGCAGGCGTGCACGCGGCGCGGCTGATGCTAGTGACCACGCCCGCCGCGCTGGACACCGAGCTGATCGTCGAGCGCGTGCGTGCGCTCAACCCTGAGCTACACATTGTGGTGCGCGCCGCCTCGCTGAGCCAGTTCAGCGACCTTCAGGAGCGTGGGGTGTGCGAGGTGATTCAGCCTGAGTTCGAGGGTGGCCTTGAGATTGTGCGCCAGACGCTGCTGCACTTCGATATGGCCCCAGGCGATATTCAGCAGCTCACCGACACGATTCGCCACGAGCGCTACCAGCCGTTCTACACGCTGCACACCGATGCCGCCGTGCTGGGGCGGCTGCGCAGCGCCCAGCAGGCCTTTGAGATCGCCTGGGTCGATCTGCCAGCCCGCTCGCCGCTCAGCGGACAGGCGATCGGCAGCAGCAATGTGCGCCAGCATACCGGCGCGTCCATCGTGGCCGTGCTGCGCGCTACAGCGCTTATCCCCAACCCTGGCCCAACGGTGCAGCTAGAGCCTGGCGACTGCCTAGCTGTGCTTGGCACCAGCGAGCAGCGCCGCCGCTTCCACGAGCGCTATATCGCGGTGGCTACCCAGCCGCACGCTACGCCGCTGGCGGCAAGCGGCAGCTAGCAGGCTACGGCTCCAGCCAGGATAGAAGCGCGGCGGCGGCCTGCTCGGGCCAGTCGGGCACCAGCGTGCCACCGGCGAGATAGTCGGCATAGTAGCTGCCGATCAGCATGTTCACAGCGAGGCGCAGGTTTGCGCGCGTGTCGATCTGGCCAGCGGCGCGGGCGCGCTCCAAGATCGTCAGCAGGGCCTGGCGGCGCGGGGCCACGATGTACTCGCGGAAGCGCTCCAACAGCTCGGGCGTATCGTGCTCCTCGGCCAACACCACGCCGATCATGGCCATGCCGAAGGGGCGCTCGATGCCGCTGGCGAAGTGGCGCAGCTGGGCCACCAGGTCAGCGCGCAGATCGCCAGTTGGCAGCGGAAAGTGCTGCTGCTGATAGACCGCCAGCGCGGCTACGGCCAGCTCGGCCTTATTGGCGTAGCGCCGATAGATCGTCGGGCGGGTTACGCCGGCGGCGGTGGCCACCAAATCAAACGACATGCGCGCATAGCCGTGCAGGCGCATCACATCGAGCGCCGCCGCCAAAATACGGCCGTCGGTCTCGGGGTCGCGCGGGCGTCCAGGCGACCGATTTTGGTCATGCATCGGGGTCTCCTTCCACTGCTGATGGCGGCAGCTAGGCGCGGCATACGGTGGATTACGCTCGTCTGTGGCTGGGCCGCCCGGCTCAGCCCGCCAACGCCGATCAGGGCCAGCCAGTGGCTCGCTCGCGCAGGGCGCTAGGCCTTCGCACAGGCCGGGGCGAGCCAGCAACGCAGCCGACGGCGTGCTGGCCGTGACGCTCGATTAAACCACAGACGATTCTTTGCCCATCAAGCGCCTGGCCCGGCGGCACCACGCGGCCCCGTCCTGCACCGCTTAGCCCTAGCCACATGGATAGTTGCAATTACTATACAATCATGTATAGTATTATACAGCGGGCGCTAGAGAAAAACAACCATGCGGGGACACCGCGCTGGTGCACGGCCGCTCGACCTGGCAATGCGGCGGGGCCGATGTGCGGGTATGACGCTGATGGGCAGCGTACAATGGATAGACGTTGCGGGGGCTGTTTGGCTCCAGCAGCTAGCAGGAGCAACTGTATGAAGATTGCGATAATTGGCAGTGGACGGGTGGGGGCGGCGCTGGCGGCGGGCTGGGCCAAAGCGGGGCACACGCTGAGCTTTGGGTCGCGTGATCCTGGCGCAGCCAAGCTCCAGGCGCTGCTGGAAGAGATCGGCGGCGATGTGGTGGCCACGGGCTATGCCGAGGCGGTGGCCGACGCCGACGTGGTGGTGCTGGCGGTGCCGTGGAGCGCCGCCGAGGCCACCGCGCAGCAGCTTGGCGCGCTGGCAGGTAAAATAGTGATCGACTGCACCAACCCGCTCAAGCCCAACTTCGCTGGCCTGGAGATTCAACCTGGCTCCGACACCGACCAGCACGGCTCGGCCGCCGAGCAGATCGCCGCCTGGCTGCCAGCGGCCAAGGTTGTGAAAGCCTTCAACACCACCGGCAGCGCCAATATGCGCGATCCACACTACCCGAGCGGCCCGATCAGCATGTTTCTCTGTGGCGATGACGCCGACGCCAAGGCCAGCGTGGCCCGGCTGGCGCGCGACCTGGGCTTCGAGCCAATCGACAGCGGCGAGCTGACCATGGCGCGCTATCTGGAGCCGCTGGCGCTGCTGTGGATCAGCCTGGCATTCAAGCAGGGGCTAGGTCCGGACTTCGCCATCACGCTCGTGCACCGCAGCGGCGCGGCGAGCTAGCGACAACGAAAGGAGCACGTATGCAGCGCGGTTCCTGGTGGCAGCCACCACAGCTGATCCTCAGCAATGCCGAGGGCGAGCGGCGCGTGTCGTGGCTGGAGCTATTTTTCGATCTGGTGTTCGTGGTGGTGATCGCACAGCTGACGCATGAGCTGGTCGAGCACCCGAGCTGGGCTGGCGTTGGTCGCTACATCCTGCTATTTGTGCCGGTATGGTGGGTCTGGATCGGCGGCACCTTCTACAACAGCCGCTTTGAGACCCAAGATGTCAGCTATCGGCTGATCACATTTATGCAGATGCTGCCGGTGGTGGGGCTGGCGCTGTTCAGCCACCAGAGCGAGCACAGCGATCAAGGCTTTGCGCTGAGCTACGCGGCGGCGCGCACGCTGATTATTGTGCAGTGGTTTCGCGGCGGCTGGCACGAGCCGCTGATGCGCCCGATCACCAACCGCTACAACATCGGCTTCTGCATCTCGGTGGCGCTGTTTGGGACCTCGGTGTTCGTGCCTGCGCCCTGGCGCTACGCCATGTGGGGGCTGGGGCTGCTGATCGACCTGACGACCCCGATCACCACGCTGAAGCTTCAGGCGCGCATCGCCCGCCTGAGCAACGAGAAGCTGCCAGAGCGCTTCGGGCTGTTCGTGATCATCGTGCTGGGCGAGGCGATCGTCGGCGCGATCAACGGCTTCACCAGCACGCCAACGCTGCTCAGCGGCGTGACGGGCACAATGGGCATGGCGCTAACGTTCGGCATCTGGTGGGTCTACTTCGACTTTATCGCCCGGCGCTTGCCGCGCCCGAACGTGTGGGTGGCCTTCGCCTGGAGCTACCTGCACCTGCCGCTGGTGATGGGCATCGCCGCCCTGAGCGCCGGCGTGGTCAATCTGATCGAGCACAGCGACGCGCACCTGCCGGTGAATGTGACCTGGCTGGTCTGCGGCGCGGTGGCCGTGGTTTTGCTGACCATCAGCCTACTAGAGCTGACGCTACGCCGCGAGGCCGACGAGCCGACGCATCCGCGGCTCAGCCCGGCGCTGAAGGCGCTCAGCGCGCTGCTGGCGCTGCTGGCAGGCGCGCTTGGCCCGCAGCTCGGCGCGCTGGGCCTGCTCGGGATGCTGCTGACCATCTTTGTGCTGAATATGGTGTATGGGTCGTATGTCTGGTTTACGCAAGCGCCGACAGCCGTGCCTGAGAAGGCGCTGTGAGCACGCGGCGCGTGGCTAGAGCAAGCGAACATAGCGGCTGGCAATTTTGGCACGATGATCGGGCGGCTGCCGCGTGCCCGCAAGCACCACCAGCCGTCCGCGAGGAGGCGCTGTGAGCACGCGGCGCGTGGCTGGAGCAAGCGGACACAGCGGCGAGCAACTTTTTTTGCAATAACGATGATCGAGCGTCTGCCGAGTGCCCGCAAGCGCCGCCAGCCGTCCGCGAGGAGGCGCTGTAAGCACGCGGCGCGTGGCTGGAGCAAGCGGACACAGCGGCGAGCAACTTTTTTGCAATAACGATGATCGGACGGCTGTCTGGCCGACGCAAGCGCCGACAGCCGTCCGCGAGGAGGTACAGTGAGCACAATTCTTGTGGTTGGAGCGACGGGACACATCGGCGGCGGGCTGGTGAAGCTGCTGGCGGCGCAGGGCGCGGCGGTGCGGGCGGCCACGCGCACGCCGGAGCAGCACGAAGCGCACGGCAGTGTCACGCTGGTCAAGTTTGACATCGCCGACGCCAGCAGCTACGACGCGGCGCTTGACGGCGTCGAGCGCATGTTTCTGCTGCCGCCGAACAACGATCCGGCGGTGGCCAATCAGATGGTCGCCTTTATCGACGCAGCGCAGGCGGCGGGCGTGCAGCAGGTGGTGCTCTCAACCGCCATCGGCGTTGACCAGGCCCCGGACGACAGCGACTACCGGCGGGTCGAGCTGCACCTAACGAAGTCGGGGCTGCGCCACACCATCCTGCGGCCCAACTGGTTCATGCAGAACTTCTCGGACGGCTTTATTCTGCCGATGATCAAGTACCAGCAGGCGATCTACCTGCCGGCGGGCGACGCGGCGATCAGCTTTGTGGACACCGCCGACATCGCCGCCGTAGCCGCCGCCGCGCTGACAGAGCCGGGCCACGACGGGCGCGAGTACACGCTGACCGGCCCGCAGGCGCTGACGCACTACGAGGCCGCCGAGGTGCTGAGCGCCGCCGCTGGCCGCCGCATCCAGTACGAGCCGATCGACAGCGAGGCATTCGGCCAGGCGCTCAAGGCCGAGGGATGGTACGACAGCAGCATCGCCATGATGCAGGGCCTGTTCGAGCAGGTGCGCGCCGGCTATGTCGAGGTCGTCACGCGCACGATCAGCGACGTGCTTGGCCGCGAGCCAGCCAGCTTCGCCGAGTTCGCCCAGGCCCACGCCAGCGCCTGGAGCGCCGAGTAGGACCGGGAACACGCACAACAAGCACAGGCTCCGCAGCTATTTTGCGGAGCCTGTGTTGTACTGTAGATACACCTTAGCGCCGCAGCGAGGCCAGCACGGCACGCAAGCGGGCATTAATGCGTGATCCACGCCGACTAAACCCCAGCTCTTTGACCATCTCAGCCATGATATCTTCATCGGTGCGCAGCAGACCATCCGACCTAATCCAGCTAATCAAGTCTACTAACTCGAAATCGGAGTAATTGTCGATGTTGTCGCGCCGTGGAACAGGCGGACGCGGGCGACGGGTTGGAGCAGCCGCTGATTGAGTTTGCGATGGAGTGGAATCTATGGCGGGCGTAGGCTGTGGCGGGGGACCGGCTGTCACCTGTCTGTATGACTGCACAATCCGTGCGATCTGTTGCTCGCGGTGCATAGCCCAATCGAGCGACCAGAGCCGCAGCACAGGCCAGCCAAGCTGCGCGAGCAGCTGTGGACGTAAGCGATCCCGATCACGCACTGTGGGCAGCGCGGCGTAGGTTGAGCCGTCGGTCTCAACAGCGAGCACACGCCATGGCGATTCAGGATGGAAGACAATCAGATCAAGCGGAAACGACGATGCACCCCAGTGCGTGCGTACCCGAAGGCCATGAGGTTCGAGCGCCTGGCACACAGACTCAAGCAGCGTCAGATTGGCCGCAGGATCGTGGCGCGTGCGCTGATATGCCGCCGATTGGCCTTTCTGGGCGGCATACTCCAAGTAGGCGCGGAGCAAGACCACGCCGCGCTTGCTAGAGCGCTCTGGGGGCATATCGTGATGGCTAAATGATGAAATAATACTCATCCGCAGGCGGGCACGAGTTACGGCCACATTCAGCCGCCGCTCGCCGCCCTCAAGCAGCAGCGGACCAAAGCGGTAGAGCAGGCGACCATCGGGCTGTTTGCCATAGCCAACGCTCAGCAGAATCACATCGCGCTCGTCGCCCTGCACACGCTCCAAGTTCTTGATAAAAAAGCGCTCCGGTCGATTTGTATCGAAAAAAGCATCTAGCTCAGGATAGTTGGGCAGCTCAATCTCTAGAGCTTGCTCTATAGCACGGGCGTGCTTAATGCCCAGCGTAATCACGCCAAGCGTCTGATCGGGGTGTTCGCGGGCGTGCTCCAGCACAAGCTGGACAACGTGTTGAACCTCAAGCGATGCGCTCTCAGACTGATCTTCATCTGACGGCTGCTGCGGCACCAGAATATGCTCAATCGCCGAGCGGCCCAGCGGGCTAGGAAAGGTGATCAGGCGATCAGCGTAGATATGGCGGTTCGAGAAGGCGATCAGCGCCTCATCGCGGCTACGGTAGTGCCAGTTGAGCAGCCAAGGCTCGAAGAAACCCGCCAGGAGATCGAGCACGCTCTGAAAGCCTTGGGTTGGCACATCTTCTTCGCTACTGGCAGCGCTTTCGTCCTCGCCAGAAGCAAAGAAGGTTGTTGGCGGGAGCTGATGCTGATCGCCAGCAACCACAACCTGCGGCCCACGCAGCAAGGCCGGAATCGCATCTTGGGGCAGCACCTGGCTCGCCTCATCGAAGATGATCACATCGAAGTACTGGCGGTCAGCAGCAATGAGCTGGCTCACGGCGGTAGGGCTAGCCATCCAGCAAGGATGCAGGGACAGCAGCACATTGTGGGCCTGTGCCAGCAGCATGCGCAGCGGCAGGTGGCGCGAGCGCTTATTGCCCTCGCGGCGAATCAGCGTCGCTTGGTCGGGATAGGCGTTCATAGCATGAACAACGTGCTCGGCGTGTTTGCGCTCAACGCGGGCGGCGTTCAGGGCTAAATGCTCGCGATCCAAGCGACAGTAATCATCAATCGACTGCTCGTGAACCGCGCCGGCAAAGGCCATCAGGGCCGGATCGTTGGCGCGGGCCAAATCCAAGCATGAGGCGCGCCAAGCATAGTCGAAGCACGCGGGCCAGTCGCCAGCGGGGATACTCTGCGCCCGCAGCTCAGCGAGCAGCATATCGATCTCATACTTGGTGAAGACCTGCCGCAGCTCGTTGAGCCGCACCATCCGGTAAGGCGTGGTCGCATCTGCAGCGAGCTGCTGAAGCAGATCCGTCAGCGCAGACGGCGCAGTTTCCAACAGCTCAGGGAAGGCAAGCAGCGCAGCGAGCTGCTGGAGATCAGCGTCGAGCTGCTTCAGCTGCTCCTCCAGCACCGCAGCCTCAAGCCCTAGAACGGGCAGCGCCCAGCCAGACGCACACTCCTGCCATTGGGCAGCAGCCTGGGCGAGCGCCTGTAACTCATGGCGAATCGCGCCTGGCTCGGCTGGCCCAGCGGAGCGCAGCGACTGGGCATCGGCGAGGGCTTTATGGTAGGCCGAGCCAAGCCAGCGCCCGAGCATGCCGCCAAGCCCGCTCTGATGGGCTGGCGCAAGATCAGCGATCAACTGCGCTAGGTTGTGGTTGCTGATCTCTGGTTTGTAGGCGGCTGAGGCTGACTGCACGGCACACCAGTGCTGCACCAGCGCCAGCGCCAGCGCCACGCTCGACGGCGGCGCGGCAGCGGTGTGCGCACAGATCGCCTGCACCGCCGACCATACCTGCGGCCACTGGCTGCGACTCAGGCTAGCGACAAGATCGATGGCGGTCAGCGCATCAGCGCCAGCTGCGAATGCTGCCGTGCGCCACGGCGATGGATCACTGCCGACGATGAGGCCGTGCAGCGACTGGGCTTCGCGCAAAGCCCCCCGCACAGTCTGCACACCAGCCGGATCAAGCCGCAGCAGCGCACTGCCACGCCAGCGTGTCGTCACCTGCACCTGTGGCGCAGCATGGAGCAGCGCACTTTGGAGTGCGTGAACCGTCTCGCCAGATGGCGGGAACGGCGTGTGAAGGCGCTGGACATGTTCCTTCAGCCGCTGGCGCTGCTCGCTCAGATTGGTATGCACAGCACTACTGTGGACGGGCCGTGCGCTCTGCACATGCGCCAGACTTGCAGCCAATTGTTGTGCGACTGTGCGCCGTGAGACCGCTGCATGGTGCAGATCGAGGGCCAGGTGGCCGAGGTTGACACTCTCAAGGCGCTTGCGCACAACATCAATCGCTGCCCGCTTCTCGGCCACAAAGAGCACACGCCGTCCAGCAGCGACGAGCGACGTGATCAAGTTAACAATGGTCTGGCTTTTGCCTGTGCCCGGCGGCCCCTGGATAACACCGTGCTGGCGCGCCAGCACTGCGTGCACAACGCGCTGCTGGCTCGAGTCGGCATCGAGCACCAAGAACTCGGTGGCAGGATCAAGCGCATCAAGTTGAGCAGCGCTGACCGTTGGGCGCGGCTGCGCCAGCTCGGCGCGCGCTGGCTCATAGCCAGCCAGGGCGGCAATGAGCGGATGCTGCGCAAGCTGCGTGCGGTACTCGCGCAGATCGTTGACCATCGCCATCTTCTGAAACGCGAAGTTGCTCAGCACGATGCGCTGATCGATGGCGAAGTCGGGCACCGTGCGGGTCATCTCAAGGAGGCGGGAGTACACATCGCTGGGATCAAAGGCGGCGGTCTCATCATCAACATCTGCGAGCAGGTAGCTAGGATCGATGCGACAGTGAAACTCCGCCTCCAGGTGATACAGCAAGATTGGATTGATCTGAATATCGCCAATGCGGCGCAGCATAAAGCCGCGCCAATCGTGGCCGCGCAGCTCAATCGCAACAGGTAGAAGCAGCACAGCTGCGGCCGGCGGGCGACCATCGCTGCTGACAGACCACGTGGCCATGCCCAGCGCCAGAAACAGGGTCTCTAAACCTTTCTCCTCCGCATTGCTAAGCGCCCGGCGGGCGATGGCACGAATGCGTGCGCCGTTGCGCTCACCCTTTGGATCAGGGAGCAGTGGCTGATCAATAGCATCCAGCTGTGGATCAGGCAGCAGCCGCTTAAACGCGATGCTCTCGCCCTGCAGCAGCTGTGGCAGTAGTGCCGGTGCGCCAGTGGAAAGATCAAGCGTGCCAGTGGTAAGATCGCGAAAGTACAGCAGATTATTGCGGCGTGAAACGTCGATGAGCGAGCCAATCCAGCTCTCACACGCTCGCTCCACAATCGCCTGGCGCTCATCGGCAGCATTCGACATAGCACAGTCTCCAGTTGGTCACATACGCTGAGTGGACGCAACACGCAGGTATGGAGGAGGATCAGAGTAACAGCAATGCAGCATATCTTAATGTTTTCAACAGTCGCCCAGCGCAGGCAATGCCAGAGTGAAGCACAACCCTTGCAGCAGACGCAGCGCAGGTAGGCAGCGGCGGCGCAGGAGAGGTATACACGGTGTACCGCTGATTGTAGCACAGGCGGAGCGCTAGGAGCCAGCGCAGCACCTAGTGCTACGGTACAGCAGCGGGCCTAGGACCACAGCGGATCGGCAGCAGCAGCGGGCGGCGCTGGACATCAGCGGGCGGGGGCCAGCACGGCGCGGCAGTGTGTAGATGGCACACGCCGGAGCACGGACTGGTGCAGCAGGCGCGAGCGGGCAGGCACGGCGCATCTTTTCAACCTAAACACCGACTCACTCGCTGACCAGCAGGGTGGTTTTGATGGCGGCGAGCTGGGTGCCCTGCTCGTCGGCGAGGATGATGCGGATGGACAGCTGGCCGGCACGGGTGGGCGTGAGCGGGACGCAGACTGGATCGTGGCCGACGAAGCGCTGTGTGACGGTGGCGATGCCCTGGCCGCGCACGGTGAGCTGATAGCGCTGGGCGGCGGCGTGGCCTTGCACACGAACCTCAACGTCGTCGGTCTCGCCGACATGCCA
Source organism: Herpetosiphonaceae bacterium (assembly GCA_013538855.1). Lineage (GTDB taxonomy): Bacteria > Chloroflexota > Chloroflexia > Chloroflexales > Herpetosiphonaceae > OHK22. The sequence goes on from JABXJS010000214.1 coordinate 24,554, forward strand.
AGCGTCCGGCGGCGTGCAGGCGAGCTGATAGGCAGATGCGGTTGAAAAATGCTGGTTGGTGGTGATGGTGCCGCTGTTGTTGCCGACGACAGCGCCGTAGACGATGCCGCCGGAGACCTCGGCGCGGCCAACATTTTTGTCGCCAGCGACGTGACCGCCGCCGTAGAGGTCGCGGCCGGCGAACGTGGCATTGTCGCCGATGGTTGCGCCCGTCAGGTTGATGCCGCCATGCTGCGGCGCTGGCTGGGCCTGATCGACAACGCGGCGGGGTGCAGCGTCAGGCGGCGTGGCGAGGGTGGTGCAGCCGAGGCGGACCAGCTCGGCCTTGAGCTGCTCGATCGTCTTGCGGGTCGCGGCGATCTGATTGAGCACATGGAGCGGCGTGCTCATATCGCCGCCAAACTGCGCGCGCTGCTGCTCCAGCAGGGCCAAGTTATGCTGATAGATCGTCAGCTGCTCGTTGAGCGACTCACATGTAGCCATAGCACTGCTCCCAATCTACACCTAATCTAGGGCTAATTCTCTCCAAGCTTATGTCAGGAATAGCGGTAATTATAGCGAACAGCGTGGAGTGCTGTCGAGTCAGGCTGGCGCACATCACTTCAGCAGGCGCTCACAGGGCTGGGTCAACACGCCAGCCGCTGGCGGCGTAGCGCAGGCGGATGGTGGCGATGTTGGGCAGCGGGGCGGCGCGGGCCTGATCGCGCCAGGCGCGCATGCTGGCGGGCGTGGGCGGGCTGGCCGGGTTTGCGATGCGCCAGAGCAGCATCTGCATGAACTGGCCGTGGGTGAAGACGGCGAGGGTGCCGCTGTGCTGCTGGAGCTGAAGCAGCGTCTGCTCAGCGCGCTGGGCGAGGCTGGCGAACGACTCAGCGCCTGCGCCATCGATGTAGGCCGGATCGCAGCGCTGCCAGTAGGCGGCGACGAGCGGCTGGCGCTGGGCGGCGCTGGTGTTGGCGGAGCGCTCGATATCGAGGTAGGTGAACTCGTGAATGGGCCAGATGACGCACGGCACCTGCGGGAAGCGCTCGCAGGTGGGCTGGGCCGTCTGCTGCGTCCGCAGGTAGGCCGAGGTGATGATCAACGCAGGCGGCGCGCTCCAGCGGGCGGCCACCTGCGCCGCCTGCGCCCAGCCGCGCTCGGTCAGCGAGATAGTGGCGGGATGGGCCGTGACAAAGCCTGCGTTGGCCTGGCTCTCGCCATGGCGGATGAGCACAACGGTGGTAGACATACGGGCGATGCTCCTTCATCAGCAGCACACTGGCTGCGCACAGGATAAAAACCAGCGCAGGGCCACATCCATTGGCTCCATGTGCTGCGCACCACGATAGCGCAACCAGCGCCGCTAGCGCAACTGCCAGACACCGCCGTGCGGCGTCGGTCGCTAAAACCTTGGAGGCGAGAACAACCGCCAGTACTAGCCGTGCGCGGATGGGCAGCCAAGAAAGCCTCCCTGGAGGGCCTAAGCCACATTAGCACCAACGTACCTCAGCCTGAGTTATTAATGTCTCTACAATGAGTTAAGTCGCCATTAATATGGCTCTTCTACACTAAAGTTGACCCAATCGGCAGAATGCAATACGTGTTCAATCGGATGTGTGGGCCAGCTTGGCATTTAACTGCACATTTTCAACCCTGATCGGCCACCCCTGATCGCCACAGCCAAAGGAGTCGTGCTATGCAGCGTGGAATTACTCTCTTGCAATCACAACGGATTCGGCGGATTTTGAACGTGCTCATGCTGGGGCTGCTGCTCCTGCAGAGCCTGCCGGTGCTGCCTGTCGCCGCGAGCGAGCAGTCGAAGCAAGGCAGCCCCGATCCAAGCACGCTTGAGCCGACGACAGCCGAGCAGGCCACGCCTGTGACGAGCACGACCGATCCAGAGATCAAGGCGACGCCAGCGATCACAACAACCGTCACGCCAGCGATCCGGCTGACGCCGACGGCGGCGACGGTGCCAACGCGCCCGCTCACGCCGACGGTGCCGGAGCTGACGCCGTGCCTAAGCGTGCAGAGCAACGTGTATCTGCCGACCGTGCTGAAGAACTTAACCACGAGCATGCGCGCCAACGCGCCGCCAGCCCAGCGCAGCAGCGCCGCGCTGGTGGCCACCTGCTACCTCGATGTGCGCCAGGATACGCCGATCAGCCTGGCGCTGACCAGCATCGTCAGCAGCAGCGCCGCGCTAAGCCACACGCTGATCACCACGCCCAGCCACGGCAGCGCCAGCCTCAGCGCCACGACGCTGAGCTACACGCCGACGCAGGGCTTCAGCGGCGGCGACCTGCTGAGCTACACCTTTGAGGACGGCGGGCAGAGCTGGCAGGTCGATGTGCACCTAAATGTCAGCCCCAGCGCCGTGCCGGTGGTGCCGCTGGCCGAGTGCGTCGCCGACCTTGGCGGCGGCCAGTGGCTGGCCCAGTTTGGCTACTGGAGCTACAGCAGCGCCGCAGTGGACGTGCCACACGGCAGCAGCAACGGCTTCAGCCCCGCGCCCAGCGAGCGCGGCCAGCCCACCACGTTCAGCCCCGGCATGCACAGCGCTGTGTTTACGCCGCCGTTTGATGGTGCGCCGCTGACCTGGACGCTGGGCCACTACCGCGCCAGCGCATCCAGCAGCAGCCCGATCTGCGCGGTGACGCCGCCGACACCGACCATGACGCCGACCGGCACGCCTGCCACCAGCACGCCGACCGCGACACCTGGCTCCAACCAGCCGCCGCTGGCGGCCAGCGGCACGCTGAGCGTCACCGAGGACATCGCGGCGAGCCTGGACCTCAGCACGCTGGCGAGCGATCCAGACGGCGACCTGCTGACCTACACCCTGGCGCTGACGCCGACCCACGGCGCGGCGAGCGTGACCAACAGCATGCTCAGCTATCAGCCAGACGCCAACTACAGCGGCCCCGACAGCCTGCGCTACAGCGTCAGCGATGGGCGCGGCGGCAGCGCCAGCGGCGATATTGCGATCACCGTCAACGCGGTCAACGACGCACCGATTGTGACACTGCAGGCCGATCCAGTCAGCGGCACGCTGCCGCTCACGGTGACGTTTACAGCCCAGGCCAGCGATATCGAGGGCGATGCGCTGAGCTACCGCTGGGTGTTTGGCGACGGCACCGAGGCAACCGACGCCGTCAGCACCACCCACGTCTACACCGCGACCGGCCTGTACGCGTCCTACGTGGTCGTTAGCGACACCAGCAGCGCCGAGGGCAGCGCGATGGTGCAGATTCGCGCCGGCAATGTGGCCAACTATCCGCCGGTGGCCGACGACGAGACACTGTTTTTGCAGGCGATCAGCAGCACCATCGACCTTGATCTGCTGAGCTATGATGTCGATCAAGACCCGCTGAGCTGGGCGATCGCCACGCCGCCGGAGCACGGCACCGCCAGCATCATCAGCAGCACGCTAACCTACACGCGCTCGGAGGCGTACACCGGCACCGACACGCTGATCTACAGCGTCAGCGACAGCATCAACCAGCCAGTCACCGCCACGCTGACCATCGTTGATCAGCGCGTGGTGCTGGCAATCGAGCCAAACAGCGTCATCCTGACCGGCGTGGATGTCACGCACACGCTGCACGTGCGCGGCTACGACCAGCAGGGCAACGTCGTGAGCCTAGAGGGCATGCAGCTGGACTGGCTGGTGAGCCACAGCAACTGGATCACCGGCACCAGCTCGATCACCTACACCGTGCTGCCGGACGATCCGACGACGATCATCGTGCGCTCGACGGCGGACGCGGGCGCGGCGAGCTTCGTAGTGCGCGATCACAGCGACGCCACCATCCGCTCGCAGATCGTCAACGTGCTGGTCGGCCAGCCGCGCGAAAACACCTTCTTGGTACCAGACGACCAGCTGGTCTTCCCGGCGCAGAACCTCACACCAACGCTGCCGCTGAGCGAGACAACGCCGACCAATCCCGACGGCACGCTGTACCTGGGCGCATTCACGCAAGACGAGCTGCTGAGCCGCTTCGAGGTGATCTCGACCACACTGGAGAACGGCGACGAGTCGCTGATCCAGGCCAAGTATGCGATTGTCACGACGGGGCCAGCGCCAAGCGTGGGCAGTATGCTGCTGACCAACGAGTCGGCGCAGCTGTTTGGGCGCGTGCTGAGCGTGACGCAGCGCAGCGGCTACAACCTGATCCAGCTAGAGCTGGTTGAGCTGCCCGACGTGTTCAAAACGCTGGACTTCTACATCAACAGCGAGCGCATGATCGACGACGGCGTGTACTTCACCGACACCATCCCGCTGGTCGCCAGCTTCGACAGCAGCGGCAACGCCTACCTGTATGAGCGCACGCCGGAGAGGTTGGCCGAGCTCGAGGGTCAGGCCAAAGACGAGGTCGCGCCAGAGGATCAGGCGGCGCTCGACAGCCTGCCACAGCTCCAGAGCACCACACCGACCACGCCAAGCACGCAGCCGTGGTTCCGCGGCGCGCACTGGGAGAAGGACAAGATCCTTGGGGCGTGTAAGGCCGAGGCCAACGTCAACTGGGGCGGCTTCTCGATCAAGCCCAACTTCGCGCTCAACCCCAAGATCGAGACCGGGCTGAAGCTGGGCAAGTACGTCGATCAAAACGGCAACGAGACCGAGTACATCGAGATGGCGAAGGCCGCCATCGGCATGAATCCGACGGCGGGCTTCGCCGTGGAGCTGAAGTTCCAGGCCAGCGGCGACGTATCGCTGAGCTGCGAGCTATTCAAGAAGGACTTCACCATCCCGCTGGCGGCCTCGGCTAACCCAATCCTAGGCGCGCTGAACGCCTTCCTACGCCCGACAGTGACGGTCAAGGTTAACTTTGCGATCAAGGCGGCGCTTGAGGGCGGCCCCAAGCTCGCGCTGAAGTGGTCGATCAGCGGCAGCATCGATATCATGGGTGGGTTCCAGTACGAGAACCAGCAGCTCACGCTGGTGCCGCCGTCGAAGTTTGACCCGAAGGTGGACATCACGCAGCCGAGCGCGATCATCAACGGCAACCTGGGCATCGACCGCTGGAAGGTCGAGGCGACGGCAGGCATCTACATCGTCGGCGAGTTTAAGTTCCGGCTGCTCGGCTCGGTCTTTGACCTGCTCGGTCCGCTGCCAAACCGCTTCCCTGGGGTGTTCAGGGTACTGCGCGCCTTCGAGCACTTCCTGACTGTCGATGTGCTAGAGGCGCAGCTGGGCTTTGAGGTAAAAACAGCCTGGGCCACGCCGGCCTACGTGCTGTGGGACAACGTCGATGCCAGCGGCGGCAAGTTCAAGCCCTCGCAGGCGTTCCAGGTGCCCTTCAGCATTGCGCTCAAGGCCTCGAAGATCAAGGATCTGCTGAAAATCTTCGGTCTCGACAACTACTTCAGCCTTGACCTCAAGTTGGGGCCAAAAGACCCGATCTACAAAGCCGACTGGTACAAGGCACTCGACCCTGGCGAGAACTACTTCGAGTACAGCAACACGCGCACCGACACGATCTGGCCCGGCGACGCGCTCAAGATTGTTTCTAAGCCGGTCGAGGACACACGCTGGCCCTACGACTGGGGGCAGCTCTACTACATCAGCGACACCATCGGTATCGTAACCTGGCCGGTGGCGCGGCTGGAGCGCCAGGGTGACCAGCTGGTCGGATTCTGGGAGGTGCCCGAGAGCGTCTGCGAGGGCAAAAATCCCGGCGATCCAATCGTGTTCCACCTGCTGGGCTACAACCACCTGATGGGTGTGACCACCGCCAGCTACATTGGCAAGATTCAGGTCACCTGCGACTCGCTGCGCGTCGATATTATCCTACCGACCGACATAACCAACGCCAGCGAGCGGCGGCCCGACCCCAATCGGCCCAACGATCCTGACCTGACCGAGGCCGACTGGCCCTCGACCATCCCGGTGCTGTACGCCTGCAACGATCCCAACGACCAGTACGACCGCCGCGACTGGACGGCGATCTCGCGCGCCACCGACAACCAGGCCCAGCTCCAGACGCTGGAGTTCGTCTTTGGCGGGCGCATCGTCAAGCAGGGCGGGCCAGGCACCACGCACCTCGATGCGACGCTGACCCACGACTTCGGCTCGAACAACCCCGACTACCACCCGGTGTACGCCATCGCCACAGCGCGGCGGCCCAAGCTCGACGCCAACGGCAACCCAACCGGGCAGTACGAGACGATCACCAAGGAGGTGCACAAGCCCTTCTTTATGATCTACCGCAACTGCGGCGATCTGCGCGACTTCGACCACCGCACGCTCAACAACCTGTGCGAGGTGGTCATTCAGGAGCGCGTGCGCATCGGCCACATCGTCAGCCCGCCTGGCGGCGTGCCGATCGTGGTCTTCCCACCGTGGGGCGACCAGCCGTGGTACACCATCGGGCGCTATCCCAAGGGCCTGATCTGCTCGTGGATCACCAGATCGGACCCGCACATCGCGACCATGGACGGGCTACGCTTCGACAGCTTCTCGCTCGGCGAGTTCACGTACCTGAAGCCGCGGCCCGGCTACGAGCAGGGCGGCGTCACACTCCAGGCGCGCCAGCAGCACGTCGAGGACATTGTGAGCGGCGGCCCGCTAAGCACGATCATCCTCAACCTGGCCGACTGGACCTCGTGGAACACGGCGTTTGCGCTCAAGGCCGACGGCACCATCTTTGAGTTCCGCGCCGGCGATCTGACCAAGCCCTACATCAACCATCAGCTCCAGCCGCTGGAGCCGGGCATCCATCAGTTCGGCGAGGTCGATCTGGTGATCAACTCGGAGCGCTCGGCGGAGCTGAAGTACCGCGGCTTCAGCTTCCGCATCAGCCAGAGCTGGGGCACGTGGATCGACGTTGAGTCGACCGTGCCGCAGGACGACAGCCACTATGGCATGAGCGGCCGACCGAACGGCAACATCGACGACGACTTCCTGCTGCCCGATGGCCGCCCGGCCCTCGACGCCTACGACTTCGCCAACGGCTGGCGCGTCACCGAGCTGGACGAGTCGCTGTTCACCTACGACAACCCTGGCGACGGCCCGTGGACCTACAACATGCCGCAGATCAACGAGCCGCCGAGCCGCGAGGAGCTGGCCCCGTTTATGCAGCAGGCCGAGGACCTGCTGGCCGGCGTCTGCCAGAGCGACTCAATTGACGAGGTTGAGGTGCGCAACGTGGCCTACGAGCTGTATGCCGGCCGCCCGGCCGCCGAGGTGGCGCAGACGGGCCTGTGCTTCTACGCCTTCCACGGCACGATCACCAACCAGCTGGTGCCGGGCCTGCCGGTGCCGGGAGCCAAGGTGACGGTGACCGACGGCACGCAGGAGCTGTGCAGCACCTGGACCGACCGCTTCGGCACCTACACGTGTATGGCTCCCGCCAGCGGCGCGCTGGGCACGCGCACGCTGAGCGTCAGCCAGCGCGGCAGCGCCAGCACCAGCGTGCAGATCGACGCGCTGCCGCCAGCCGGGCGCAGCCTGCCAATCCAGGCCGACCTCGCGGTCGCGCCGACGACGCTGCGGATGTACGGCACGGTGCAGGATCAGACCAACCAGCCGCTCTACAACGCCGAGGTGCGCACACGCGGCCCGGTTAGCGCTGGCTTCACCAAGGTCTACACCAGCACCAACGCCACCGGCCAGTACACCAGCTACCTGATGCTCGACGATGGTGTGCTCACCGGCAACCTGACCTTCACGCTGTCGTACAACCCCGACTTCAACAGCACCGACCCGAACGCGCAGTCGATTGTGGCCGAGTTTGTGCGCCCGTTCAGCGGGCTGAACGAGCACGCGCTCAACCAGTTCCCGGCCGACCTGACGCTGACCGGCGTGCTGCTGCGCTTCTCCGGCCGCGTGTCGTATCAGTTCGATGAGGCCATCCCGGTTGAGGGCGCGCGGGTTCTAATCGAGCCAACGGTGCCGCATCCTGAGTTCGACGCCTGCGACATCACCACGCTGATCTACCGTGATCCGAAGTCGGTCGATAAAGATCACCCGATCGACCTGCGCAAGGAGACGACCGACCGCGCGCGCGTGGGCACCTACGCGTGCGATGTGCCGCTGGAGGACCTGACGCCATTCCAGGCCAACGTGCAGGTGCTGAGCCGCAACGGCGGCAGCGTGATCACGTCACAGATCGTCGATGTCGATCCACAGACGCGACCTGCTGGCGAGACGTTCAACGTAACCACGCTGCTGCGCGTCGACACGCCGGTGCTGCGGCTGCGCGGCCAGGTCACGTCGCCGCAGGGGCAGCGGCTGGCGGGCGCGGTGATCAACGCCTCCTCTGATGACGGCATCGCCGACGCACTGGTGCGCACGGATGTGACCGGCGTGTACACCGCCTACCTGCCGCTGAACGAGAACGCCGTCAACGGCAGCGTCAGCTACAGCGTCGGCTACCTCAACGTTGGCACCAGCGGCAGCGCCGACTTTATCGGCGCACAGACGGGCACGCCGCTCGATGTGAACAAGGACTTTGTGGTGCGCGGCAGCCTGCTGGAGTTCGCCGGGCGCGTGATCGACACACGCACCAACGCGCCAGTCTACGGCGCAAGCGTGACCATCAGCTCGCCTGACGATCCGCTGTTCTGCGATATGCAGACCGGGCTACACCCGCTGGTGCCGGACGAGTACCGCCTGCCGCCGACGCTCTTTGACCCGAACCCACGCCGCTGTAAGCTGGTGGTCGATGGCAACGCGCCGCAGCGCATGCGCCTGGTCTACGATGTGACCACCGCCGATGACCACCGCGTCTACACCGACACGCTGAACCTGCCTGCGGTGGGCGGCTACAGCTTTGTGAGTCGCGACCTGCTCACGCGCTCGATCACGCCAACGCTGCTGGAGCTGCGCGGCAGCGTCGTGCGGCCAACCGGCGCACCCTTGGCTGGGGCGAGCGTCAGCATCGACGCTGGCGGAGCCAGCACCAGCGCGCGCACCGATCAGGCCGGAGCCTACACGACGACGCTGCGCCTGCCCAACGGCGTGCTCAGCGGCACGCTGGACTACAGCGTCAGCTATCGCACGCTGAGCATCACCGACACGCAGCCGTTTACGGCCACGCAGTATGCAACCACCGCGATCACGCACGATCTGCTGTACACGCCGCGCACCGTGTTCCTGCGCGGCACGATCACCAACACCTACGGCATCGACCTGCCGCCGACCACGGTGGAGATCTCATCGACCGACATCACGACCACCGCCGGCTCGCGCTGCTTCACGCAGACCGACACCGCCGGCACCTACGTGTGCGCCGCGCAGACCACCACGCTTGGTCCGATCACGCTGATCTACAAGACCACCGGCATGTGGGGCGCGCAGACCTTCACCGAGACCGCCACGATTCCAGCGAACGCCGACGTGGTCGACTACACCAAAGACCTGAGCGTCAATCTGACGGTGCTGCACGCCGTGGGCCGCATCACCACACCTGCTGGCGAGCCGCTGGAGGGCGTGCAGCTGACCCCAAGCGGCAACGATGTGTTCCGCGTTGAGACGCACCCGACCGACGCCGACGGCAACTACGACTTCTACATCCTGCTGCGCACGCGCCCGAGCGATGGCTGGAGCGGGCAGGTGCAGTACTTCGTCGGCTACGGCACCGAGGGCCGCATCTACCGCCTCGACTACAGCGCGGTGAAGAATCAGGCCACGCTGCTGCAGAAGGACTTCACGCTGGATATGCGCGTGATCACCTTCAAGGGCGAGCTGCTCAACGCCTACGTGCCCGCCAACCGCAACGACAAGGGCGTCTATGGCACCCGTGTGAGCGTGACCTCGCCGCAGATCGGGCCGCTGTGCGAGTTCAACTCGCTGGATCGCTACAAGGACTACAAATACACCTGTAGCGCGCGCGTCTTCAGCGACCAGCCCTTCGACATCACCTACCTGCTCAGCGGCGACTGGGGCAGCGCCACCTACACGGGCACGCTCAGCAGCGTGCCAGCGCCCGGCGAGCTGCTCAAGATCGAGCGCAACTTCAGCCTGCGCCCACCGACGCTGCTGCTGACGGGCAAGGCGCTGGATCGCAACAACCGCCCGCTGACTAACATCGCCGTCGAGGCCGACGCGCCGGCCTTCACCAGCAAGCTCGTGGGCGAGCAGCTCAAGCGCACCGTCGGCATGAACAGCGACCAGACCGGGCGCTACACCGCCTATGTGGTGCTCGATCAGAGCTTCACCAACACAACCATCGACTACAAGGCGACCTACCGCTTCGACGGCGAGGAGTACGTGGTCAACGACAGCCGTGATATCGTGGTGGAGGGCAACAGCCTGCAGCAGGTCAACGTCAACCTCCAGTTCCCGTATCGCAAGGTGACGTTCAAGGGCCGTCTGCGCAACGCCACCGACCCAGGCGTCAAGCTGGACGGCACGCTGCTGATCGTCTCGCCGTCGCTGGATCGCACGCTGTGCGCGAGCGTCAGCGCCAGCAGCGCCAGCGACTACTCGTGCGAGGCGCTGCTCGACACCGACGACGAGTACCTGGTCAACTACCGCGTGACCGGCATCTGGGGGGCGACCAACCTGCTCAACCAGCCGATCAGCGGCACGCTGACCACCGTCTCACGCACGCTGGACATCAGCCCGCGCGTGCTGCACCTTGGCGGCACAGTCAAAGACCCCAACGGCGTCGCGCTGGCCAACGCCAAGGTGCGCATGAGCAGCTACTCGATTGTCAACGAGCGCTACACCACGCTGGAGGCGACCACCGACGCCAGCGGCGTGTACACGGCCAGCGCCGTGCTCGGCGACGGCGTGGTGCAGGTGGCCGTGCGCTACGACGTGAGCGTGAACGGCAACACAACCCGCGTTGACGACACCTTCAGCATCAGCGGCAGCGCGCCAGTCGTAAGCATCAGCAAGGATCTCGTGATCGACTCGGCGCAGCTGAAGTTCACCGGCACGCTGATCAACGCGCTGATGGGCGCGAGCGGCAGCTGGTCGGGCAACAACCAGCTCGTGGTCAGCTCGCCGCAGCTCGGCCAGCTGTGCACGACCAGCAACCTGAGCAGCAGCTTCAGCTGCACCGCCAACATCACCACACAGAGTCCCTTCGACGTGAACTACACCATCTTTGCCGACTGGGGCAGCCGCGTGCTGACCGACCGCGTGACGCTCATCCCGGCCTTTGGCGCGCAGGGCGTCTGGACCAGCACGCTGACCGTGACGCCGACGATGGTGCACGTCAGCGGCACGGCCATGCTCAGCAACAGCCTGGGCCTCAACCCCATCGCCAACGCCAGCGTGCGCACGGCGCTGCCAGGCCGCGTCAGCTCGCCGATGATCTCGTCGGTGTGGACCGCCAACCCCAAGACGACGCTCAGCGGCACGTTTGATCTGTACGCCGTGCTGCGCGAGGTCCAGCAGCCGACGACGGCGACGCTGAGCCTGGTGTTCGACAGCACCTATATCAACCAGCACATCTTCACGGCGACGGCGGACATCATCAACCAGACCGACGCCGGCACGCTGATCTTCTATGACCGCTCAGAGGGCGGCAATCCCAGCACGGCGCGCACGATCCTGCTCAAGGGCCTGTTTGTCAACGCGCTGGCCCCGAACGCGCCGACGGCGCAGCCCAAAGCCTACTACCGGCTTGAGTCGCCCACGCTGGGCACCATCTGCGCCTACGACAACCCCGACGATCCGCCGGTTGGCTCGTACTACTGCCCAGTGACGGTCGACAACGACGAGCCGTTCGAGGTCGAGGTCTCGGCGTGGGGGCCGTATGGGGCGCAGCAGCGCACCTACCAGGTCACGAGTATTCCGCCGATTGGCGGCCAGGCGACGGTGCAGGAGGACGTGCAGTTTACGCCGACCACCATCCACGCGGCGGGCATGGTCTTCGAGCCAGCGGTGGTGCCGGTGCCGCTGGGCAACGTCGATGTGCTGCTCAGCCTAGAGCAGCAGGGCCGCAAGCTTGGCTCGACGCGCATGCGCACACAGCCCAACGGCACCTTTGACCTGTACCTCGTGCTGCCCAACAACGTCACCGGCCTGGTCGATATGATCTACGACCTTGATCTCGACGGCATCACGGCCAAGTACGGGCTGAGCAATCGCCAGCTCCAGGTCGGCCAGCTCAACGAGTGGAGCTACCTGCTGCCGTTTGAGAAGCGCCGCGTGCGCTTCGCCGGCCGCGTCACCAACGATCTGGTGCCGGGCATGGGCGTGCCAGGCCAGGTGTTCATCACCGCGCCCGACTTCACCACGCTCTACTGCGACGCCGACATCAACCCGGCGACCGGCTACTACTCGTGCGACGCCCAGCTCCAGTCGTCGCAGCCAATTACGGTCAACTATCGCATCAACGGACTGTGGGGCAGCTTCGACCGCACCGGCGTCGTCACCGACATCGCCGGCGTGGGCAGCACCACGCTCGTCGAGCGCGACATGGGCATCACGCCGACCACGCTGCGCATGTACGGCAGCATCACCGACTCGTATGGCGAGCCGCTGGGCAACACGCGCATGCAGGTCTCCGGCGAGGGGCTAGCCTACGCCGGGGCGCGCGGCGACGACACCGTTGACATTGTGACCAACGCCAGCGGCCAGTACGAAGCCTTTGTGCTGCTGCGGCCCAACGTCACCCGCGGCGATCTCAACTATGACCTGGCCTACTACAACGTGACCCAGAGCTACACGCGCGCGTTCTTCGGCATGGTCGAAAACCAGCTCAACCAGCAGCTGGCGAACTTCGAGCTCGACTTCCGCAACGTCGTGTTCACTGGCCGCGTGCGCAACCAGTTTGTGCCCGCGCAGGGCCTGCTGGGCACGCTCACGCTGACCTCGACCGTCGAGGGCGAGCTGTGCAGCGCCGAGCTAGACGACGGCCACACCCACCAGCTCAACCCCGATGTCTACATCGGCGAGTACCGCTGCGTGGCGCGCGGCGTGACCATGGATTCGTTCCCAGCGCAGTACATCGCCAGCGGCGAGTGGGGCAGCGTGATCGTCAGCGACACCGTGCCATTCGGCCAGGCGGGCAGCGAGATCAGCCTGCTCAAAAACATCGCCGCCACACCAACCACGCTGCGGCTGGTCGGCAGCCTGACCGACGGGCTGAGCAACCCGCTGCCTGGCAGCAGCATCGAGGTCACCGGCGACGGGCTGTACAACGGCAGCGGCGGCGCGCAGGCCACCGTCGATGCGCAGGGTCTCTACACCACCACGGTGGTGCTCAAGCAGGGCGTGGTCAGCGGCACGCTCAACTATCGCGTCAGCGTGAACAGCGGCCACGCCAACCTCAGCGTGCCGTACAACGTCGCGCCAACGCAGCTGACCACGATCACGCAGAGCATCCTGTTTGAGGATCGCCCGGTGAACTTCAGCGGCTTTGTGCGCAACGGGCTGACTGGGCAGCCGCTCAGCGGCATCAGCATCGCCGTCACCGATCAGGGCGGCTCCAACCTGTGCGCGACCAGCAGCAGCGGCGGATCAGCCAGCTACGCCTGCACCACGCGCCTGCTGGACAACAGCAGCGTGCCGATGCGCTACCAGCTCAGCGGCGACTGGGGCAGCGCGGTGATCAGCGACACGATCCCGGCGGGAGCCTCGAACGTGACCACCAACGTCTCGCGCACGCTGACGATCAGCCCGACGATGCTGCGGCTGCGCGGCACGCTGCGCGACGGCCTGGGCGTGCCGATCAGCGGCGCGAGCATCCAGGTCACCGGCGCGGCCGTGTCCAGCCTCAGCGGCAGCCCAAGCTTGACCACCGACAGCAACGGGCGCTACGAGGGCCTGCTGCTCATCAAGGCCGACAAGCGCAGCGATGCGCTGACGCTGCTTGTGACGGTGGGCGGCAGCAGCGGCAGCGTCGCGGTGCCCTTCAGCGCCGCCGCTGGCCAGATCACCACCGTCAACAAAGACATCATCTTTGAGACGCGCGCAGTGCGCTTCCACGGCAGCGTGATCAACGCGCTGGCCCCAGGCAGCGTGCTGCGCTACACCAGCCTCAGCATCGCCACCGCCAGCGGATCGAGCCTGTGCCAGACATCCAGCAACAGCGCCGGAGCCTACGACTGCACCGTGCAAATCGTCGGCAACGAGGGCTTCAACATTGCCTACACGCTCAGCGGCGACTGGGGCAGCACGACGATCAACGCCAGCGTGCCCGCCGGAGCCTCCGGCTCCACCATCGACATGCTGCGCGACCTCGGCGCTGCGCCGACAACGCTGGTGCTGCGCGGCATCGTGCGCGATGTGAACAGCACACCGCTGAGCGGCATCAGCATCAACGTGAGCAATCCGAGCCTGTCGAATCTCAACAGCAGCCCGACGCTGACCACCAACAGCCAGGGCGTCTACAGCACCACGCTGGTGCTCAAGGCGGGCGCGACCGACGGCACACTGACCTACCATCTGACCGGCCTCAGCGGCGCAGGCGATGTGCTCGTACCGTTCAGCGTGGCCGCCAACAGCGCCGTCGTGGTGACCAAGGACATCGTCTTTACGCCGCGCACCCTCCAGTTCACTGGCCGCGTCTACAACACGCTCGCACCGAGCATGACGATCCCCGGCATGAGCGTGGTGGTGCGCAACATCGACGGCACGCTCTGCTCGGCCAACGCCAGCAGCGCCGGAAGCTACAGCTGTAGCCGCCAGGTGGCCGAGGGCAGCAGCTTCCCGGTCGAGTACGCCGTCAGCGGCGTCTGGGGCAGCGCGATCCTCACCGGAACGGTGCCCACCGCCGCAGTCAGCAGCACAACCACCGTCGTGACCCGTGACCTGGGGCTGACGATGACCACGCTCAAGCTCCAGGGCCGCGTGATCGACGCCGATGACTCGGGCATCGCTGGCGTGAGCATCACGATCAACAGCGCCGACGCCATCGGCCCGGCCACGGCCACCAGCGATGCCAGCGGCAACTATGTGGCCTACCTGGGACTGAAGGTCGGCACCGCCAGCACCAGCCTGAGCTATCAGGCGCAGGCGATGTACAGCACCGACAATCGCACGGTGGCGCTCAACAGCATCGCCGACCGTGCGCTGACGCCGGTGACGCAAAACTTCTACTTCACCACGCGGCGCATCGTGTTCAACGCCACGCCGGTCAACTACTGGTCCGGCGAGACCATGGCCGCCGACAGCGTGGCGGTGAGCACCGCCAACACCGGCGAGATCTGCCGCGACACCAATCCCGGCGCGACCAGCTTCAGCTGCGAGGCGCGCATCGTCGCCAGCCAGAGCTTCCTGGCGACCTACACCGTCAGCGGCACCTGGGGCGTATCCACGCGCCAGTACTGGATCTACCCTGACGCCACCACCAACGACATCATCGACACGCACAACATCGCCGTGCAGCCAACGACGCTCTACGTCTACGGCGCTGTGCGCGACCCGGCGGGCTACGGCCGCAGCGGCGCGGCGATCACCGTCACCGGCGAGCTGCTGGCCCACGACTACACGACCACCTCGAACTCCTACGGCAACTACGGCATGTACCCGTTCATCACCAGCAGCGCGCTGTCCGGCGTGATTACGCTGACGGTGACGCTCGACGGCCAGACCGTCACCAGGCCGCTCACGCTGACCAACCTCAGCGCCAACAGCTACAATCAGCGCCAAGAGAACGTCAGCCTGGGCCTGCTGCCGCCGACGCTGACCACCACGCCGAGCGCGTTCACGGTCACCATGGATGTTGACAGCATCACGACCGCGACGCTGACCATCTCCAACACTGGCGAGCGTGATCTGACCTACAATGCCTACAACAACAACAGCAGCGCCAGCCCCTGGCTGGTCTTCAGCTCGCGCTCTGGCACGCTGACGCCGACTGCGCTGATCACGCAGCCCTTCCAGCTCAACACGACTGGCCTGATCAGCGGCACCTACAATGCCCAGATTCGCATCAACACCAACGACCCAAGCGGCTCCTACCGCTACGTTCCGGTGCAGCTGCACGTGATCGGCACGCCCGATCTGGCGCTGTCGGCGCAGCAGCTGGCCTTTGGCGACGTGTTCGTCGGCGGCAGCCAGACGCGCACGCTGACGCTTACCAACACCGGCACGGTTGACATCGGCCTCAGCGATGTAAGCGTCGATAATCCGGCCTTCGCCACCACCTGGGTCTCTGGCACGATCACGCCAAGCAGCACCAGCGCTATCCAGGTGCGCCTCGCGCCCACGGCGGTGCAGCCCTACAGCGGCACCATGACCGTCACCACAACCGTCGGCGTCTACCAGATTCCGCTCAGCGGCGCTGGCGCGCTGCCGCCGGTCTTCAACGTTAGCCCGACAGCGGTTGAGGCCAGCGCCACGGTGGGCACCAGCACCACGGTCACGCTGACCATCTCCAACACTGGCTCCGCCGACCTCACGTGGCAGGCGGGAGCCTTCGCCAGCGCGGCCAGCAACGCCGATGCCTTTGGCTACCGCTGGATCGACAACACCCAGCCTGGCGGCCCCGCCTACACCTGGAACGAGATCGCCAGCACCGGCAGCGCCATCGGCGGCGGCCTTGGCGACGATAACTATGCCGGGCCATTCGATATCGGCTTCCCGTTCAGCTTCTACGGCCAGAGCTACACCCAGTTCTACGTCGGCTCGAACGGCTACATCGGCTTTGGCCCGCCCAGCGGCTACGAGTCGCGCTTCCAAACCAACATACCCAACGCCGGCACGCCCAACACCATCATCGCCTGGAGCTGGACCGACCTGAACCGCTACGGCGACTCGCAGGTCTACATGCAGCTCATGCCCGAGGGCCTGGTGATCCAGTTCCAAAACTACGGCGTCTACAATGGCTCGGCGCGCGCCACCGCCCAGATCGTGCTCTTCCGCGATGGGCGCATCCAGCTGCGCTACAAGCAGGTCGACGGCGGCTGGCGCACCCACACCGTCGGCATCGAGAACAGCGATGGCAGCATCGGCCAGCAGGTCGCCTACAACACAAACTACATCCAGACTGGCCGGATCGTGGAGCTAGGCGTCAAGCCCAGCTGGCTCGACCTCCAGCCCAACGCTGGCAGCGTCAGCGCCGGCCAGCAGCAGCAGGTCCAGCTCACGCTCGACGCCACTGGCCTGATCAGCAACACCTACCAGACCAGCATGACGCTGCAGAGCAACGATCCGCTCACGCCAACCGTCACGCTGCCGGTCGTCTTCCACGTCAGCGGAGCCGCCGCCCTCAGCGCTGCGCCGCCGCTGCTCGACTTCGGCAGCGTGTTCGTCGGCCAGAGCGCCACCCGCACGCTGACGATCACCAATGTTGGCTCGGCCAGCACCAGCGTGCAGGCGCTCAGCAGCGCCGAGGGTAGCATCACCAGCGCGCTCTCGCCCACGCTGCTGGAGCCAGGCCAGGCTTTATCGACGACCGTGCGCTACAGCCCGACCAGCGCCGGCCCGCTCAGCAGCACGCTCGACATCACGGCCAGCGCAGGCAGCGCCAGCGTTGCGCTCAGCGGCTCGGCCGTGCTGCCGCCGGTGATCGTCGTCGATCCGCCAAGCATCAGCGCCAGCCTCACGGCCGGGGCGCAGCTCACACGCACGCTGACCATCTCCAACACTGGCTCCGCCGATCTGCTCTGGAACACAACCTTTGCCAGCGGTGGGCCAGGTGGCATCCTCGCAAACCTCAACGCAGGCTATGCCTCGATCACGGCGCTGATCCCCAATCGCTACGACTTTAGCGAGGGCACCAGCGGCAACGTTATTGGCGACGGTGGCGGCGATATGTACGACAACGGCAACTACATCAGCACCAACTTGGGCACCGAGCTGCCCTACAGCGACAACAGCGTGGTCGCTAGCCCGGCCTTTGGCCCCGGCGGCAGCTACTTCACCCGCAAGTATCCGGGCCTGTTCGTACTTGGAGCCACGCTCGACGGCATCGATCAGTTCTCGGTCACCGGCTACCTTGGCGCAGACGGCGGCGGCGCAATGGATGCCAGCGTGATCACGACACAGGTTGGCGGCAGCAGCTACCGCGGCTTTGTCAAGCGCGTGTATAACGCTGGCGATCCATCGGTGAACCACTTGATCATCGTGGCCGACCGACCAGGCCTCAGCCACAGCTACAGCAGCAACACCGACATCGACGACCACACCGTCAGCGGACTGAGCGGCAGCACGCAGATCTTCTACCTGCTCTATGCCAGCGCCAGCGGCGGCTACATCAACGACGCCCAAACTGAGGCGATTATGCGCGAGTTCCTCACGGTCGCCCATCCCAGCCAGTGGCTGCAGGGCGGCCCCAACAGCGGCACTGTCGCCGCAGGCAGCGCCCAGACCGTTGATGTGGTGCTCAACGCCAGCACGCTGATCAGCGGCACCTACACCGCCGCGCTCACGCTCAACTCCAACGATCCGGCCACCCCCAGCCTGAGCGTGCCGATCACGCTGACGGTCAGCGGCAGCCCGGTGCTCAGCGCCGCGCCTGATCCGGTCAGCTTCGGCCCGGCCTACGTCGGCGGCAGCGTCACGCGCACGCTGACCATCTCCAACACCGGCACGGCCGATCTCGTGCTCCAGTCGCTGACCAGCGATCTGGCTGACTTCAGCGCGGGAGCATACGCGCCGACGCTCGCACCTGGCGCAACACAAAGCATCACGCTGACCTTTGCGCCAAGCAGCGCCGGGCCGCAGACAGCCACGCTCACCATCGTCTCGAACGCTGGCTCCACCACGGTGGCGCTCGACGGCTCCGGCGTGCTGCCGCCGGTGATCGCCGTTGCGCCCGCCAGCCTCAGCGCCAGCCTGACCACCGGCGCACAGCTCACGCGCACGCTGACCATCTCCAACACCGGCGCGAGCGTGCTCACCTACACGCTGGAGCCACGCGCCAGCGCCAGCGCCGTGCTCGATGTGGCGGTGCTCGGGGCCGACTCCGGCACCAACCTCAACGATGTCACGGCCAAGCTCGTCGCCACCGGACAGTTCAACACGGTGACGGGCATCAATGTTAGCCAGCGCACGCCTGCGCTCGCCGAGCTGCGCGCCTACGCGGCTGTGCTGGTCTACAGCAACAACAACTTTGCCGATGCCGCCACGCTGGGCAATGTGCTGGCCGACTACATCGACCAGGGCGGCGGCGTGGTTATGATGCAGTTCGCCCACAGCAGCGGCCCGGCCGTCGGCGGGCGCTTCGCCAGCGGCGGCTATCGGCTCTTCAACACGGGCGGCAGCTACAACAGCGGCAACGTCACGCTCGGCCACGTCTACCAGCCGACGCATCCGCTGCTGGCGGGCGTCAGCAGCTTCGCCACTGGCAGCTCGGGGGCCTACCGCTCCACCAGCACGCTGGTCGCTGGCACCACGCGCATCGTCGACTACAGCGACGGCACGCCGCTGGCCGTGGCCAAGGCGATCAGCACGCCGCTGGGTCTGCGCCCGCGCCTCGACCTCAACTTCTACCCGGCCTCGTCGAGCGTCAACAGCGGCTACTGGGACGCCAGCACCGACGGCGGGCGGCTCATGGCCAACGCGCTGCTCGTGGTCGCCAGCCCGGCCTACCTGCGGCCCACGCCGCTCACTGGCACGGTGGCGCCTGGCGGCGCAGTCAGCGTTGCGGTCGTCTTCGATGCGGCCAACCTGGGCGCAGGCACCTACCAGAGCCAGCTCGATGTTGTCTCCAACGACATCGACACGCCCAAGCTCAGCCTCCCGGTCACGCTAACCGTCGAGTAGGCCCAGCGCCGCAGCCCCCAGGTCGTGCACGCGACCTGGGGGCTGCTCTTGTTTTAGTTCCACGCTATGTCAAGTAAATCACCCGCAGTGACCAGTCGCCACCGCTGAACGCGTGGGACAGCAGCAGCGCAGGCGCTCAGCTGAACCACGCCGGCCTAACCACAGCGCAGCGTGTTCATCAAACAGCTGGCGACACAGCCAGCCAGGTTTTGTGAACGAATCGTCTGTGGTCTGTGCCTACAGCTCAGACCACAGGGTCAGCGCTGGTGGTGCAGCGACCGCTCACTGGTGGCGACTGTTCACTGCGGGTGCACGGCCCACAGGCCATGTGGTGGCTCGGTCGGCGCTGTGGCATTGAGTGCACATGGCATAAACCAGCGGATCGGGCGCGGCGGTGCGGCAGCAAACACGGTCTGACAGCGCCGCAGGTTGTCTGGGCTTGGCTCGGGGTAGTACGACACGATGAAAAACATATCTTCAAGCTGCGGGATAGGGTGCTCCTCCAGCACAAAGTCCATGGGCACGCCGTCAACAGCGGTGCGGTTGAGCGTCTTGATGCGGTAGCTGGTAATCGCGCTCGTCTGCACCTCATCCCAGGCGCGACCGAAACAGGCGTAGTCGCTGGGCGTCAGCTTCATGCGCAAACAGTCGGGGTAGGCTAAGTAAAAGTCTTCGTGCTGGCGAAACAGGTTGCGCGACTTGAAGCGGTAGACCTGATCGCGGTTGGTCTCGTCACGGCTCAGCGCCGCATCAGTAAGCGCCAGCCGCGAGTCAAAAATAATCTCCAAGATTGTGCGACGCTGGTCGACGAACGCCTGCATAAGCGCAGTGTCGTCGCCAAGAAAGATGAGCGAGGCGGTGTTTGCCATCCACACCCGAAACTGAAAATCCATAACATAGACGGGAAAGACTAGCTGCTCTGGTGGGTAGGCAGCGGCGATATCACCTAGTACGAGGCGGATGTGCTCTAGCGGCGGCAGCACCGTTGGCTGGCGGTAGCCTGCCAGGCCCTGCAGGAAGACGATGTCGGCGTGACGCAGGCCCAGACATGCGCCCAGACGCTCTAGCGTCTCTGGGCGCGGCAGGCGCTTGCCCTTCTCGATGGCGATCAGCGGGCTGGTGCCTTGCCAGCCCATGGCCGTCGCAAGATCGAATAGGGACTGGCCGTGCTGCTGACGCAAGCGGCGCACCGCCGCCCCCAGCAGCTGCATCTTGTAGGCGTTCATGCTGGGCCTCCTATGCTTCGATGTGGATAGATGATGACGTGGCTCAATCAGTGGCACGAGAACAAACGCTCTAACTCGCTAGGTACTTCTCAAGCTGCGGCTGTTGGCTCTATTCTAAACTGTCAGCGCAACCAGCGCACAGACTTATGTTGTTCAACGGAGGATAGACCATGCCCACATTTCGTCAACGTCTGCTCATGCTCGGCGGAGTCCTCGCCGTGCTGCTGGTGAGCATCAGCATCAGCGCTCGCCGTGCGGCCTCGGCCGCCATTCAGGACGCAGGCAGCGCCGCGCAGCCCGCCAGCGTGCGCCACAGCGTGCGCGGCAATGCCACGCCCAACGACCCGCCGCCGCTTGACACCGTAATCAAATATTTCTTCACCGGCGTCACCGACAACGCCAACGCCGTCACAGCCATCCACTGCACCAACACAAGCGACCAAGGCTTCTATATCTGGATTCAGCTCTACAGCGAAAATTTGGTTGACTACTATGAGCGCGAGCAGATCCTGCTGCCTGGCCGCACCTACACCCTGACCAGCTCGGAGCAGCCCTTCTTCTACGAGTGGGCCAACCTGAACACCAGCTATATTCAGCAGGGCGTTGGGCGCATCGCTGTCGATGACCGCTTCCCCGATAAGGTTATCTGTACGGCGCAGGTGCTTGAAAAGAACAATCCACCAGCGTTTATCGTCAGCCTTGATATGTTCGCGCCACGCTAGCAGGAGGGTACCCGATGCAGTCCTTCAAACGCTGGCGCAGACTGCTGGCGCTACTGCTGGCCACCAGCCTGCTTGGCCTCGCCCAGAGCCATGCGCAGCGCCGCCAAAGCGCAGCCGAGGTGCCCGCCGAGGCGGTGCTGATCTATCAACTCGTCGGCGTGGCCGACTATCTCACCCAGGTCGCCAGCGTGGCGCATTGCACCAACCTCAGCCAGTACCCAACCCGGCTATGGTTCGAGGTGCGCGACGATGACCCGAGCACCGATCAACTTGTCGACGCTTGGGTGCTGCCGGGGCACAGCGTCACCTTTGGCACGCAGGAGACAGGCTTCTACTATGTAAGCGCGGCCACCGCTGGCAGCGTGCGCCAAGGCTGGGCTGGTATCTACAGTGAGGACGAGCGCGCCTGGGTGATCTGCACAGCGCAGCTGATCGACCCGTCGAGTAGCACGCCGAGCTACATCGCACAGCTTCAGCTCTTCAGCCCTGGCGGCCAGCCTGTAACCACGCTCACCTATCGGGCGCTGCTACCGCTCCTCAAGCGCTAATATGCCGCAACGCGGCGGCTAGCGCGTCCAGCTCAGCCCGGCGGGGTAGGTTACGGCCAGCAGCGTCGGCGCGCTGCCGTCGGCGTTCATCAGGTACAGGGCGTAGTCTGCGTTGCCGTCGCGGTTGGACTTA
>JABXJS010000032.1 GCA_013538855.1 Herpetosiphonaceae bacterium
CCAATGAGCGCGCGGGATGGCACCAGCGCAGGCGCTGCAACACGCCAGCGCTGGCTCAACCACGGTGGCACCTTTCACCATACACAGCGCCCGGCTGGCAGCAGCTGGCGTGGGCGCAGGGCTAGTCTTGGAGCAGGGCGTGCTCGACCTTGATGCACTTATCCATGACCACATCGAGGCCGGCCTCGTTGGCGCGTGCGGCGGCCTGGGCATTGATGATGCCAAGCTGCATCCATATCGCTTTCGCGCCCATCGTGATCGCCTCATCGACAATCGGCGGCACATCTTCGGCGCGGCGGAAAATATCCACAATGTCGATCGGCTCGGTGATATCGCGCAGGCTGGCGACGGCGGTCTCGCCGAGCACCTCCTTGAGCATGGGATTGACCGGGATAATGCGATAGCCGGCGTTCTGCATATACTTGGCGACCTGATAGCTGGCGCGCTCGGGCTTGTCGCTCAGGCCCACGACGGCGATGGTCTTGGCGTTGGCGAGCATATCCTTGATGCTGATAGACATAGCTGGCGTCCTTTCTGTGAGGGTGCTAAACGTAGGTGTGTGCGCGCATAAAGTCGCGCCGCTGTGAGTATTGTATAGCAGAAACAGTTCCCTAAAACGCCGCGAGCCTTGCACAGGGCAAGACTCGCGGCGGCTGTGTATTGAATGGGGTGTTACTTATTGACGCGACCGCCGTAGAGGGCGATGCGATTGCGCACGTTGGTCATCCAGCCGGACTGCGCCGGGAAGTTGATCGGGTCGGTGGCGTAGCTCACGGCGTAGGCGGCGAGCACACCGGCGGCATCGCCCATCACCGTGAGGTTGGGCAGCACGCGCATCATCGTCCAGGCCCAGGGGCTGATGTTGGCGCTGTAGCCAGCGACGATCAGGTTGGGAGCCTGGCTGGTGAGCAGGGCCTCGACCGGAATATAGACCGGGTTGGCCGGGTGCTGCGGCGACCACGGGATCGGATCGGCGTCCAGATTGCCGCTGCTGGGGTTGCTCTTGGTGTAGCCGTTGCTGTCCATCCAGTAGTAGCCCAGGCCAATGCGATTGGCGTAGTTGCCGGTGTCAGCGCCAGTGGAGGGGCTGTAGCCGGCCTTGTTGACCTCGTAGCCGGTGATGGCGTAGTCGTTGTCATCGGGGCTGACGGTGGTGCTGGGCGTGTGGATGGTCTCGCGCAGGTACAGCTGCTCGCCGACGATGGGATAGTTGGTGCCGGCCACGTTGATCGTCATCACCTGGAACTGCGAGAAGCCAGGGAAGGACTGCATGGCCCACTTGAACTCATTGGAGCCGATCGCCTCGCGCGCCTGGCTGAAGGCGAAGTCGGTGCTCCAAGCCTCGTCGCCGTTCTGGTCGGTGTACATCTCAGGGCAGCCATCTTTGCGCTCGCACTTGCCATCGACGTTGACCACGAGCAGGGCGTTGATCCAGTACTCGCGCTGGGTCTCGCTGCTGGGCGATGCGGCGTAGCTATAGCGATCCTCGGCGATGTTCATGGCCTTGATCTGGAAGCGCGAGTTCATCTTGTTGAAGTAGGCCAGCCAGTAGAGCGGGGTTGTGGCCGGATCGGCGGTGTAGATGTTGATATTGTTGGCGGCGTTGATCTGATTTGCGCCGCCCCACATCCCGACGGTGCCGTTCTTATCGGTGACAACGCCCCACTCCGATGAGACCTGGAAGCGATTGATACCCTTGGCCTTGAACATGAGCGTGGCGACCATCTGGCGCTTATCGCTGTTGCGCGACTCGCGGCCGGTGGTGGTGGTGATGCCGCTGAGGCGGGTCAGGCGGCCATTCTCGGAGGCGTCGATGAAGACCGGCGCAGTGTAGGTGCTGGCGCTGACGCTGGTGTCGAAGACCCACGCCTGATTCTCGCGCTTGAGCTTCTGGACGCTGATGGACGTGATGCGGCCGCTGGAGTCGCGGCTGACCGTCTTGACATCGTAGGGCTTCAGCGTGGTGATGCCTTTGGCGTCGAGCTGTGACTGGAGCCAGCTGGCCATCTCGCTGGTCGAGTAGAACTGATCGAACTGCGGGTTGCTGCTGGTGCCGTTGCCGATGATGAACTTGGCGTGGTTGCCGGCCTGCGGCTGCGCCCCGTTCCAGGTCTTCCAGTCCCAGAAGTTTTGGCCGTTGAGCGTGCCAAGGCCGCCGACGACGCTCTGGGCGTTGATCAGCAGCACGCGGCCGCTGGTGCCGCCGTGAAGGTCTTTATATGACTGCTGGGCATTCAGCGCGGCGGCGATGCCACCGAAGCCGCCACCGTAGACGATGATATCGTGGGTGTAGCTTGACTGCGCGCTGGCCTGGTGCATCGGCACCAGCAGGCCCAGCATTAAGGAACAGAGTATAAAAAATTGTGCGAACCGTCGCTGCATGGAAAAGCTCCTTCAACATTGATCAGCAGTTGGCGTAAGGGTTCATCGTTGTTTGAGCGGCGCTAGGAGCCAACCTTCCTAGCGCCGCCCGTGCCCTGATGAATTAGCTTAAACCTTATCAACCGTTTATTAATGAAAACTTTTCCACGCTTGTGAATTCTTAATCAAGATATCGGCATCATTAAGCGCAGCCGCCCCACAGACCGGGGCCTGTGGGGCGGTGCATACGCAACAGCTGAAGCTAGCGTGGATTGAGCGCAGCGACGCCGGGGAGCACCTTGCCCTCCAGCAGCTCCAGGCTCGCACCGCCGCCGGTGGAGATATGTGACATCTTATCGGCCAGGCCCATCTGCTCGATGGCGGCCACCGAGTCGCCGCCGCCGATGATGGTGGTGGCGCTGCTATCGGCGAGCGCCTTGGCGACAGCGCGGGTGCCAGCGGCAAACGGCTCCAGCTCGAACACGCCCATTGGGCCGTTCCAGATCACCGTTTTGGCTCCGCCGATGACCTGAGCGAAGGTTTGGCGTGTTTCGGGACCGATATCGAGGATGCGCCAGCCATCGGGAACATCATCGACGCTGACGATCTGGGTGTTGGCCTCGGCGCTGAAGGCATCGGCGACCACCACATCGCTAGGCAGCACAAGATCGACGCCGCGGCCCTGGGCCTGATCGAGCAGCCGCCGCGCCTCGGCGACGCTATCGGCCTCGACGAGCGAGTCGCCGACGCCTTTGTTCTGGGCGAGCAGGAAGGTATTGGCCATACCGCCGCCGATGAGCAGCGCATCGACCTTGCCGAGCAAGTTTTCGATCACGCCGATCTTATCGCTGATCTTGGCCCCGCCGATGATGGTCACAAAGGGGCGCTCCGGATTATCCAGGGCAGCACCGAGGACAGCCAGCTCGCGCTCTAGCAGCAGGCCAGCCACGGCGGGCATAAAGCGGGCGACACCCTCGGTGGAGGCGTGGGCGCGGTGTGCAGCACCAAAGGCATCGTTGACGTACACATCGCCAAGCTCGGCGAGCTGGCGGCTCATGGTCTCGTCGTTGGCCTCCTCGCGTGGATCAAAGCGTGTATTCTCGAGCAGCAGCACATCGCCGGGCTGGAGGGCCTGGGCGGCCTGCTCGGCCGCGTCGCCAACGGTGGTGCCGATGGTTTTGACTGGGCGATCAAGCAGCTCCTGCAGCCGTTTAGCAACTGGGGTCATGCGCAGCGTATCGACGACTTTCTTTTTGGGGCGACCGAGGTGCGACATCAGCACCACGCTGGCGCCGTGGTCGAGCAAGTACTGGATGGTGGGCAGTGCGGCGCGAATGCGGGTGTCGTCGGTCACCTCAAGCGCATCATTTAAAGGAACGTTGAAGTCAACGCGCACGAGCGCGCGCTTGCCGTTCCAATCTACGTCGCGAATGGTCTTCTTGTTCACCGTAACCTCCAGAACAACGTGCATACAGCCACTGTGGCATACGCACAAACCTACATAATATACGAGGCGCTTTCGGCCATCTGCAGCAACGACTGTGGATCGAGCATCACATTGACGATGCCGGGAACATTGCTAGCGAGCGCGCGGTCTAGCGCCGGGCCGATCTGATCGGGCTGCTCGACGCACTCGCCGTAGCCCTCGAACATGGGGGCCATGAGATCGTAGCGGGTGGGGGCGAGGGCGGTGGCGATGGCCCGCTCTTCACCGAACATCGCGATCTGGGGGGTGCGAATCTGGCCCCAGCCGGCGTCGTTGCCGATGATCGAAACAATCGGTAGCTTAAAGCGGGCGGCGGTATCAAGCTCAAACCCATTCAGGCCAAACGATCCATCGCCGTTGATCACCACCACGCGGCGCTGCGGGTAGAGACTCTGGGCGGCGAGCGCGAAGGGCAGCCCGACGCCCAAGCAGCCGAGTGGGCCAGGATCGAGCCACTGCCCAGGCCGCGACAGGCGAATGACGCGCGCACAGGTGGCGACAATATCGCCGCCATCGCCAATCAAGATCGCATCGGGGTTAGCGACGGCCCATGCATCAAGCGCCTGCGCGAAGCGATAGTGATGGATGGGCTGCTGGCTGCTGGTGAGATGTGGCTCCAGCTTCGCCCGCCGCTGCTGCTCGGCGGTGCGCAAGGTTGCAAGCCAGGGCGTAAAATCAAGCTGATTATTCGCCAGCGCCAGGCGCAGCTGCTCCAGCACCGCCCGACTAGAGCCAATGATACCAATATCTGCGCCGCGATTGCGTCCGATCAGCGCCCCATCGATCTCGATCTGAATGATTTTGGCGTGGGGATTGATGCGCTCGCCGTAGCCCAGGCGAAAGTCGATCGGTGTGCCGGCGATGATCACGACATCGGCCTCGCGCAGCGCCTTGCCGCGGGTGAGCTGGAGGAACGACGGATGATCCCAAGGCAGGCAGCCGCGGCCCATGCCATTGAGATAGACGGGCAGATTAAGGCTGCTGGCTAGCCCGGCCAGCTCAGCGTGGGCACCGTCCCAGTAGATCGAAGTTCCGCCCATGAGCATGGGCTGCTTGGCCGCGCCGATGATGCGGGCGGCAGCGGCGATCTGCAGCGGATCGCCCCAGGTCTCAGCGGTGGTGCGAAAGTTGGTGGGGATAGGTGCGGCGTCCTCATCGACCATATTCCCCAAGACATCGAAGGGCAGCTCCACAAACACCGGGCCAGGGCGGCCGTTGAGGGCCTCGCGGACAGCGCGGCTGAGCACTTCGGGAATGCGGGCGGTGTCGGCGACGTGGACGCTCCACTTGGTGATGGGGCGCAGCAGATCGACCTGCTCCATCTCCTGAAGCGCGCCGCGGCCCATCAGCTCGGTGGGGGCGGCCCCGCCGAGCAGCAGCAGCGGGCTGCCGGCCTGATAGGCGTTGGCCACGGCGGTGACCGCATCGGTGACGCCGGGGCCGGCGGTGACGAGCGCCACGCCGACATTGCGTGTAAGGCGTGCCCACGCATCGGCGGCATGGCCAGCGGCCTGCTCGTGGCGGGTGTCGATGACGCGAATGTCGTGGTTGAGACAGCCCTCGTAAATTGCGGCCACGTGGCCGCCGCACAGCGTGAAGATCGTATCGACGCCTGCGGCCTTGAGCGTTTTGGCGACCAAATCGCCGCCCATGACCTTCGCCATAGAAAGCCTCCTTGCTACTCGTGAGCGCCGAGCTGCTGAACATTGCGTGCGCCGCGCAGCCAGTCGACGGCGGCCATGGCCTTTTTGCCAGCGGGCTGCACCTCGATCAGCTCCAGCGCGCCACTGCCAGTGGCCACACGCGGCGTTGCCCCGGCCAGCAGCGTGCCGACTGGCTCGGAGCCATGCCATGATGGATCGACCTTGGCGGCGATGATGCGCAGTGGCTGGCCATTGGCCGTGGTTGTGGTGCCGGGCCACGGATCGTAGGCGCGGGTCATGCGCTCGATGACCAGCGCCGGCAGCGACCAGTCGATGCTGCCGTCCTGCTTGGATAGCAGCTGCGTATAGGTTGCGGCGCTATGATCCTGATCGCGGGGCTGTAGCTCACCAGCCATGTAGGGGTCGAGGATGCGCTCGAGCAGCGCGCCGCCCTGCTGCATCAGCTCGGCGGTGAGCGTGCCAGCGCGTGCGTCGGCGGGCATGCGCATGGTGGCCTGGGCCAGAATCGGGCCAGCGTCCATCTTGGCGGTGAGGCGGATGATCGACACGCCAACGAGGTCATCGCCAGCCAGGATGGCACCGGTGACCGGCGCAGGGCCACGGTAGAGCGGCAGGATAGAGGGATGGATGTTGAGATAGCCGCCTGGTGGCAGGCCCAGCACATCGCGGCGCAAGATCTCGCCGTAGGCGGCGACGATGCCCACATCGAACTGGAGATCGCGCAGAGCCTGGACGGCGTCGGGGTCTTTCAGCGTCGCGGGCTGGAGCACAGGCAGGCCCAGCTTTGCGGCAGCGACTTTAACTGGCGGCGGCGTGAGCACCTGCTTGCGGCGCGCCGGACGATCCGGCTGGGTGACCACAGCGACGATGCTGCGCCCGGCCTGGTGCAGGTGCTCCAGGGGCGCGACGGCGATCTCTGGTGTTCCAAAAAAAACAATTCGCATAGCACCTCAACACAAAGCGATCACCACTATCTTATGTGGCATAGCCGATTTGCACAAATCGCCGGCCTATGCTATTATACTCAGTAGATCACAGGATTGGCTCGGGTGGCGTGTAGGGTCGGTACGGTGCGAGCGGGATAGCCCGAACCATGCCGTAGATGGCCGTTACGGCA
>JABXJS010000033.1 GCA_013538855.1 Herpetosiphonaceae bacterium
TGCCGTAACGGCCATCTACGGCATGGTTCGGGCTATCCCGCTCGCACCGTACCGACCCTACACGCCACCCGAGCCAATCCTGTGATCTACTGAGTCTTGTTGCCGGTGAAGGTCGAGTCACGCACCTCGAAGTTGTCCTCGCTGCGCCCGCCGGCGTGATCGTCCTCGATGTGGTAGATCGCGCCGCCCTGGCCGGAGTTGTCGGTGCCGGGGATGCCCTGCACCTCGTTGTTGCTGAAGGTCGAGCGCAGGAAGGTGGCCTTGGTGCCGAAGTTATCCGACACCACCGAGCTGATCGCGCCGCCGCCGCGAATGGCGGTGTTGCCGCTGAAGGTGCTGTCGGCCACATAAAATATGTGGTTCGAGTCGGGATTGAAGCTGTTGCGCACGCCGTCGAGGTGGATTGCCCCGCCGTAGCCGCGCACGATGCCGCCGCTGGTGGTGTCCACAGCGTGGTTGTTCACAAACTGCGAGCTGTAGATCAGCAGGCCGGTGGCGATGCCGCCGAACGCGCCGCCGTTGCCAGCGCTGTTGTTGGTGAACACCGAGTTGCTGATGACCGTCTCATACGAGTTGTTGGAGAAGATCGCGCCGCCCTGGTTGTCGGCGTCGTTGACGCTGGTGGTGCTGTTGTTGGTGAACGTCGCGTTGATGATGTGCAGCCGTGTGCCAGGGCTGCCCGAGGTGATCGCGCCGCCCGAGGCGATCTTGATGTCGTTGGAGGCGGGCGCTTTGCCGTTGATAAAGCTGATGTTCTGCAGGGTGACAGTGCGCGGATTTGGACTGTAGGGAATGTCGAGGATTTTGGTGCTGCCCTGGCCGTCGAGCGTGACTTTGCCGCCGCCGTCGAGCACAAAGTCGCCGGTGCTGGCCGTCAGCACCGACGAGATTGGGATCACAATGGCGCTCGGGCCGCAGTTGAAGGTGATCTGGCCGCCAGCGCTCAGCGCCTGCTGCACGCCCTGCTGGGTGCAGTCGGTGATCACGGTCGGGTTGATCAGCAGCACCGGCCGCGGTCCATGCGGCTTCGTCGGCGGCGGCTGGGTTGCCCTGGCCTGTCCGCGGCCAGCAAACAGCAGCGGCAGCAGCAGCAGCAGACGGGCCAGTGTTCGTCCATTCAGCATAGGGTGGTCCTTCCTGAAAATACCACACGCCGCGCCAAGCGCTTCAGGTGAGGACGCTGGCGGCGGCGCAGAACGAATGATGCTGCCAGCATACCACGTTCTGCTGAAAAACTTAAGAAGATTAAGAAAGTATACGGCGGATCGGCGCGTGAGCTGCGGCGCTGGTCATCGACGCTGGCCAGGTGCACTACGCTCATGCGGCGGCGGGCCAGCACCACGCCGGGACTGCATGCAGCAGACGCGCCAGCACAGGGCGCGCAGCATCCGCACATGCAGCAGCGGTGGGCCGCAGTGCCAAGTGCAAGGGTGGTGGCGCGGACGGTGGGACAGCAGTGCGCAGTGGATCGGCGCGTGAGCTGCGGCGCTGGTCATCGACGCTGGCCAGGTGCACCACGCTCAGGCGGCGGCGGGCCAGCACCACGCCGGGACTGTATGCCGCAGACGCGCCAGCACAGGGCGCGCAGCATCCATCCAGCACATCCTGCTGGCGGATCGGCGCAGGCTGGGGCGCTGGGCGCAAGCACCACGTAGCAACGGCGCGTGGTCGCACGAGCGGATGCAGGGAGGCGGGCACGCTGGACCGTGACCGCGTGCCCATGGCGGGAGCACCGCGCAGGGGCGGCGCTGGTGCTCCCGCTGCGGGTTAGAGCGTAATCACCAGCCGCGGGCGGCGAGCAGCTCTGCGCCGAGGCGGCCGAGCAGCACGCGGTACTCCTGCGGATTATCGGGGTGCCACTCGAAGCGGGCGCGCTCGAACCACTGGGTGAGCACGGTGTCGCCGTCGGGGTTGGTTTCGATCTGGGCTGGCGAGATCGGGTAGCCCCAGAGGGCCAGGGCCTCGCGGAACGAGACGTCAGGGTCGCCGAACTCCAGCCCGTGGGTGCGCCAGTAATCCCAGAAGTGCGCGTCGATGGCCTGGCCAGTCTCGGCGAAGTAGTGTGGGCTAGCGGGGTCGGCCTTGGGCAGCTGCTGCCAGTCGCGGCCCTGCTGCTGGAGCGTCTCGACGCCTAGGCGGCCTAGCTCGACGGCGTAGGGTGTGCCGACGTGCTCGGCGTGGTACTCGAAGCGCTGGCGCTCGACGTACTGCGTGGGCAAAAACTGGCCGAGGTCGGCGTTGATCTCGCTGTAGGCGCTGGTGAGCGGATAGCCAAAGACCGGCAGGCCGCCGCGCTGCTCCCAGAACTCTTTGAAGGCGTCGGCGAGCGCGTGGCCGGTGCTGGGGAAGAAGCGCACGCTGGCCGACTCGGCGGGCGCAGGTTCGGGCGCGCTGGGCAGGAGCGCGCTGAGCGGGCCGCGCTGGATGGCCGCGCCGTCGGCGGTGGTGAGCGACCAGAGCACCTGATCGGGATAGAGCGCGATATAGCCGATCTGGCGGCCGTCGGTGACGACAGGAAAGCGGCTGTTGGTGGCCAGATCGTAGCCGTAGATGTCGGATGTGGGCACATCGGGGCTGCTGCGCGAGGTGTCGCGCCACAGCACATAGCGGCCGTTGGTGACGGGGCCGACGGCATCAGCGGCGCTGAGGGTGCGCTGCGCGCCGGTGGCGATATTGTAGGCCACAATGTGAAAGTCATTCTGGTTGGTGGCGTAGGTCACGACGTCGCCTGCGGCGTCGGCCCCGAAGATCCAGCCGAGGTTTTCGACGAGAGTGCGCGGTGCGCCGTCGGTGGGCGCGAGGCGCAGCTTGCCGGTGAAGACGAGCGCGGTGATGCCTTTGATCTCAAACCAGACGATGCCAGCGTTGACGCGGCGCAGGTAGTAGACATCATAGTCGCTGGGCACGCTGGCGATGGTGGTGACCTGGCGGGTGGCGAGCGAGCGGCTGAGGATGTGCGTGCCGTCGTCGCCTTTGCGCGTCCAGATCACCTGTGCGCCGTCGGTGGCCTGGAAGTACTCGTCGCCGGGTGTGGCCGCGATGGGAAAGGTCAGGCCGTCGGGCAGACGGCGCGAGTAGACATTCCACGAGCCGTCGCGAAAGTCGCTCCAGGCGGCCACGCCGTTGCTGATGCCATAGGCCACGTCTAGCTCGCTGAGCTGGGCCAGCTCGGCCACGACGAAGGGCGCAGCGGCGGGGCTGGCGATCTCTTTGGCCAGCAGGCGGGCTGGGCTGGCGTCCTGGCCAGGCTCGGCCCACAGCAGGTAGGTGCCATCGCTGAGCGGGCGCGGAAACTGCGCGCTGGATGTGGCGATCGTGGTGAGGTTGGCAAGCGGGCTGGCGTGCGTGGCCCGTGCAGGCAACAGGCTCGCGCCGAGCAGGCCGACGATCAACCACAGCGCTGCATATCGAAAACGCATAGAGACCTCCAAAAATATCGTTGATAGGCGTTACTTGACCGTAGCCGAGCGGCAGCGCTGGTGCCGAACCTCTGCCGAGGCGCTGCGCTCTCCACCGGCGCTCCGATTGCATAGATAGCCAGCGCCTGGCTTTAGGATACACGCGAATAGGGAGGCGCAGAATAGCGCGCTGCTTGCGCCGAGATTAGCAGTTGGTGAAAAACCTGAGCGCGAGCTGAAAGAACGACCGTCTGGGCGGCGGCTGGGCCGATGACGCAGCGCCATTTTGCGGCTGCTCCATCGGATGGCCGAGGCTTGGCGCTGGCAGCTGTGCTACGCTAGCACAACGTATGGCGTCCGGCGGCTGCTGAAGCTGGCCTGGCGCTATTTGTGTTAGTGTGAGGCATGCATGAGCGACTCTTCAAATAATCTGCACATTCCGCCGTCAAAGCACGATCCGTATGCGGCGCTGCGGCTGCGCAATTTCCAGCTGTTTTTGCTGGGGCTGGTGCTGGCGATTCTTGGCGAGCAGATGCTGGGCGTTGCGCTGGGCTGGGAGCTGTACCAGCGCACAAAGTCCACCTTTGCGCTGGGCCTGGTGGGCCTGGTGCAGGTGCTGCCGGTGGTGCTGCTGTCGCTGCCGGCTGGCCAGCTGGCCGACCGCCGTGATCGCAAGCTGATCACCCTGCTGACCTTGGGTGCGCTGGGCGTGTGTGCCGCGGGCCTGGCGCTGCTCTCGGCGCTCGATGGGCCGCTGCTGCTGATCTACACCTGTCTGTTTGGCGTGGGCGTGGCGCGCGCCTTCCACGGTCCAGCAGCGACCGCGCTGCTGACGCAGCTGATCCCGCCGGACACCTTCGGTAATGCGGCGACGTGGGAGAGCGGCATCTGGCAGGTGGCGGCGATCACCGGGCCGGCGCTGGGCGGCTGGGGTGTGGCGTTGTGGAGTCCGGCGCTGGTCTACTGCGCCACCGCAGCGCTGATGCTGCTGGGCCTGGTGTTGATCGCTGGCACACGCCCGCGACGGCTGGAGCGTGCCGCTGCCGAGGCGGTGAGCTGGGGCGAGATGCTGGTCGGCCTGCGCTGGGTGTTTGCCACCAAGGAGATTCTGGCCTCGATTACGCTGGATATGTTTGCTGTGCTGCTTGGCGGCGCGACGGCGCTGCTGCCGGTGTTTGCCGAGGATATTTTGCATGTTGGTGCGACGGGCCTTGGCTGGCTGCGCGCCGCGCCATCGGTGGGCGCGCTGCTGGTGGCGCTGGTGATCGCCCATCGGCCGCCGTTCAAGCGCGCCGGGCGCACGCTGCTCATCGTGGTGGCGGGCTTTGGCCTGGCGACAATTGTGTTTGGCCTGTCGAACTGGTTCTGGCTGTCGCTGCTGATGCTGGCGCTGCTGGGCGCGCTGGACAACATCAGCGTGGTCATTCGCAGCACACTGCTGCTGCTGCGCACCCCTGACGCGATGCGCGGCCGCGTCAATGCGGTGCACTCGGTATTTGTGGGCATCTCCAACGAGCTGGGGGCGTTTGAGTCCGGCACAGTGGCGGCGCTGCTGGGGCCGGTTGGCGCGGTCGTGGCGGGCGGCATTGGCACGCTGGCGGTGGTGGCCTGGGTGGCGCTGCGCTGGCCGGTGATGCTGCGGCTGGGCCAGATTCAGCCCGAGCCAAGCTTTATCGAGGTCGCCGAGCGCGCCGAGCCGCTGCTGCCCTAGCGCTACGTACTGGAGCGCTTATCGGCGCAGGCGCAGCGGGTGCTGCACGCCCTGCTGCGCCATGGCTTTGTGTGTCGAAATATCAATCAGCATGATGGCCCAGAATCGCCAGAACGAGCGTGATCGCCTCAACGCCAGCTACGACTATGAGGTGAACCGCAAGGCTGAGATGGAGATTGTGGGCCTGCACACGAAGGTCGATGTCTTGCGCGAGCAGCAGTGAATGGAGCAGATTGCGCTGCTGCAGCGGCTGCTCGATCAGCAGCAAGGCTCATAGCGCTGCGCCCAGGCATTGTCACACTTTTTGTCAGTAAAATCCTCCGAGCGCGCTGCCGCTACGGCCGCGATAATGAAGCGTAGCGCGGCGCTTGCTCTGGCAGGCAGCGCACCTTTGCATGATTGCACACGCTAGGAGGTTCTGATGCTGGATGCACTGCGACGTATACGCTGGTGGCGCGGTTTACTGCTGCTCACATTGGCCATGAGCTGCGCTAGCTCGCTGGCAGCGCGCCCGGCCGCCGCGCTCGCTATTCAGCCTGTGAGCTGGTGGCAGCAGCGCTACGATAGCAGCTGGCCGCAGCAGTACGCTCACTATCTGCCGCTCAGCCAGTCTGCCGATAGCTGGGACTACTACAACTTGGCCTATGCGCTCGACGGGCCGGTGGCGCTGTATCTGGCCACCGATGATCCAACCTATCTGGATCAGGCGCTGGTGTTTGTCAACAACATGGTCGCGGCGGCGCGGCCATCGCGTGAGCTGGGGCCGCAGGCGTTTGGCGATGACTTCTTAGGCTGGGTCTCGCACCAGAACGGCCAGGACGGCAACGAGGTGCCGCTCTACGAGAGCTATGCCTGGCGCTATGTGACGCGCCTGCTGCTGGTGATCCGCACCACACCGGCGCTCTACGCCGATCCAGCCTATCGCGCCGACTACGAGCGCCTGCTGGCCTTCACCGAGGTGAACATCTTTGATAAGTGGTACACCCGCGGGGTCAACGCCTACATCTACCGCCAGAACACGCACATGGCCGCCCACTGGGCCTTTATCGCCATGGACCTGAGCCGCCTGACCAGCGATCCGACGCGGCGCGCCCGTGCGCAGCAGATCGTCGCCGATATCAACTTTCACCTGCCCAACTATGCCAACGCCTCGCTCCACGGCCAGATGCAGATCAGCCCGCTCAATGCCGCTGCCTACTTCTGGAGCGCAGACTGGGGTGAGACTGCGCGCCCTGGCCAGGATGTCGCCCATGGCAACAATGTGATCGCCTACCTGGTCGAGGCCCACGATCTGCACGTTGGCGGCTGGACAGATGCGGATATGCAGCGCCTGTGCGTGCTCTTCGACCAGGTTGTCTGGCCTGCCGCTGGCCAGTATGCCGAGTTCGTCGATGGCTCTGGCACTGGCAATGGCTGGTTTGCCGAGGGCTTTATGAAGCTTGGCCGCTACAGCGCTGCGATTCAGCAGCGTCTTGAGCAGCATACCGTCGCCGAGGGCGTGAGCATGTTTGGCAACGGCGCGCTCAACGCCCGCCGCCTGCTCGATCCACCCCCGTTTATCTATGCGCTGCCGCTGGTGCTCGCACCCTAGCCTGGCTTTCGCAGTATGCTCGTAGTGCGACACTTTACAATTGGCGCTAGATGTGCTATTAATTCCTAACATCAAATTTCATGCATGATGGAGGATGTCCCTGCTGCTGGCGCTGCGGCGCTAACACTGGTGACTGCTCCACGATCCGGCCGCCGCTTGCGGCGACGAGGATACTGAAACTTTAGCGGTATCAGTCAACCACCTATCAATTACGCATCGATCCGCTGAGGATACTCAGGCCGCGCACGTGAGGCCGCTCGCTTGCGCGGCCTATGCGTGTCTATGCCACCGATCACCCCTGCGGCCATTGTCGGCGGCCTGTCAGTTTGCTATACTCCTCGCAACACCCACCTCTGTTCTGCCAACGCACACCGTCTGCCCGCCGCGCTCCCAAGCCGGGCCTGTATGTGTGTTGGGCGTCTTGTTCTGCTTTCTGGAGGTTCTTCATGCGAAGGATTTGGCTGCTGACTGCGCTCATGCTGCTGTTTACCCTGTGTCCCTGGCCCGCTGCTGCGCAGGATGCGCGCACAGTTACGCTCTGGCACTTCTCGGACTATCACTCGCACGCCGTGCCCTTCTACTCCGAGGGCCAGGCCGACACGGCCGGCATCGCGCGCGCCGTCGCCTTCCTCAAGCCGCGCGCCGACGATCCCAACACGCTCATCTTTAGCGGCGGCGATACGATGAACAAGGGCACGCCCGCCTGGTCCGATAAGTACCAGTGCCTGGAGTGGAGCTGGTTCAACGGCATCGTCGATGCGATGGCCTACGGCAACCACGATGCCGACTACGGCCCGGATGTTTTTGCCCAGTGCCAGGCCCAGATCAGCTATCCCATCCTTAGCTCCAACACGCTCGCCGCCGACGGCCAGCCGCTGTTTCAGTCCGACGGCAAAACCTACAAGGTCTTTGAGGTCAACGGTGTGAAGGTCGGCGTCTTTGCGCTGGCTGGGCCGGACTTCGAGCGCCTTGTCGGCCCCGCTATTCGCCCGGCCGCCGGGGCCACCTTCGCCGATCGCGTCGCCACTGCCCAGCAGGTCGTGCAGCAGCTGCGCGATCAGGAGCACGTCAACGCTGTGGTGCTGATCGGCCACGCACTCTACGAGGACGACATCGCGCTGGCGCAGGCGGTGCCCGGCATCGATGTAATCTTCGGCACCCACAGCCATCGCTACCAAGAGCTGTTCAAGATCGACGGCACCCAGACCTGGTATCTCTCGCCGTTCCAGTACCTCACCTATATCAGCCAGGTGCAGCTCACGTTCAGCGCCGACGGCGCGCTCAGCAGCGTCGGCGGCCAGCTGGTGCGCATGAGCAATGATCTGCCGCAGGACGCCGACTATCAGGGACGTGTCGCTGACTTGCAGGCGCAGCTCAAGGTCGACCCGACCTACGCGCCGCTGTTTGAGCAGATCGGCACGGCGGCGGTTGAGCTGTCCACCTCCGGCCAAGTCACCGGCGAGGCGGTGCTGGGCAACCTTGTGCTCGATATTATGCGCACCGCCGCCCAAAGCCAGATGGCGCTCTCGACCTCCAGCTCCTTCCGCGAGCCGATCCCGCCTGGCCCGATTTTGGAGGAGAGCGTGCGCACGGCGATGCCCTACCCCAACAAGCTGCTGGTCTATCAGCTGAGCGGCGCGCAGGTGCAGGATATTTTGAACTTCAGCGTCTCGAAGCGCAGCACCGACTTCTTCGCGCAGGTCTCCGGCGTGCGCTTTAACATTGTCGATGGCAAGGCGACCAATGTGCAGATTCTGCGCGATGCCGCCGACCCAGCCTCCTTTGTTCCGCTCGATCCAGCCGCAACCTATGCCGTGGCCACCACCGACTTTATGGCCAAGGTCGCCGGCGGCTACAAAGACCTGTTCACCGGCGAGGCCCGCGACACCGGCCTGGAGGTGCGCGAGCAGTTCCGCCAGTATATCCGCGCCAACAGCCCGGTCAGCGGTCAACTCGATGGCCGCATTACGCTGGGCGCGCCGACTGCGACGCCCACACCCGCGCCGCCGCCGAGCGAGCTGCCCAACACTGGCATTCCGGCGAGCCTGCCCAACACCGGCGCGCCTGCGGCTAGCTGGTCGCTGTGGGCCGCGCTCGGCCTGCTGCTGAGCCTGCTGGGCCTTGGTCTGCGCCGCCGCATGGCGCGCTAGCTCCGGCACATTTTCGCCGCAGCGCCACCTGTACTCAGTGTGCAGGTGGCGCTGTTTTTTTAGGATGTTCAGGCGTGGTGCTGTGGCGGTGGTGCTGGTGCCATGTTCGGTGGGGTGGGCGGTGTTCGGCGTCGGCGTTGGGGCGCTGGGGCGGCGCTGATGGTGTGCGCCGCTGGTTGCGGGGGCTAGGGCCGAGAGCGGCGCTGGTGATCAGGTGGCGGGGGCGGGCAAAACGGGCGTGGCAGGCGCGGCTGCTGGCAGGTGCGGGCGGGGCGGCAGCACGCGCATGCAGGTCAGCGCAGGCGACGCTCAGCATATGCTGCGCGGCCCAGAGGCAGCCGCTGCTGGATGTTCAGGCGTGGTGCTGTGGCGGTGGTGCTGGTGCCATGTTCGGTGGGGTGGGCGGTGTTCGGCGCA
>JABXJS010000215.1 GCA_013538855.1 Herpetosiphonaceae bacterium
CAGCATCGCCGCCGACCATGGCTGGGCTGGCCGCGGCGCGCGCGTGCGCCGCACCTTCGAGCTAGCCGACCCAGCAAAAAGCAGCCCGCTGAGCGCAGCCAGCTCGCTGCACGCGACACCTTCTCCAACCACATTCTCGTCGCTGCTGCAGCTGCAGCGCCACCTCGATGCGCTGCTCCAGGTGAGCCTGGCCGCCGCCACGATCCTTGATCCGCAGCAGCAGGCCCGTGGCGCGCTCGATGCGATCATCCGCATCCTCGGTGCCGAGCGCGCATTTCTCTTTCTCACGAGAGAGCAGAGCGATGAGCTAGTCTTCGGCGCTGGCCGCGACAGCGACCAGGCTGACCTGCTGGTGATCGAGCGCTACAGCCGCACCATCGTCGAGCGCGTTCAGAGCAGCCGCCAGCCGATCATCCTCAGCGGCACCGAGGAGGGCGTGATTCTTGGGTCGGCCAGCGTCGTCGCCCATAATCTGCGCAGCATCCTGGCTGCGCCGCTGATCTTTCGCGACCAGCTGCTTGGCGTCGTGTACCTCGACAACCACTTCGTCAAAGGCATGTTCACCGAGGAGGATGTCAGCATCCTCACCGCCATCGCCAACCACATCGCCATCAGCCTAGAGACCGCGCGCATCATCCAGAAAAATCAGGCGCTGCTCAACGCGCTGCCGGACTCGATGCTACGTATGCGCCGCGATGGCACGCTGATCGAATTTTTGCCTGCCGCCGGAGCTGCGCTCGCCGCCGACAACGCACTGGAGCTGGCCCAGCGCATTCAGCCGCTTGTCGCGCAGGCGCTGGACACCCAAAGCCCACAGCTCGGCGAGTATCAGCTGCTCGTGGCCGAGGCCCCGCGCGACTATGAGGCCCGCGTGGTGGCCTGCGCCGCCGATGAGGCGCTGGCGCTGGTGCGCGACATCACGCAGCGCAAGCAGATCGAGCGTGTCAAGGATGAGTTCATCAGCCTGGTCAGCCATCAGCTGCGCACGCCGCTCACCTCGATCACCATGTCGCTTGATCTGGTGACGCGGGGCCTGGGCGGCGAGCTGCCCGAGCAGTCGCGTGAGTTCGTCGCCATCGCGCAGAAGAACAGCCAGCGGCTGACGCAGCTGATCAACACCATGCTCGATATCATCCAGGTGCGCTCGGGCGAGGCCCAGTTTCACATCGAGCCGAGTCCGCTGCTGGCGCTGCTCGAGCGCGCTGGTGCTACTGTGCAGGCGAGCGCCGCTGCGCTTGGTGTGCACATCGCTATGCTTGCTGTTGATCCAGACGCGCTGGTCGCTGTCGATCAGCTACGCGCCATCCAGGTGTTCAGCCAGGTGCTTGACAACGCTGTGCGCTTCTCGCCGCCTGGCGGCGTGGTGCAGGTGGCTGCGGCGCACGCCGCGCAGGCTTGGCAGATCAGCATTCGCGATACCGGGCCGGGCATCGACCCACAGGTGCGCGAGCGTATCTTCGACGCCTTCGCCCAGGCCCACCTGAACATCGAGACGACGCAGCACGCTGGCAGCGCCGGACTCGGCCTCAGCCTTGCCCACAGCGTCATCAAGCGCCTCGGCGGGCGCATCTGGTTTGAAACCTCGGTGGCGGGCACGACGTTCACGATTGAGCTGCCCGCAGCGCGCGGGGCGGCTTAGGCCAACGAGCGCTAGCGTGCTGCTGGAGCTGCGGCGCACGTGATCGGCACGGGATGGCTCGAGCCGCGCTGGCACGGATGCTGGGCGTGGCTCATGGGGCGCTG
This sequence comes from Herpetosiphonaceae bacterium, assembly GCA_013538855.1. GTDB lineage: Bacteria > Chloroflexota > Chloroflexia > Chloroflexales > Herpetosiphonaceae > OHK22. The sequence continues at coordinate 1,744 of JABXJS010000215.1, forward strand.
CGGCGGGGCTGTGCTGCGTTGGCGGGGCCAGTGTGGCCGTTCAAGCTAGGCGGCTAGCCATCCAAAAAACACGAACCTGCGTGCTGCCATAGCAGCGGGACGAAGCAGAGCGAAACACCGCGAGCTTGGTGGACTGTTGTGAATCCACCAAGCTCGGCAGTTTTAGGTAATAGGGCGCTGTGGTTGGCTACTGGCAGACGCTGCTGTCGATAAACAGCACCTCTTGGAAGCTGCTGAACTCCGGCGAGGCCTGCTGGGCACGGAGCGGCGGTGTAGCGGCTTGGGCCAGCGCGGCAGTCTGTGGCTGGAGCACGAGCGGCAGGAAAACGAGTTGGGCGCTTTGGTGAATGGTGTAGGCGCTTCTGCCGGTGCTGAGAAGCGCATACGGGCCAACGATGGTCAGGTTATCGGCGAGATCACGGGCGTGCGCCCATACGCAGTAGGTGCCGGGCTTCGTGAACATTGCAGTGTTGGTGTACTCCCACAGGCCATTGCTGCTAGAGATGGCGGCGGTGCTCATGTGGCCCGACTGTGAGCGGATGAGCAAGTTCAGCGTCACGGCATGGTCATCCTGCACGGTGCCAGCGAAGCGCAGCGGCCCGACCGGTGCTGTGCCGCTGAGCGGCGTGGTGGTTGTTACCTGCACCATTGGACTCTGCGTGTCGATCTCTGGTGCGACCGTCAGGGGCTGGCTGCGGTTGCCCGCCGTATCGTAGCCATAGACAGTGAGCGGCTGGCTGTAGACGCTGTTGCTGCTGAGCGGCAGCTGATAGCGCCAGGTCGCCTGGGTTGCGCCAGCGGTGACGGCAGCGTGGAAGCGTAGCTGGCTGCCAAGGTACTGCCCATCGTCCTCAGCGGGGTAGTGGTCGCAGATCGCCAAGCTCCACACGCCCTGCGCCTGCTCGCCGTTGAACAGGAAGAGGTGATCTTGGAATGGGCGGCGCTCGTTGAGGAACAGCGTGCCGCTGATCGGATGGTCAGCGAGATCGTCGTCGATGAAGACGGAGCGTGTGGCTGCGTCGTTGAGCCACACGTTTAAGTTAGCGGATGCTGCGCCGTGCGAGACCAGCTCGACTGTGGTGCCGGCGGGCGACTGGAGCCGCGCCACCACATCGTTGCGGAACGGGTGCGCGATCAGCAGGCCCACGTCGAGATCGGCGACGGTGAAGCTATCGGCGACGGTAAAGGTGCGCGTGAGCGCGCTTGTGCCGCAGGCGGTGGTGCTGCCGAAGTCCAACGGCGTAGCGGGCGTGTCGGTGTAGCTGTAGGTCTCGCGGGTGATGGTGGCCGGGTCGAGAGTGAGCTGAGCTGGCTGACAGTTAGCTGTGGCCTGGCTTGAGTCGCAGACCTCGACGCCGGCAACGACGCGGTTGTCGCTGATCGGGCCGGAGAGCACCACCTCGTAGCCGCCGATATCGCCTCTGGTCATGTGCGGCTCGATGGCAGCGTCAAGCTCTAGCGACGGTGCGAGTGTATCGACGACGAGGGTTGGCCCGTTGAACCACGCGCTCTCTTGGCCGTGGCTATCGCGGGCCTTGAGGCGCACCGAGATGCTTGCGCCATCGCTGCGGCTGCCAAGATCGACCGGGCAGCTCCAGCGGCTGTCCGCAGGCGTCGGATCGCTGCAGGTGAACGTTTGACCGTCAAGCTCCAGCATAATCGTGGGCACTGGCGACTGATCAACGACAAAGCCGCTGAGGGTTTGCAGTCCCTGTCCGATGATTCCTGCCGGGGCCTGCAGTTCGACATACTGCGGCGGGGCTGTGTCTAGCTCGTGATCGATGTGCATATCCTCGGAGGGACGTCCGGGCAGGCCCGTCTCATCGAACACCTGCACACGCAGGCGGACGTGATCATCCTGCTGCTGTGGATTGAAGTTTGGATCGACAATGCCAACAATGACGACATCGCGTGTCTCGCCAGGCTGGAGTGTGCCAATCGGGATGATCTGCTGATAGATGCTGCCCTCGGGCACCTGAATAATCTGGCCGCCGGGCAAGCGCAGCGCCGCCGGAGTGGTGGCTTCGACCGTAACGCCCTCGGCGCGGCGTAGGCCGCTGTTGACGATGTGTACGGTGTAGGTGATCGTCTGGCCGCTGCTGACCGTAGGATGCTCCTCGCTGAACAGCCGGGCCAGCTCCATGTGCGTGTTGAACATCCCTGCTGCGCGGCCATCATCGACGGCGCGCACACACTCTGGGGGTGGTGGTGGGCCACCGGGCTGCGGCGGCTGGCACAGGCCCGACTGCTCGGCGCTCCAGTCGGTCTGGTCTGGCAGCAAGCCCTGATGGGCGAAGATTAGGTTGTGGTGGAAGAGCGCATAGGTGATTCCGGTCGGATCGGCCTGCACCTGGGCGCTGATATCAGCACCGTTGTTTTCGATCAGGTCGCCTGGATTGCTGCGCCAGCGCTGGCCGAGATCATCGACGCCGCTGGGGCACATGCCTGGCGCGAGCTGCGGCCACGTGTAGGCGCGCAGCAGGGTGAAGAGCTGCACGCTGTCGCGGACAGTGCTGCCGACCACGGCGGCGCTGTTGACGTTGTTGTAGATGGGCATGGCCGACCAGATGTCGAGCGCAGTGTTGGTGCTTGCTAGGGCGACGAGTGCCAGCGGCTGGTTGGCCGGATCGTTGATGTTCAAGGTGGCGAATGGCAGCACAAGGGTGGTGAGCGCTGGCGAGCGTGTTGTGTCTACATTGGCGAAGAAGGGGCTGGGTGTGGTCTCCCAGCTGGCGTTGCCAGGATTCCAGGCCAGCAGGCTGGCTCCGTCGACGCTGCCATCGCGAACCCAGACCACGAAGTCAGCGGTCATTGGCTGGGGTTGGTTCGTTGGCCCAATCAGCGGCAGCAGCACGGCTGTCGTTGAGATCGTGGCGGGGTAAGGGTTGTAGGCACGCGGGCTGCCGCCGGGCTGGGTATCAAGGTAGATAAACAGATCACCGTCGTTGCTCCAGTCCGCGCCGCTCCAGGCCAGCTGGAGCGCCGAGTTGTTCCAAGTGACGAAGAAGCGCTGCTCGTGATCCAGCGGCGAGTTTGGTGTGAGCTGCTGCGGCAGGCGGCGGTCAACGCCGAGCACGTTGCATGCTGTCTCCTGCCAGCCGGTTGGTGCAGGCGCTGTGGTTGAGACATAAGCGGGCGTGAGCGGGCTATCGGCGTAGACCGGCCCGAAGCTGGCGCTGGCGCTCTCGCCGCCGCTGGTCGTCGCCGTCACCGTAACGGTCAGGCGCTGGGCCTCGCTGGCGTTGAATACATGGCTGGTGGCGCTGGCTGGCAGCGTGCCCGAGAACACCGGCGTTGCTGTGCCGAGCGCATCGTAGCTATACCACGTGACGTGATAGCTCGTCACCGGGCTAGCGCCGCCTGCAGCGGCCCAGCGAGCGGTGAGCGGCGGATTCAGCGGCGTGCGAATGGTGGTGTTGGGCGAGATCGGCTGGCCCTGCATGGTCATCGACAGCGCCAGAGTGAGCGTGACGCCGGTGGCGGTTGGTGCAGCCAGCTCAGCTGGGCGCGCCGTGCTGATCACTGGGTGCTGCGCGGAGGTTGCGCCGATGGCCTCAGCAGCTCCTTGCATGGTGCTCTGTGCGGCGACAGCGCTGGTGCTGCTGCTGAGCGGATGCTGCGCGGAGCCTGCACTGCTGGCACTGCCGCTGGGGCGGGCGTTGGTCGCAGTGGCGCAGTGTCCAGCGCTGTCGCAGGCGGTCATGCTGGCGCTGGTAGCCGTGATGACCTGGGCGCTGGTGGTTAGCTGCTCTAGCTGCTGCAGCGAGCCGAAGAAGTCGCTGAACCAGGTATCGCTGACATAGCTGGCCGTGCGATAGCTATCGGCGACCGGGCAGCTCCAGCCGCTGGTGGTGAGATTATAGTCGGTGGCGGTGCAGCTGACCTGGGCGGTTGATCCGCTGAGCTGGGTGTAGTCGAGCTGCACACGTGGCGCGACCGTGTCGATGTTGCCCGACCATGTGCCGAGCAGGTAGTGGCTGTTGCCGAGGGCGTCGCTTGTCTTCAGGTCGATCAGGTAGGGGCCTTCGAGCGCAGCGGTGAGCGTGTAGCTCCATGTGGTCGCGACCGCGCTGCTAGAGCCGAGCGTTGTTGTGTACCAGGTGCCGGCATCGTTGGCCTCGCTGGCATCCTGCAGGTGGCGGAAGCGCAGCTGGACTGTGTCGACGGCCGTGTCGAGCGGGTGCGCGATGGCGTAAATCTCAGCGGCAGAGAGCGCTTGGCCGTAGATCGCTAGCTCGTCGATCATGCCGGGGAAGTACTCGCGGGTGCCGTCTGCCGAGCCGATGTGCAGCGATCTGCCAGTGGCAGTGCCGATGGACTCGCTGACTGTGCCGACGGCGACGCCGTCTACATAGCCAGTCCAGGTGCCATCCTCCCAGACCAGCGCCACGTGGTACCACTGGTTGGGATTCATGCTGATGTTCACGCCGCCGACCGTCGAGCCGTTGTACAGCTCCATGCGGCTATAGTTCTTGGTGATATGCCAGCTGTAGGTTGTGCCGGAGCCAGTGCTTGAGCGTAGGCCCAGGATGGCCGGGTTATAGGTTGGGTCGCCGCTCGTCCACGTTGGCTTGATCCAGGCCATCAGGGTGAGCGGTGTGTCCTCAAAGGCGCTGTCGTTGGCGATGGTCAGCGTATCGTTGATGCCATCGAAGCTGAGGGCGCTGCCCTGCTGACCGCTCTGCCCAGCGCTGGGACAGGCGGTGCCTGAGCAGCTGGCGCTGGCGTGATTGCTGCTGCCGTCATCGAAGGAGGTGGCTCCGCTCGCCTCCTCGAAGTGGAGGTGTAGCTCGCGGTCGCTGCTGGGATAGGGCACATCGCTGACAACGCCGCTGAGCACGGTGCCCGTTGCGGTGATCGCTGTATCGGCCAGCAGCAGATCGGCGAGCGGCGGCTCGCTATCAAGCTGGAGTGTGGCGAGCGTGGTGCTGATGGTGTTGGCGGCGTAATCTTGGACGCTGCCGCGCAGGGTGTAGGTGCCGTAGATTGGCCGCTGGGCCAGCTCCAGCGAGTAATCGGCCTGCCAGTTGTTGCCGGCAACGATCGCGGTGATCTCACTGGCGCTGAGGGCGCGGCTGTAGATCGCGGCCTCGTCGATCATGCCCTTGAACGTGGTATCGACCTTGCCAACCCACAGCGTGGTTGCCGCATACGGGTGGCGACCGCTAAAGGCGGTGGTGCTGTAGACGCTGCTGCCATTCACATACACGGTGTAGGTGGTGCCGTCGAATGTGGCGGCGATATGGTTCCAGGCGTTGAGCGTGAGCACCGAGCCGGTGACAAACGAGTTCCAGTTGGTGCCATCGCCAAAGCCGCCGTGCAGCTTGGTGCCCTGCGTAACCCAGAGGCTAGGAGCACGGGTAGCGGTGGTTGTGCTTTGGTAGCCCATGACGCCGTGGAAGCTCGTGTCACTGAAGGTTGGATAGATCCAGGCCGCCTCGGTGAAGGGGCCGCCGCTCAAGTTAAGGCTGCTGCCCGACAGCGTCAGATAGTCATTTGTGCCATCGAACGTCAGCGCATTGCCATGGTATCCGGCCTCGCCAGCGGTTGGGCAGCTCGTGCCGGTGCAGGTTGCGCTCACGCCGCTGCCGAAATCCTCGCTGAAGCTGGTGGAGCCGGCCGCGTCATCGAGGCGCAGCAGCGCCACCGCGCTGGTATCGGGATAGGCTAGGCTGATCGGCTCCAGATTATTGACCGAGGCTCCTTTCCAGTCGAGCAGGTCGACGCTGCCTGTGTCTGCGTTGATGCCGCTGGCGTTCGTGCCGCTGTCGGCAAATGTGCCCGTTAGGGAGAGCTGATCAGCAACCGCAATGGTGGCATTGATCGCCGCTGGCGCGGCAGCCCGTGCGCTGGTGGCGCTCACCAGCGTCATCGTCGGCGCGGTCGCATCGACCTTGAGCGTGCCCGTGGCGCTGGTGACGTTGCCGACCGAGTCGGTCGCCTTGAGGTTGATTGTGTATGCGCCATCGCCGCTGGTCGGCGTAAAGTTGAACGTCCAGGTGCTGGTGCCATCGCTTGTGAGCGTGGCATCTTGGTAGCTCCCGCCGTTGATGGCATACTGCACAGCGGCCACCGCGCTGTCGGCGTCGCTGGCGCTGATGCCAAGCTCCACATAGCTGCTGGCGGCGACGCTGAGCGTGCTGCCGCTGGCGTCGAGCGCCACCTCCGGGCCAGCGGCGTCGATGACAACCGCTGTCTCGCTGGTTGCATCGAACCAGGCCACCTGATACTCGTAGATCGCCGCGATCTCATCAGATGAGAGTCGATTATCGTAGACGCTGATCTCATCCATGCTGCCGACAAACGATGGGCCGATATCGAAGACGGTGCCGGTGGTACAGGCGGGGCTGGCTGTGCTGCCGTAGCTGGCGTCGTTGTCGTAGGCCCCATTGAGATAGATCGTCAGTTTCACGCTATCGGCATCATAGGTGACCATGATGTGGTTCCACTGATCCTCGATCAGCTTGCCTGCGCTCTGCACATGAGCTACGCCGCTTGATGTGCACGTGCTGGACGGGTGCAGGTCGAACTTAAACGTGCCGTCAGTGAGCGTCCACAGATTGTAGTTGTAGGCTGCGCCACTGCCGTTGGACTTGCGCAGCAGCGTCGACGACTTGGTATCGGTAGGCTTGACCCACATCCCGATGGTGAAGTCATCGTCGAGGTCGAGGTCGTCGCCGGCTGTGAACGAGAGCGTATCGTTGCCGTCGAAGAGCACGCCCTCGCGCATCTGGCCGGGTGCGCCCGCCTGGGGACAGGCCGAGCTGGTGCAGGTAGCGGTGTAGATATTCGAGCTGGCATAGCTGGAGTAGGCGCTGCTCTCGAAGGTTGAGTCGCCGTAGGCCTCATCGAGGTGCATGTTGAGCACAGGTGCGCGGTTCAGCAGCGCCTGCACCTCGCTCTGCGAGAGCGCTCTATTCAGCAGCACCACATCGTCTAGGTAGCCCTTGAATGTGCGATTAGTTCGCTCGGGGTTGTAGCCGATCATAACCGCATTGTCGTTGGTGCTGATGCTGCCTGTTACAGAGATAGAGCTGTCGAGCTTCCCATCGACATACAGATACTTCTTTGCGCCATCGTAGACGCCAGCGACGTGATGCCACTTGCCATCGTTGATGTTGGTGGTGCCCGCCAGATCGACATTGGAGAGACCGTTCGTGGTGAAGGAGGCGAAGTTGCTGCTGCTGTAGCGCTGGAGTCGCCATGCGGTGTTGCCTTTGGTAACAAGGGCCTGCCAGCTCTGATCGAAGGTGTCGACCTTGACCCACGCCGCGACGGTCATCACGGTGTAGTCGAAGCTACCCTCGCTGCCGACGGTCAGGTAGTCGCTGCCGTCGAAGTGCAGCGCCTGGCCGTTGCGTCCGGCGAGGCCGCTTTCCGGACAGGTGCCAGCGCTGGAGCTACAGGTGACCGTGACATCGTTGCCCGACGAGTCGGCGAAGGTGCTCTGGCCGGTGGCCTCATCAAAATTTAAGTCTAGGCCGTAGCTTTGCTGCTCGTAGAGGGCGGCGGCGTCTGCGGCGGAGAGATCGTGGTCGTAGAGCGAGAGGTCATCGAGCATGCCCTTGAAGCCACCGCCGTAGACCGTGTAGTTTAGGCTGCCCTTGAAGCTGTTCTTGCTAAAGTCGGCGCTGTAGGTTTTGTAGTAGTTGGTCGGCCACGTGGCGTAGACCGAGCTAGTGACGCTTTTGATGGTGCTGTCAACGAGTGTGTCGTTGTTTGAGCACCAGGCGTTGTCGGAGGTATCGCGCTCGCACAGGGTGAAGCGGACCCCGGTGTAGTCGCCCTTGCCATGCGCCCACTTGTTGATCGCATACGTGGTGTTGGTGTTTTTGATCACATTGCCTGCGGTCGTCCAGATAACGTTGTTCTGTCCATCGATGGTGCCGTTGGTGTAGATGTAGGCTTCCTGTCCACCGTTCTCACCGCTGGCGATGCCGGTCACGTAGATCGAATCGAAGTAGATCGCTGGCGAGAAGTCGTAGCCGATGCGGTAGGCGCTGGCGCGGCTGGCACTGCCAAAGTTCGAGAACTGGTAGGCGTCGTATCCGGCGCACTTGCCATTGGTGGCCCATGTGCCGGTGGCGACGCCGTTGAGGTAGAGCGTAAACTGGCTGTTGTCGTAGGTGACGATCACGTGCGACCAGGTGTTGTAGGTGATCGGGCTGTTGGTCGTGTAGGCTTCGCAGTAGTTGCTGTCGTCGGCATGGCCGAAGCGCACCAGCACGTTCTTACCGCGCAGGTAGAGCGATGGCGGAGCCTCGGCAAGGGTGGCGTTGTAGTACAGTGCGTTGCCGCTTTCGAGAATGGGGATTGTCGGCTCAACATTGCTGCCGTCGGTGCTTGTGCCGCTGGCGTAGGCGTTCTCCGGGTAGATCCAGCCCGACATGCTGAAGGTGTTGTCGTTGAGCACCGGGTCGATGCGGCTTTGCCCAAACACGGCTGCGCCGCTGTAGCCATTGGGCGCATAGGCGCTGCCGCGGATGCCCAGCGTGGTATCGGTGCAGAAGTCCCACGTGTCGCCAACCATCACATTGGAGTTGGTGAACTCTAGCTCCGAGCAGGCGACAGACATGGTCCCGTTGAATGTGCCATAGGTGCCATCGGCGGTGAAGAGCGGATCGCCAACGGTTTCCTCCACCTGATCCGCCGCCAGTGGCTCATTGTAGAGCGTAATATCCGCCATGGAGCCATTGAGGTTCTCGCCAATGGTGAGCGCCTCGTCGTTGTTGCACAGCGAGGTGACAGTGGTGCTGGCGGCCAGCACACCATCAAGGTAGAGCAAGAGCTTCGCTCCGTTGTAGCTCAGCGCAACGTCGTGCCACGTGCTATCGGCGCTGAAGGCCGTCGAGACCGTCTTTTGCGTGGAGCAGTCGCTCTGATAGATGCTGCCGATCAAGGTTGTGCCGGTGAGATACAGCTTGAAGCCCTTGCTCCCTTTGTAGATCAGGTTGTCGGTGCCGCTGCTGGTCTGCTTCACTGCCAGCGCGATGGCGAAGGTGCTGAAGTCGAAGTCGCTGCTATCGGCGACGGTCAGCTTGTCGCCGCCGTCGAAGGTGGCGGAGCCACTGCTGCTGCTGATGATTGGGCAGGCGCTGCCGCTACAGGATGCATTGTGGCCGTAGACCCAGCCATCGTTGTAGCTGGAGGTGAGTGGCAGCACCATGACGGCGTTATCCAGCGTGCTGATCGTCGCCCCGGCGCGCACCGTCATGGTTTGGGCCGTGGTCACACTCGGTGAGCTGGCGGTTAGGCTGCCGCTAACACTGGTGCTTGCGTTGGGCAGCAGTGTGTCGAGCACCGTGGTGCTGGCTGTTGTGCCGCTGGGCAGCTCCACCTCGAGCACACCCTGGGCGGTGCGCAGGTCAAGCTCATTGGTGATGGTGGCGCTGTAGCTGATCTGGTCGCCAGGCCCGACGACGCCAGGATAGGCGGGTGTGTCAATCTGGCTATCGAGCGAAAGCACCTTTAAGGCCGAGGGCGCATTGGGATTGAAGCCGTACACCTGCTCGAAGTTGTCGATGATGCCGTCGTCGTCGCTGTCGCTGGCCGCCGGGTCCGATGAGACCAGCGTGGAGGCATTGCTGTCGTAGGTGAACATCCAGCCGCCGCTCCAGGTCGTCGTGGTGTTATCGAATGGGCTGATCGCCGTTGGGTGGTATACCTCCAGGCCGTCGGAGATGCCGTCGCTGTCGCTGTCGGCGTGGGCCGGATCGGTGCTGTAGAGCGCCTCCCAGTAGTCGTACAGCCCGTCGCCGTCCGCATCGGACTCTTCCATGTCGTACCCGTTGGCGTACTCCCAGTAGTCCGAGAGGCCATCGCCGTCAGTGTCGGCCTTCTTGTCGCTCGGGTCGGGGCCGCCGAAGGCTTGGCTGATCAGGCCGTCGCCGTCGGCATCGACGAGGGTTGGGAAGCTTGTGTCCCAGCTGAGGCGGTAGCTGTTTTGGCCGACGGAGGCTAGCTTGAGAAAGTCGCTGAGGCTGGCAGGCAGCACATCAAAGACGAGGTCGTCGCCAAGGTAGGAGTGTGAGGTCTGGTCGAACTCATTGTCATAGTAGCGGCACGATGATGTGCCGAAGTAGGCTTCGAAAAAGTTCGAGGCGCACTCTTCAACGCTCGCGATCATGTGCTCGCTGAGATACAGCCCCAGCGGCTTGTTGATGCCAGCTTTGCTCAGACTGGCCGTCCCAGAGCGGGTAAACTCGCTCTCGTAGATATCGTAGTACTTGCGATAGCTGCCCGCAAGCTTGGTCCAGGCGATGCTGCTGGCCGCAAAAGCGGCTTCGCTCGTTTGGAGCTTGTACTCAACCTTGGTATCTTTGAGCGCATCACTCAGGTCCGGCCCATCTTTGTAGTCTTCGCCATTGGTGCGCACTGGATAGAGCTTGGAGACAAGGTTCATCACCACTGTCAGATTGTTTCCAGCCACAAACCCGTCTGCACCGCTGCTGTCATCCACGCTGATCGAGTCGATGCTGATCTCCAGCCGATCTTCTTTTTTGAGATTGACAATCAGCTGGTAGTCGCTCATTGCGTTGGCGATCCACGAGACAATTGTCTCTTGGAGGCCGGTGCAGACAAATGACTCCTCGCCATAGTCGCCACTCTCACACATAATCGCCAGGATAAAGTCAATCAGATCGAGGATTAAGACAATGAATCCCAGCCCAGTTAGTTCAAGCACCAGCAGCACGATGGCGAAGATGATTGCCGCCACCAGCAGATTGAACTGCTGGCTGAAGGCGACCGTGCCGGGCTGGATATCGCCGTTGGACACTGCCATGGCGAAGGGGATGATGGCTGTGGCTAGATTAATCGCGAAGTTGACCACAGTAAATACTTTGCCGACCTTGTCCATCTCGCTGGCAAACTCTTGGGCTTCTGCAGCGGTCGTAAAGAGGTTCTGGAACTTAGATGTCTGGCTGAGCAGCTCGGTCGTGCTCTGGAGTAACCCGACGGCCTTCCAGCTGGTGTTGATATACTCAAGCACCGTCGATGTCCACACCTCCTCTGACTGGAGGTCGGCCTTGTGATCTAGACTGGCGGTGAGGCTGCGGCCGACGTAGCTGGCGGCGGTGATGGCGGTGAGCAGCGGTGCGCTGACAACTGTTGTATCGGTGCTCTCGGCGTAGTTTGTCAGTTGCACTAGCAACTCCATCAGCGTCGAGGTGCTGCTGCCGTCAGCGATGTCGCCGAAGGTTTCCAGAATGGTGCTGAGCGACGAGGCCAGCTTTGCGCCGGTGGTCATCGCGGTGAGGTCGCTGTCGATCTCTTGCACCACCAGCGAGTCGCTGTAGTAGTCGGCGATCAGCGTGATCATGGTCTCTACGGCAGTCACTGCTGGCGTGGTGCTAGCGGCGCTGCTGGAGACAGTCGTGCTGCCGATGCTGGTGCCGTTGATCGCCACCGTGGCCTGATCGCCGTAGTACATGCCGAGGTAGTAGTTTTCGGCCAGGAACACTGCACCGGCCTGCGCCGCAGCGGCGTCTGAGATCGTCTCGCCATCAACCATGGTGCTGAGCACGCTGTCGCTGAACACATTCGCCAGTCCGCTCTCCAGAGCGCTGGCGGCGCTGTTGAGGTCGGTGTCAGCCCAGCTGGTGCCATCGTAGGTGAAGGCGCTCCAGTGAGTGGTGGCTACTGTGTTGAGCGACTCGCTGGACAAATCCAGGCTTACGGCGGTGCTGCTTGTGCTGATGCTGCTCAGCGCGGCTGCGCGGTAGGTCTCCTCGCCAGCGTAGAGCACGGTCTCGATGTCGTTGGCTGTAGCCGCTGGGAAGGTCTCTTCTAGAAACAGCGAGTTCGTGATGGCGGCGACATAGCTGAGCTGCATCGCATCTGGCAGCGTCAGCTCCTCGGTGTTGATGCCGCTGATGCCCCAGTTGCTGAAATGGCTGTCGATGTCGTGCGCGGTCATGCGCGAGCCATCGCTCTCCAGCTTGCCCGCCATGTAGTCGCTGACGACCTTGTCGGCCAAGCCCCAGAGCTTGCTGTCGTAGTTGGCAGTGGCCGTGGATTGGGCGAACATCGACAGCTCGACGCCGTGGTTCTCCCAGGCGGTTAGCGCCGTCACGTAGAAATTCTCGTAGTAGGTCTGGATGAGATTCTCGCTGGTGCTGGTCCAGTGCTCGGTCTCATCGGCAGCACACCACTCGCTGTACTCGGTGTCGTCGGGCTTGGCACTGGTATCGCAGGTGTCGATCAGCGCATACACGTTCCAGGCCAGGCGCACGGTATGATTCTGGCCCCAGGTGCTGCTGCCTGGCTCGTAGTACATGCTGCCGCCCAGCGCCACCGGTGTCGAGCCAACGCTGTCCTCTACGGTGGTGAGCGGCACGTAGAGCAGCAGCGTGGAACCGTCGTCGGCCTGGCTGTAGCTAATGCCGTACTCCGCAAGTGTGGCGGTATCCAGCCAGTCCAGCGCGCTGTAGCCGGTGATCACGCTGGTGCTGTTGGCATAGCCTGCGTTGCGCGGCAGGCCGCCGGAGGGGTTTTGCGTGTCGTAGGGGATCTCAATCTCCAGCACGGGCTTGATCAGGATGTTGCCATCGTCCACATTGCTGGAGTCGGAGTAGGTGGCTGAGCCGCCGTTGTACTCGTAGTAGGTCGTGTCGCTGTTGCGCGTGATCTGGCCCTCGGTGTCCTGGTGCGGCCAGTCGAGCACGTTGCCGTTTTGCCACAGCAGGTCGGCGTTGGTTGGGCGCAGCTGGAAGTTCACGAACAGCGAGTTCATCGTGAGGCTGCTGGGCAGGTTCACGGCATAGCTGAACTCTTTGTTGCTGAAGCCGCTGCTGGTGCTGCCGAGGTAGGCGTTGGAGTTGGCATCGGCATTGTCGGGCACGCCATCGCCGTCATCGTCGTAGTCGTAGGCATCGGGCACGCCGTTTCCATCGCTGTCGGCGCAGGTCGTGCCGCTGGCAGTGGTCTTTGCGCCAGTGCTGGCGCTGATGTCCTGCAGCGTGGGACACTCAAGCACATCGCTCACGCCGTCGCCGTTGCTGTCGGAGCTGAGCGGGTTGAGATACCAGGTTTTACCACTGACGGTGAAGCCCTTGATCTCTGCGCCATCGCTGATTAGGTCGTGGTCGGTGTCTGGGTCGGCGGGGTCGGTGCCAAGCTCGTTGCACTCAATATCGGCGGCGATCCCGTCGCCGTCATCGTAGCCATTGGTGCAGTTCGGGTCGGCGCTGACGCTGCTGCTGGTGGTGCGCCCGGCGATGCTGCGCTGGCTTGCTGCCGCGCTGGCTTGCTCCAGCGGGTTTGCCAGCGGGTTAAACGCTGGCGCGGCTGATGTGGCTGGCGCAGCAGCTGGTGCCGCTGGCTGGCTGGCCGCGAAGGCCGACGACTGCTGGCTTTGCAGCAGCGGCGTGAGTACCAGCGCGGCGATGGTCATGCCCGCGAGCGCGGTGTACAGCCGCCGCGACTGGCGGTTGCGCAGCACAAACGCTGTTGCGAGGGCAAGCAGACCCATCAGCCCCAGCCCGATGCTGAGATTGCCAAGGTCTTTGCGGCTTAGGCCCAGCGCCAGCGCCAGCTGACGCGGATTGTGCCATAGCTGGGCAACTGTTGCGCCAAGCGGCGTGTTCCAGTCGGCAAAGGTGGTGATGATGCGTGCCTCGTACCACTCGGGCGCGTTTGGCGCTGCCGGAAAGCTGATCTGGGCCTCGATGCGCGTTGGCAGGCCGTCGCTGTTTAGCCAGATCGCACCGCTCGCTTGCATCTTGACATAGACATCGGCGACCGCCAGCCGCTGATTTGCTGGCAGCCGCCCCTGCTCACGCAGACTCTGCTCGAGCAAGCCCCGCATGTGCTCGGCGTAGCGTGGCCCGTTGAGCTTAAACGTGTAGTGTCGGTCGGCGCTGTCGCCCACCATCTGTACATCCTCGATCGCCGCAATCAGCCCTAGCGGATCATCGCCGGAGATGTGTGATAGATCGGTGCTGCTGTCGATGCTCTGCCAGGCTTGATCGGGGCCGCTGCGCCCACGTGCCTGCCCATTGGCGATCTGCATCTCAACATAGCGCTGGGCAAGCGGATAGCCTTTGATGATCAGGTGCTGCGCTTCTTCGTACTGGTCAACCTCACCTTTGACGTACAGCGGATGGGTCGCTGGCTGACGACCGATGTTGCTGACCATGCTGGTTGGATGCGTCGTGACAAGCGCACTTGTTTCGAAGGCGTAGCTCGCGGCTGTGTGGCTATAGCTCCAGGCCCGCTCAACCTGATCTGTGGCGCTGTCTGGCAGCAGCGGGGCGAGCAGCAGCCAGCCAAGCGCGGTGCCCAGCACGGCCAGCAGGCAGATCGAGATCCAGCGACGGTGAGCGTTGGTGCGGCGATCCGTTCGTAGCATAGGGACCTGTCTTTCTCTACGATGCGATTGTACGATTCTGCGCGGCAGGCGCTACAGGACAGTGCAAGCGGTCGTGCAAAATACTTGCAGGCACTCATGCGCGTGGTCGCGGTGGAGTGTCTGCGCGTATCTTCTGGGCTTGTGCGGCGACACAAACTTGCAACAGGTATTCACTATTTTGACCGGTGATGCTGAGCATCTTAGCAAAGCTGGTATGGTTGGAGTAGTGTCTCATGTCACCACTTTATCCCCCCATGACATGACAATTGTCATCCCCGACAGCTTGTGCTGCTCTGCCAGGCTAGGTGTTGCTGGGCATACACAAAGCACCCGCTCAAGGGTGCTTGGAAGGTAGCGGATAGAGCCGTGCCCTAAATCGTTGCAGACCTGGAATTTGAGCGCGGGTCCAGGGCGCAGCCTGTGGCTTGCCAAGCTTCCAGCCAATACCTGCCATGGCGTATCGCTTAGGCGACGTGGTACAAAGAAGCTTAAACAAATCTGGGCACCTTGCGTAGAAAAACTACTCGTCTCCATTCTCAGCAGTTGAAAAGAGAGCACTTCGTATGGCCCTTCTGTTCAAATCGGTTGGTTCGCAGCAGCTCGTGGTGCAGCAGCGCTGGCCCTGGCAAGTCTACGGCGTCTTTTTTGGCCTCAACGCGTGCCTTACCTTTGGCCTGTGGGCAGTTGCCAGCGGCGAGCGCTCGGTGTTCGTGCTCGTGACCGCGCTGTTCGTGGTGCTTGGGCTGGCCTTCACCGTGCTGGAGCACCGCATGCGCGGCCCTTTCGTCAGCTTTGATGCCACGGCACGGCAGGTGACGATCTGGCCTGCCGGGCTACGTCTGCGTCCGCAGCCCATCCATGTCGCTTGGCCCGAGATCGCCGCTGTGCAGATTGATCAGGCCGCCGCCGCAGTGGTGCTGACGACCGTTCGCGGACACACACATCGTTTGTGGGCGCTGCTGAGCGCTGATCCGCGTGTGCGCCGCACCACCCAAGGCGCTGATCTCAACGTCTATGCGCGGATCAACAGCGACTATATTGAGCGCATTCAGCGCTGGCTGCAAGCCCACGGCTGTACGCTGGCGCTCGATGCTGACTCCTCCGCTCCACCTCCTGCGCTGTCAGCGCCCGCTGACCCACTGTTTGCTGCGACCAAGCCTGCGCCGAGCGCATCTGCGGAAGATCTGCCTGACCACAGACGCATTCAGCGCCACAGGGGCACAGGCGTGCATGCCCATGATGTGCAGTTCTTGGTCGATAAGCGCACCTTTACCATCAAAACGTTGCCTGATCTAGGTGTGCGGCTGATCTGTGGGCTGGTGCTGGTTGTGCTGATTGTGCTGATGCTGCGCGGTGGCGATTTCACGGCTCGTGCGCTGCTAGGCAAGCTGCCCTTCGTGGTCTTTGCACTGCCACTGCTGCTGATTGTGACGCAGCGGCCCACGCTGCTGGTGTTCAGCGCCACGAGCCGCACGCTCAGAGTCACCGAGCGTGCGCTGGGACTGAAGAAGACCAAGACCTATCGGCTTGATCAGCCGTGCACGTTAGAGGTTCAGCCAGTCTCAGGTGTGGTGTATCTGCACCTTGCTGACGGGAAGGCGCTGCGCCTGTATGCCTTTCCTGCGGCTGCGGCGAGCTACAGCGATCCGGTATTTGATACTGGCGATGGGAGCAAGCCAGGCCGCCGCTACCACACGATTAAGCTCAAGCAGGCGGTGGTTGACGATGTGCGCCAGCTCTATGTGTGGCTCAAATCTCAGCGCTTCAATGTCGAGGTGGTGCTGCGCCACCAAGAATCGACGACGATTCTCAGTAGATCACAGGACTCCCTGGGGCCAGGGTAAACGGTGTGGCGGCCGAATCGTGCGGTATCCTTTGTGGTGCCAACCAAGAAAGGAACCG